>NZ_BBOX01000026.1 GCF_001553455.1 Streptomyces hygroscopicus subsp. hygroscopicus
CGAGTGCGCCGGGGGCCGCCGCCGTATCGCACGGGCGCCACGGGTGGCGTCAGCCGCCGAACTCCTGCAGGCCCTTCAGCGCCTGGTCGAGCAGCGCCTGCCGGCCCTCGAGCTCCTTGGAGAGCTTGTCGGCCTTCGCGTTGTTCCCCGCCGCACGGGCCGCGTCGATCTGCCCCCGCAGCTTGTCGACGGCGTCCTGCAGCTGGCCGGTGAGCCCCTGGGCACGCGCCCGCGCCTCCGGGTTGGTCCGCCGCCACTCCGCCTCCTCGGCGTCCTGGATGGCGCGCTCCACCGCGTGCATCCGGCCCTCGATACGGGCACGGGCGTCCCTCGGCACATGGCCGATGGCCTCCCACCGCTCGTTGACCGACCGGAAGGCCGCGCGGGCCGCCTTCAGGTCCGAGACCGGCAGCAGCTTCTCCGCCTCGGCGACCAGCTCCTCCTTACGGGTGAGATTCTCCCGCTGCTCGGCGTCGCGCTCCGCGAAGACCTCGCTGCGCGCCTGGAAGAAGACGTCCTGCGCCCCGCGGAAGCGGTTCCACAGGTCCTCCTCGGCCTCGCGCTGCGCACGGCCCGCGGCCTTCCAGTCGGCCATCAGCTCCCGGTACCGGGCCGCGGTCGGACCCCAGTCGGTGGAACCGGACAGCGCCTCGGCCTCGGCGACCAGCTTCTCCTTGGTCTGCCGGGCCTCCTCGCGCTGGGCGTCCAGCGCGGCGAAGTGCGCCTTGCGCCGCTTGGAGAACGCCGAGCGGGCGTGCGAGAAGCGGTGCCACAGCTCGTCGTCCGTCCTGCGGTCCAGTCGGGGCAGGCCCTTCCAGGTGTCCACCAGGGCGCGCAGCCGCTCCCCGGCCGCCCGCCACTGCTCGCTGGCGGCCAGTTGCTCGGCCTCGGCGACCAGCTCCTCCTTGGCCCTGCGGGCCTCGTCGGCCTGGACCGCCTTGGCCGCCTTGCGCTGCTCGCGCCGGACCTCGACCTCCCCGGCGAGCTTGTCGAGCCGCTTCCTCAGCGCGTCCAGATCGCCGACCGCGTGGTGCTCGTCGACCTGCTGCCGGATGTGCTCGATGGCCGCCGTGGCGTCCTTGGCCGACAGATCGGTGGTCCTGACCCGGCGCTCGAGGAGGCCGATCTCGACGACCAGGCCGTCGTACTTGCGCTCGAAGTAGGCGAGGGCCTCGTCCGGAGATCCCGCCTGCCACGATCCGACGACCTGCTCCCCGTCGGCCGTACGCACGTACACGGTCCCCGTCTCATCGACGCGGCCCCAAGGCTCGCTGCTCACAGCGCCTCCTCCACATGATGCCGGGGCGGGCGCGCGGCCCGCGGGCATCGTCCACAGTTTCTTCCGGCCGGGATACGCCCGGCCGGTCTCACGGCAGGGCGGCGGCCACCGGGGGCAGGCGCCCTACACAACGCCAACATAGGCGACCGGTGCCCCGGCTGTCCGTATCCTGCGCGACCGAAATTTCGCAGTACGCACGTCAGGGACCTCAGGACGCGGTGACCGTCGCCTTGTTGATCACCACGCTGGCGTTCGGGGCGGTGTTCATCGTCTGGTCGGCGGGCGCGGCCCCGGCGGCGGCGATCTTCTTCAGGACCTTCATCCCGGCCTTGTCGACGGTGCCGAAGGGCGTGTAGTCCGGCGGGAGCCGGCTGTCCTGGTAGACCAGGAAGAACTGGCTGCCGCCGGTGTTCCGGCCCTGCTTGGTCTGGGGGTTGTACTGGTTGGCCATCGCGACCGTGCCGGCCGGGTACGTGCCGCCCTTGAGCGAGGAGTCCTTCAGGTTCTCGTCCGGGATGGTGTAGCCGGGGCCGCCCATACCGGTGCCCTGCGGATCACCGCACTGCAGCACGTAGATCTGCGAGTTCACCAGCCGGTGGCACTTGGTGTGGTCGAAGAAGCCCTTTCCGGCCAGGAAGTTGAAGGAGTTGACCGTGTGCGGCGCCTTCCCTGCGTCCATGGCGATGGAGATGTCCCCGCAGGTGGTCTGCAGCCGCATGGTGTACGAGGCCGACTTGTCGATGGTGACCGCCGGCTCCTTCTTCCACGACATCTTCTTCGGCTTCTTGTCCGCGACCGCCTTCGCCTCCTTGGCGCAGGGGTCCGGCGCCTTGCTGGTGGGGGCGGCTGAGGGGGTGCCGGACGCGGCGGCGTCGTCCTTCTTGTCCTTGTCGTTCCCGGACAGCGCGCCCGTGGCCGCCACGGCACCGCCCCCGGCCAGGACCACGGCCAGGACGGAGGCGATCACCACATTGCGCTGGCGCGCTTTGCGCCGGGCGGTTTCGCGCCGCTGCTGCTGCCGAAGGTACTTCTCCCGGGCGAGTTGCCGCCGCCGCTGCTCGTTACTGACCACCGGGTCGTCTCCTCATGGCGTGTGCCGTCGGTGTCCTGCTGTTGTGTATGAGGGTTCGGGCGTACCGTATACGGGTTCGCTGTGGCGAGGGCGCCGCCGGTAGGCTCTGAAGCCGCTGACAACTTCCACCGGACGACCCTGAAGGACGATCGTGCTCATTGCCGGGTTCCCCGCCGGGGCCTGGGGGACCAACTGTTACCTGGTCGCCCCCGCCGCCGGTGAGGAGTGCGTGATCATCGACCCGGGCCATCAGGCGGCCCAAGGCGTCGAGGAGGCGGTCGCCAAACACCGGCTCAAGCCCGTCGCCGTCGTCCTCACCCACGGCCATATCGACCATGTCGCCTCGGTGGTCCCGGTCTGCGGCGCGCATGACGTGCCGGCCTGGATCCACCCGGCCGACCGCTTCATGATGAGCGATCCCGAGAAGGCCCTCGGGCGCTCCATCGGCATGCCGCTGATGGGTGAACTCACCGTGGGGGAGCCGGACGACGTCAAGGAGCTGGCCGACGGCGCCGAGCTGAAGCTGGCCGGTCTGGAGTTCGGCGTCGCGCACGCCCCGGGCCATACCAAGGGGTCGGTGACCTTCCGGATGCCCGAGCAGGCGGACGTCCCGTCCGTCTTCTTCTCGGGCGACCTGCTCTTCGCCGGCTCCATCGGACGCACCGATCTGCCCGGCGGCGATCACGCCGAGATGCTCGAGTCGCTGGCCCGTGTGGTCCTGCCGCTCGACGACTCGACCGTGGTGCTGTCCGGCCACGGCCCCCAGACCAGCATCGGCCGTGAGCGCGCCACCAACCCGTATCTGCGCGAGGTGGCCGCCGGCCTGGGAGACGGCGCGCAGCGCCCGGCTCCGCGACGAGGAATGTGACGAGAGACTTCACCTTGAGCACCTTCAAGGCCCCCCGGGGCACGTACGACCTGATCCCGCCGGCCTCCGCGACGTACCTCGCGGTGCGCGAGGCGATCGCCGCACCGCTCAAGCGCTCCGGCTACGGCTACATCGAAACCCCCGGTTTCGAGAACGTGGAGCTTTTCGCCCGGGGCGTCGGCGAGTCCACCGACATCGTGACCAAGGAGATGTACACCCTCACCACCAAGGGTGGTGACCAGCTCGCGCTGCGCCCCGAGGGCACCGCCTCGGTGCTGCGCGCCGCCCTGGAGGCCAATCTGCACAAGGCCGGATCCCTGCCGGTCAAGCTCTGGTACTCGGGCTCGTACTACCGCTACGAGCGGCCGCAGAAGGGCCGCTACCGCCACTTCTCGCAGGTCGGCGCGGAGGCGATCGGCGCCGAGGACCCGGCCCTGGACGCCGAGCTGATCGTCCTGGCCCACGACGCCTACCGCTCGCTGGGGCTGCGCGACTTCCGCATCCTGCTGAACTCGCTGGGCGACGCCACCTGCCGCCCCGCCTACCGCACCGCACTCCAGGACTTCCTGCGCGGCCTGGACCTGGACGAGGACACGCGGCGGCGGGTGGAGATCAACCCGCTGCGGGTGCTGGACGACAAGCGCGAGGCGGTGCGCAAGCAGCTGGCCGACGCCCCGCTGCTGCGCGACCACCTGTGCGAGGAGTGCACGGCGTACCACGCGGAGGTCCGCGAGCTGATCACCGCGCAGGGCGTGAGCTTCGAGGACGACGCGAAGCTGGTGCGCGGCCTGGACTACTACACCCGGACGACCTTCGAGTTCGTCCACAACGGGCTGGGC
This sequence comes from Streptomyces hygroscopicus subsp. hygroscopicus, assembly GCF_001553455.1. GTDB lineage: Bacteria > Actinomycetota > Actinomycetes > Streptomycetales > Streptomycetaceae > Streptomyces > Streptomyces hygroscopicus. Next base: position 4,059 of record NZ_BBOX01000026.1, read on the forward strand.
TCACAGTCCGCGGTCGGCGGCGGCGGCCGCTACGACGGGCTGTCCGAGATGATCGGCGGCCCGGCGCTGCCCTCGGTGGGCTGGGCGCTCGGCGTGGACCGCACGGTGCTGGCCCTGGAAGCCGAGGGCGTCCAGCTGGACCTGCCCGACGCGGTCAGCGTCTTCGCGGTGCCGCTGGGGGAGAAGGCCCGGAAGGTCCTCTTCGGCGTGGTCGGCGACCTCCGTACGGCGGGTGTCGCCACGGACTTCGCCTACGGCGGCAAGGGGCTGAAGGCCGCGATGAAGGCCGCCAACCGCAGCGGTGCGCGCTACGCGATCGTGGCCGGCGAGCGCGACCTGGCCGAGGACGTGGTCCAGCTGAAGGACATGGAGTCCGGCGAGCAGGCGCCGGTGCCGCTGACCGAGGTGGTCGAGGCGGTCCGCTCGCGCCTGGCCTGAGCGAGGCTCGTCAGGGGAGGCTCGTCAGGGGGCCCGGGGGAACGCCCCGGGCCCCTTCTGCGGCTTCCTGCAGCAGGCCCAGCCGTATCGCGCTGGTGACCGCCGCGGTGCGGTCGTCCACGCCGAGCTTGCCGAAGGCCCGCAGCGGATGGGCCGACCGGGCCCGCCCGGCGACCAGGGCGCGGGCCTCCGCGAGGTTCTCCCGGGCGGTACGCCCCATGAGGCCCCAAGGGCGGCGGACCGGCGGCATGTCGTGGTGCCGGCTCCGACACGACCTCGTCGGGATCGCGCGAACGCGGGGAGGAGCGCGCGAAGTGCCGCACCGTCTCCCGCACCGTCAACTCGGCCGGGGCCGATTCATCCTGCCAAACGATGCCGACCCGGGAACGCCGCTGCCGCCCGCCGGAGGCGGGGTCCCGGCCCAGCACCGTGACCTCACCCGCGTCCCGGCTCCGGTGACCCCGGAGATCTCCACCGTGGTGCCCTCGCCCGCCCCGTCGGGCCCCAGGATCCCGAACCCTCACCGTGCCGGATGCCCAGGTCAACGCCGTCCGGCGCGGTCACCGCGCCGTATCGCTCGCGCAGCCCGCGCACCCGTACCGCTTCTTCCGCCATGGCCATGAGCCCGACGCTGCCGCGCGGGCCCCGGGGACGACCGGGAAGCCCGTCTTATGTCCTCCGAACGGAGGACCGGGCACCATGGCATGACCCCGCCGAGTGCGCCCTGCGGCGAGGGCGGGTGCGGCACAATGGCCGTGCCCGACGGGGCTGGCACTGTGGAGAGCGACGGACGGCGAGTATGGCGACGACAGTGATGGACGACGTGGAGTCCGGCGAGGCACACGAGGGCGGGCGGGGCGGGACGGGGGGCGGCCGTGCCTTCGCCCTGCTGCTCGTGATCACGGGCGCCCTGGGTCTCCTCGCGGCCTGGGTCATCACGATCGACAAGAACAAGATCCTTGAGTACAAGGCCGACGGTAAGGTCTTCACTCCCGGTTGCAGCCTCAACCCCGTCGTCTCCTGCGGCAACATCATGGAGAGCGACCAGGCGCAGGCGTTCGGCTTCCCCAACCCGATGCTCGGACTGGTCGCCTACGGCATCGTGATCTGCGTGGGCATGTCGCTGCTGACCGGGGCGCGCTTCCCCCGCTGGTACTGGCTGACCTTCAACGCGGGCTGCCTCTTCGGCGTCGGCTTCGTGACCTGGCTGCAGTACGAGTCGCTGTACGTGATCGGCTCGCTGTGCCTGTGGTGCTGCCTCGCCTGGGTCGCCACGATCGTGATGTTCTGCTACGTCACCGGCCACAACCTCAAGCACGGGTACCTGCCCGCCCCGGACGGGCTGCGGCGCGGGCTCATGGAGTTCCACTGGGTGGTCCCGGTGCTCTGGATCGGCGTGATCGGGATGCTGATCCTGACCCGCTGGTGGGACTTCTGGACGGGTGCGCAGGGCTGAGCCCGATCCCCGCCGGTACGTAGTCGCACCCGCGTCGGTACGGACCGCGCCCCCGCCGACACGGAGTCCGACCCCCGTCGGCACGGAGCCTGGCAGCGTTGTCGGTGGCTTGGCATAGGCTTCCCGCGTGGAGCCAGACCTGTTCACCGCCGCCGCAGAAGACCGCCAGGAGAAGGACCCGGCCAGCAGCCCGCTGGCCGTGCGGATGCGTCCGCGCACCCTCGACGAGGTCGTGGGCCAGCAGCATCTGCTGCGCCCCGGGTCCCCGCTGCGCCGGCTCGTGGGCGAGGGCGGCGGCGGCCCGGCCGGGCCGTCCTCGGTGATCCTGTGGGGCCCGCCCGGCATCGGCAAGACGACGCTGGCGTATGTGGTCAGCCAGGCCACCCAGAAGCGCTTCGTCGAGCTGTCGGCCATCACCGCGGGGGTCAAGGAGGTCCGGGCCGTCATCGACGGCGCGCGGCGCTCCTCCGGGGCGTACGGGCGGGACACCGTGCTCTTCTTGGACGAGATCCACCGCTTCAGCAAGGCCCAGCAGGACTCCCTGCTGCCCGCCGTCGAGAACCGCTGGGTGACGCTGATCGCCGCCACCACCGAGAATCCCTACTTCTCGGTGATCTCCCCGCTGCTCTCCCGCTCGCTGCTGCTCACCCTGGAGCCGCTGACCGACGACGACCTGCGCGGGCTGCTGCGGCGCGCGCTCACCGACGAGCGGGGGCTCGGTGGAGCCCTCACTCTTCCCGAGGACGCCGAGGCACATCTGCTGCGCATAGCGGGCGGGGACGCCCGGCGGGCGCTCACCGCACTGGAGGCGGGCGCCGGGGCGGCCCTGGACAAGGGCGAGTCCGAGATCGCGCTCGGCACGCTGGAGGAGGCGGTCGACCGGGCCGCGGTGAAGTACGACCGCGCCGGCGACCAGCACTACGACGTGGCCAGCGCCCTCATCAAGTCCATCCGCGGCTCGGACGTGGACGCGGCGCTGCACTATCTGGCCCGGATGATCGAGGCGGGCGAGGACCCGCGGTTCATCGCCCGGCGGCTGATGATCTCGGCGAGCGAGGACATCGGCCTTGCCGATCCGACCGCCCTGCCCACCGCCGTGGCGGCGGCGCAGGCCGTCGCCCTGATCGGTTTCCCGGAGGCGGCGCTCACCTTGAGCCACGCCACCATCGCCCTGGCGCTCGCGCCCAAGTCCAACGCGGCCACCACGGCGATCGGCGCGGCGCTGGCGGATGTGCGGGCGGGGCTCGCCGGTCCGGTGCCGCCGCATCTGCGCGACGGCCACTACCAGGGCGCCAAGAAGCTCGGCCACGCGCAGGGCTATCTCTACCCGCACGACCTGCCGGGCGGGATCGCGGCGCAGCAGTACGCACCGGACAAGATCCACGGCAAGCGGTACTACGAGCCGACGCGGTACGGCGCTGAGGCGCGGTACGCGGACGTGGTGGAGCGGGTGCGGGCGCGGCTGCGGGGCGATCCGCCGCCGTCCGCCGACGGTCCGGCCCCGGCCTCTTCCTAGCTCCGGCCCCGGCTTCTTCCTAGCTCCGGTCCCGGTCCTGGCCGTCTCCCGGCTCCGGCCCGAGGCTTGGCCGTGGCCCGGTCCCGGCTTCTTCCCAGCTCCGGTCCGAGGCCCGGCCTCGACCCGGTCCCCGGCCTCTTCTCCCTCCCCGGTCCCGTCCCCGGGTCTGATCCCGTCCCCGGGTCTGATCCCTGGGCCCGATCCCGGTCCCCGGCTCGGCCGCGGGCTTGGCCGGTCCCTGTGCCGTCCCCGGTCCCGGGCTCGGCCCGTCCCGATCCCGGATCGGGACGGCCCCGGCCCGGTCTCGGTCGCGGGTTCGGCCGCGGGCTTGGCCTGTCCCGGCCCCGGTTCCGGGCTCGGCCTCCCGGTCCCGGTCCCGGTCCCGGTCCCGGTCCCGGGACCGGGACCGGGACGGACTCGGCCTCCGTCCCGGCCCCCGCCGCCGCGCCCGGTCGTCCCGCCGCGCCGGTCCCGGCGGGCGTCTCAGCCGGTCGCCGCGTCGAACAGGGCGTGCATCGCCCGCCGCAGCTCGGACACGCCCCGCACCGGCTCGGGGAAGTCGAAGCGGGCGTCGAACGGCCGGTCCGCCTCGTCCGTGAAGCGCACCCGCAGGCCGAAGCGGTCCAGCGCCACCGGTGTGGCCGGGCCCCGGGTGCAGACCATGGCGGAGCGGTCGCCGAGCAGCGCGCACAGTCCGCGCACCTGCTCGCCGTGGGCGGCGTGCAGATGCTGGAGCAGATCGGCCTCGTGCCGGACGAGCGGATCGGGGGTGGCCGTCGCGAAGTCGTCCGGTTCCACGGTGTCCGCGCCCCACAGGTCGTCCACGTACGCCTCGCCGACCTCCAGCCGCAGCAGCGTCCAGGCGGCCCGCCCGGCGGGCCCGATCCCGGCGGCCGGGCCGCCGGGCTCCGGGGGCCGCATCGCGTGGTCGAGGGCGAGCAGTTCGCCCACCGGATGCCGCTCGGCCAGCAGCGCCGCCGCGGCGCGCGTCCGCTCACCGCACGGGACGGGGGTGAGCCAGCCGGCCACCCGGGCGCGGCCGCGGATCCGGTGGGGCATCGCGACGGGGGCGACGTCGGTGATCTCCATCACGCAGGTCAGCTCGTCGTCCCGGGCGTACCCGGCGGCGCGGGCGACGGGGGAGCCGCCGGGCACCAGCAGCAGCACATCGCCGTCGGGGGCGACGGTACGGGCGGCCGGACCGTCCGTCCCCAGGTCGTCCGGGGCCTCGTTTCCGGGACGGTCCTCGGTTCCGGGAATCGTCAGTGACGCCGTAGCCTTGGATTCCACGAGAGTCCGTACGCGCTCTGCCGGCGTTGGCCGCAGGGTGTCTTCCATGGGACGCGGCTGACCCTCCTCGGGGCTCTGACCAGTGCTGGGCAGGGGGATCCCAGGTCGAAACATGCGTTCTCCTCGGCTAAGGTAAGGCTTACCTAACGTACATGGAGGTCCGTTCCCCGTGAACCAGTCGCGTCCCAAAGTCAAGAAGTCGCGGGCGCTCGGCATCGCTCTGACCCCGAAGGCCGTCAAGTACTTCGAGGCTCGTCCCTACCCGCCGGGTGAGCACGGCCGCGGCCGCAAGCAGACCAGTGACTACAAGGTCCGGCTGCTGGAGAAGCAGCGTCTGCGCGCTCAGTACGACATCAGCGAGCGCCAGATGGTGCGTGCCTACGACCGCGCCCGGAAGGTCGAGGGCAAGACGGGCGAGGCCCTCATCGTCGAGCTCGAGCGCCGTCTGGACGCGCTCGTTCTGCGGTCCGGAATCGCCCGCACCATCTACCAGGCCCGCCAGATGGTCACCCACGGCCACATCGAGGTCAACGGCCGGAAGGTCGACAAGCCGTCCTTCCGGGTCCGCCCGGACGACGTGGTGATGGTCCGCGAGCGCAGCCGCGACAAGCACCCCTTCCAGGTGGCGCGCGAGGGTGGCTACGCCCCCGACGGCGAGACCCCGCGCTACCTCCAGGTCAACCTGAAGGCGCTCGCCTTCCGGCTCGACCGGGACCCCAACCGCAAGGAGATCCCGGTGATCTGCGACGAGCAGCTCGTCGTCGAGTACTACGCCCGCTGATCCGGCGGAGCGCACGGTACGCAGCAAGCCCGCGGGTTCCCCTCGACGCCGGTCGGCGGGGGACCCGCGGGCTTGTCCGGTAGCCGGTCCGGGCGGGCCGTCCGGACCGGCCGGACGGCGGGGTGGCCGGCGGCCCTTATCCGTTTCGGGTGCGCCTGCCCGGCGCGATAAGGTCGATACCTGCCGCCCGCGCCCGGAGACCGCCCGAGAGCGGCGGGCGACGACCCGAAGACAAGCAGCACGACCAGCACGACCAGAACGAACCAACGACGACGAGCGGCGACAGGGAGCGGTGCGACGTGTCCGGTGGAGAGGTGGCCGGGATCCTCGTGGCCGTCTTCTGGGCGATCCTGGTGTCCTTCCTCGCCCTGGCGCTGGTGAGGCTGGCCCAGACGCTCAAGGCGGCCACCCGGCTGGTGGCGGAGGTCACCGACCAGGCGGTGCCGCTGCTCAGCGAGGCGTCCGCGACGGTGCGCGAGGCCAACACCCAGCTCGCCCGGGTGGATTCGATCGCCGCGGACGTCCAAGAGGTCACCTCCAACGCCTCCGCGCTCTCCTCGACCGTCTCCACCGCCTTCGGTGGACCGCTGGTCAAGGTGGCCGCGTTCGGCTACGGCGTCCGGCGGGCGATCGGCCGCAAGGGCCGGGCGGAGGACGCGCCCGCGCCCGCGCGCACCGTCGTCGTCGGCAAGACCCTGCCGTCCGCCCGCCGGGGCGGCCGCCGCAACCGTGGATCGAAGGGCTGACAGACCGGATGTTCCGCCGCACATTCTGGTTCACCACCGGCGTCGCCGCCGGAGTGTGGGCCACCACCAAGGTCAACCGCAAGCTCAACCAGCTCACCCCGGAGAGCCTGGCGGCCCAGGCCGCCGACCGCGCGGTGCTGGCGGGCCGGCGGATCAAGGTCTTCGCCCTCGACGTACGGGACGGCATGGCCGACCGCGAGGCCGCGCTCAAGGACGCGCTCGGGCTCACCGCGCCGCCGCCGGACGACCGCAGACAGCTTCCGGCCCAGCGCGGCCGGGCCCAGCTCACCCGCACTTCCTCCCCCTACAAGCTCCACAAAGCCGGAAATGAGGACCACTGATGGAGTCGGCTGAAATCCGCCGCCGCTGGCTGCGCTTCTTCGAGGAGCGCGGGCACACCGTCGTGCCGTCGGCGTCGCTCATCGCGGACGACCCGACGCTGCTGCTGGTCCCCGCGGGCATGGTGCCCTTCAAGCCGTACTTCCTCGGCGAGGTCAAGCCGCCGTTCGACCGCGCCGTCAGCGTGCAGAAGTGCGTACGCACCCCGGACATCGAAGAGGTCGGCAAGACCACCCGCCACGGCACCTTCTTCCAGATGTGCGGGAACTTCTCGTTCGGCGACTACTTCAAGGAAGGCGCCATCCGTTACGCCTGGGAGCTGCTGACCAGCTCCCAGGACGAGGGCGGCTACGGCCTCGACCCCGAGCGGCTGTGGATCACCGTCTACGAGCAGGACGACGAGGCCGAGCGCATCTGGCGCGAGGTGATCGGCGTTCCGGCGGAGCGCATCCAGCGCCTGGGCATGGGCCCGAACTACTGGTCCATGGGCGTCCCCGGCCCCTGCGGCCCCTGCTCCGAGATCAACTACGACCGCGGTCCGGAGTTCGGCGAGGAGGGCGGCCCGGCCGTCAACGACGAGCGCTACGTGGAGATCTGGAACCTGGTCTTCATGCAGTACGAGCGCGGGCCGGGCGAGGGCAAGGAGGACTTCCCCATCCTCGGCGAACTGCCCAGCAAGAACATCGACACCGGCCTCGGCCTGGAACGCCTCGCGATGATCCTGCAGGGCGTGCAGAACATGTACGAGACCGACACGCTGCGCGTGATCATGGACAAGGCCACCGAGCTGACCGGCGTCGCCTACGGCGCCGCCCATGACACCGACGTCTCGCTGCGCGTGGTCGCCGACCACATGCGCACCTCCGTCATGCTCATCGGCGACGGCGTCACCCCCGGCAACGAGGGCCGCGGCTACGTACTGCGCCGCATCATGCGCCGGGCCATCCGCAACATGCGCATCCTGGGCGCCACCGAGCCGGTCGTCGGCGAGCTGGTGGACGTCGTCCTCAAGACGATGGGCCAGCAGTACCCGGAGCTGCTGACCGACCGCAAGCGCATCGAGACCGTCGCCCTCGCCGAGGAGTCGGCCTTCCTCAAGACGCTCAAGGCCGGCACCAACATCCTCGACACCGCCGTCACCGACACCAAGGCCGCCGGGGGCAGCGTGCTCTCCGGCGACAAGGCGTTCCTGCTCCACGACACCTGGGGCTTCCCGATCGACCTCACCCTCGAGATGGCCGCCGAACAGGGCCTCTCGGTGGACGAGGAGGGCTTCCGCCGCCTGATGAAGGAGCAGCGGGAGCGCGCCAAGGCCGACGCCAAGGCCAAGAAGACCGGCCATGCCGACCTGTCCGCCTACCGCGAGGTGGCCGACAGCTCCGGCCTCACCGAGTTCACCGGCTACAGCCACACCGAGGGCGAGTCCACCGTCGTCGGTCTGCTGGTCGACGGGGTGTCCTCGCCCGCCGCCTCCGAGGGCGACGAGGTCGAGGTCGTCCTGGACCGCACCCCGTTCTACGCCGAGGGCGGCGGTCAGCTCGCCGACACCGGCCGGATCAAGCTCGACACCGGCGCCGTGGTGGAGGTCCGGGACGTCCAGCAGCCGGTGCCCGGGGTCAGCGTGCACAAGGGCGTCGTCCAGGTCGGCGAGGTGACGGTCGGCGCCGGTGCGCACGCCCGGATCGACGTCAAGCGCCGCCGCGCGATCGCCCGCGCCCACAGCGCCACCCACCTCACCCACCAGGCGCTGCGCGACGCCCTGGGCCCGACCGCCGCCCAGGCCGGTTCGGAGAACTCGCCCGGCCGCTTCCGCTTCGACTTCGGCTCGCCGACCGCCGTGCCCGGCACGGTGCTCATGGACGTCGAGCAGAAGATCAACGAGGTGCTCTCGCGCGAGCTCGACGTCACCGCCGAGGTGATGAGCATGGACGAGGCCAAGAAGCAGGGCGCCATCGCCGAGTTCGGCGAGAAGTACGGCGACCGGGTGCGCGTGGTGACCATCGGCGACTTCTCCAAGGAGCTGTGCGGTGGCACGCATGTGCACAACACCGCCCAGCTGGGTCTGGTGAAGCTGCTCGGCGAGTCCTCCATCGGCTCCGGCGTGCGCCGGGTCGAGGCCCTCGTCGGCGTGGACGCGTACAACTTCCTCGCCCGTGAGCACACGGTCGTCTCCCAGCTCACCGACCTGGTCAAGGGCCGTCCCGAGGAGCTCCCGGAGAAGATCTCCGGCATGCTGGGCCGGCTCAAGGAAGCCGAGAAGGAGATCGAGCGGTTCCGCGCCGAGAAGGTGCTGCAGGCCGCCGCCGGTCTCGCCGCGGGCGCCAAGGACATCCGGGGCGTGGCCCTGGTCGCCGCCAAGGTGCCGGACGGCACCTCGGCCGACGATCTGCGCAAGCTCGTCCTGGACGTGCGCGGGCGCATTCCGGGCGACCGCCCGGCCGTCGTCGCCCTCTTCACCGTGGGCGGCGGCCGTCCGCTGACCGTGATCGCCACCAACGAGGCCGCCCGCGAACGCGGTCTCAAGGCCGGTGACCTGGTCCGCACCGCCGCCAAGACGCTCGGCGGCGGAGGCGGCGGCAAGCCGGACGTCGCCCAGGGCGGCGGGCAGAACCCGGACGCCGTGGGCGAGGCCATCGAGGCCGTCGAGCGGCTCGTCACGGAAGCGGCCTGATCGCCGTGCGACGCGGCAGGCGGATCGCCGTCGACGTCGGGGACGCCCGGATCGGGGTCGCCTCGTGCGACCCCGACGGGATCCTCGCCACGCCCGTGGAGACGGTGCCGGGCCGCGACATCCCGGCCGCCCACAAGCGGCTCGTGGCCGTCGTCGAGGAGTACGAACCCATCGAGGTCGTGGTCGGCCTTCCGCGCTCGCTCAGCGGGCGCGAGGGCCCGGCAGCGGCCAAAGTACGCACCTTCGCACGGGAGTTGGCGCGGCGGGTCGCCCCGGTGCCGGTGCGGCTGGTCGACGAGCGTATGACCACCGTCACAGCGTCCCAGGGGCTGCGCGCCTCGGGGGTGACGTCGAAGAAGGGCCGTTCGGTGGTTGACCAGGCGGCCGCCGTGGTGATCCTGCAGAGCGCGCTGGAGACGGAGCGGGTTTCCGGCCGGGCTCCGGGAGAAGCCGTCGAAGTGGTCATCTGATCGCGATACGGTAACGTTCCGCGCGACATGGCCGCCGTCGCTTGTGCCACGACCACACCGAGCGGCGGCCACCTCCGTCGCTAGGGGTTCGATGACTGAGTACGGCCGGGGACCCGGCTCCCAACCGTGGCATCCCGAGGATCCGCTGTACGGCGACCGGGAGTGGACCGGACACCAGACGGTGGCCGGCCAGGACGCCTACGCCCAGGGTGCCTACCCCCAAGACCCCTATGCGCAGGACGCCGCCTACGCACAGGACCCGTACAGCCAGGACCCGTACAACCAGGACCCGTACGGCCAGGGATCGCACGGTCAGGGCCACGGCCAGGGCCACGGCCAGGGCCACGGGCAGGGTGCCCACGGCCAGGGCCACGGCCAGGATCCGTACGCCCAGGACCCCTACGCGCACCAGCAGTATCCGCACGGATATCCGCAGGACCCGCACCAGCACCAGCACCAGCAGCCCCAGTGGGACGGCCAGGAGGCCGGCTACCCCCACCAGCCGCACCATCAGGAGCAGTTCCCCGGCCACGGCGGTTCCTACCCGGCCCAGGACGGCTCGTACGCGGGCGCGGACCCGCACGACCCCTACGGCGGCCAGGGCGCCTCGTATCCGGCCCAGGACGGCTACCAGGGGCAACAGCAGTCGCCGCAGCCCCCTCACGGGTCCCAGGACGGCCATGAGGTGCAGGGGACGCAGCAGATGCCCGTGGTGTCCGCGGAGCACCAGGTGCCGCGCCAGCGTCAGGCCCCCGAGGAGCCGGCCGCCGAGGAGCCTGAGGAGGAGCAGCACCCGTTCTTCCTCGACGGCGACGGCCGGGACGCGGACGAGGCGGACGACGACGAGCCCGTCGGGCGCACCGCCAAGAAGGGCAAGGGCAGACAGCCCAAGAAGCGCCGCAGCGGCGTGGCCTGCCTCTTCGTGACCGTCGTCCTGGTGGGCGCGGTCGGCGGAGGCGGCTACTTCGCCTACGACTTCTGGCAGACCCGCTTCGGCCCGGCCCCCGACTACTCCGGCGAGGGCACCGGCCGGATCGAGGTGGAGGTGCCGCCCGGCTCCGGCAACGCCGAGATCGGCTCGATCCTCGCCGACAAGGGTGTCGTCAAGAGCAGCGGCGCCTTTGTCGAGGCCGTGGAGGACAGCGGCAAGTTCGTCCAGCCGGGCACGTACAGCCTGCGCAAGGAGATGTCCGGCGCGGCGGCGGTCAAGCTGATGCTCGACCCCACCAGCAGCAACGCCCTGATCGTCACCGAGGGCATGCGCGACGCCGCCGTCTACGCGGCGATCGACAAGAAGACCGGCGTCAAGGCGGGGACCACCGCGGACATCGCCAAGAAGGAGGCCAAGAACCTCGGGCTGCCCTCCTGGGCCGATGACAACAGCAAGATCAAGGATCCGCTGGAAGGGTTCCTGTTCCCGTCCCGCTACAGCGTGGGCAAGGGCGCCAAGCCCGCGGACGTGCTGCGGAAGATGGTCGCCGAGGCCAACCGCAACTACGCCCAGCTGGACCTGGAGAGCAAGGCGAAGGACCTGGGCCTGGACGGCCCGTTCCAGCTGATCACCGTGGCCAGCCTGGTCCAGGCGGAGGGCGTCACCCACGACGATTTCCGCAAGATGGCCGAGGTCGTCTACAACCGGCTCAAGCCCACGAACCCCGAGACCTGGGGCAGGCTGGAATTCGACTCCACGTACAACTACATCAAGAACCAGAGCAAGCTGGACATCCCGATCAGTGAGATCAAGGGATACGACAACCCGTACAACACCTACTTCTACAAGGGCCTTCCGCCCGGTCCGATCGGAAATCCCGGCCATGACGCGCTGAAGGCCGCGATGAATCCGACCAGCGACGGCTGGTATTACTTCGTGTCGGTCGACGGCAAGACGAGCCACTTCACCAAGACCTACGCGGAACACCAGAAGTGGGTCGACAAGTTCAATAGACAGCGCACGAACAACGGCTGAGGAAAGATGTCGGAAAACCGCAGAGCAGCGGTGCTCGGCTCGCCGATCGCCCACTCCCTGTCACCGGTGCTGCACCGCGCCGCGTATCGCGAACTGGGCCTGACCGGCTGGACGTACGACCGCTTCGAGGTGGACGAGACCGGGCTGCCGGACTTCTTCAAGCGGCTCGGCGAGGACGGGGGACCGGCCTGGGCCGGGCTGTCGCTGACCATGCCGCTCAAGCGCGCCGTCATCCCGCTGCTGGACGAGATCAGCGACACCGCGGCCTCGGTGGAGGCCGTCAACACGGTGGTCTTCGGCGACGACGGCCGCAGGCGTGGGGACAACACCGACATCCCGGGCATGCTGGCGGCGCTGCGGGAGCGCGGCGTCGGGCGGGTGGCGCGCGCCGCCGTGCTGGGCGCCGGGGCCACGGCCTCCTCCGCGCTGGCCGCGCTCTCCCGGATCTGCGACGGCGAGGTCACCGCGTATGTGCGCAGCGCGGCCCGCGCCGCCGAGATGCGGCAGTGGGGCGAGCGGCTGGGCGTCGCGGTGCGCACGGCGGACTGGGGCGACGCGGCCGAGGCGCTCGGCGCGCCGCTGGTGATCGCCACCACCCCCGCGGGCACCACCGACGCGCTCGCCGCGGCCGTACCGGACCGCCCCGGCGCGCTCTTCGACGTCCTCTACGAGCCCTGGCCCACCCCGCTCGCCGCCGCCTGGTCGGCGCGTGGCGGCTCGGTCGTCGGCGGTCTGGACCTCCTGGTGCACCAGGCGGTGCTCCAGGTCGAGCAGATGACCGGCCGCGCCCCCGCGCCGCTGGCCGCGATGCGCGAGGCGCTGACCGCCCGCTGACCCCCTCACCGGCCCGCTGACCCTCTCGACGGCCATCCGCCCGGCCCGCCCCCGCCTCGCCTTCCGGATACCGGTCCACCCCATGGACCACCAACCGGGAAGACCCCCGCTCGTGGGAGGATCGAAAGGTGCGGGCCGGAGTCGCGCGGACCGGGCCGCGCCGCACGACGTCGAGGGACGCGCATGAGGGAGCACCGTTGAGCAGGTTGCGCTGGCTGACCGCGGGGGAGTCGCACGGCCCCGCACTCGTGGCGACGCTGGAGGGGCTGCCCGCCGGGGTGCCGATCACCACCGACATGGTGGCGGACGCCCTGGCCCGACGGCGGCTCGGCTACGGCCGCGGCGCCCGGATGAAGTTCGAGCGCGACGAGGTCACCTTCCTCGGCGGCGTACGGCACGGGCTGACCCTCGGCTCCCCGGTCGCGATCATGGTGGGCAACACGGAGTGGCCGAAGTGGGAGCAGGTCATGGCCGCCGATCCGGTGGACCCCGAGGTCCTCCAGGGGCTGGCCCGTAACGCCCCGCTCACCCGCCCCCGCCCCGGTCACGCCGACCTCGCGGGGATGCAGAAGTACGGCTTCGACGAGGCCCGGCCGATCCTGGAGCGCGCCAGCGCCCGGGAGACCGCCGCCCGCGTCGCCCTCGGCACCGTCGCCCGCTCCTACCTCAAGGAGACGGCCGGGATCGAGATCGTCTCGCATGTCGTGGAGCTGGCCGCCGCGAAGGCGCCGTACGGCGTCTACCCCAAGCCCTCCGACGTCGAGAGGCTCGACGCCGACCCGGTGCGCTGCCTGGACGCCGACGCGAGCAAGGCGATGGTGGCCGAGATCGACCAGGCCCACAAGGACGGCGACACGCTCGGCGGCGTGGTCGAGGTGCTCGCCTACGGCGTGCCGGTGGGCCTCGGCTCCCATGTGCACTGGGACCGCCGTCTCGACGCGCGGCTGGCCGGTGCGCTGATGGGCATCCAGGCCATCAAGGGCGTCGAGGTCGGCGACGGCTTCGACCTCGCGCGGGTGCCCGGCTCCCAGGCCCATGACGAGATCGTCCCGGCGGACGGCGGCATCCGGCGCGCCTCGGGCCGCTCCGGCGGCACCGAGGGCGGGCTGACCACCGGCGAGCTGCTGCGCGTCCGGGCCGCGATGAAGCCGATCGCGACCGTGCCGCGGGCGCTGGCCACCGTCGACGTGACCACCGGCGAGCCCACCAAAGCCCACCACCAGCGCTCCGACGTCTGCGCCGTCCCGGCCGCCGGGATCGTCGCCGAGGCGATGGTCGCGCTGGTGCTGGCCGACGCGGTCGCGGAGAAGTTCGGCGGCGACTCGGTCGCCGAGACGCGGCGCAACGTCAAGGGCTTCCTCGACCACCTGGCCATCCGGTGAGCGGGCCGAACGGTCCCGCCGTGGTGCTGGTCGGACCCATGGGGGTCGGCAAGACCACCGTCGGGCAGGTGCTCGCGGAGCGGCTCGGCACCACGTTCCGCGACACCGACATCGACATCGTCGCGACCGCGGGCAAGGAGATCTCGGAGATCTTCATCGACGAGGGCGAGCCGCACTTCCGCGAGCTGGAGCGGGAGGCCGTACGGACCGCCGTCGCCGAGCACCCGGGCGTACTGGCCCTGGGCGGCGGCGCGATCCTGGACGAGCGCACCCGGGCACTGATCGCCGGGCTTCCCGTCGTCTTCCTGGAGATGGGGGTCCACGAGGCGGTCAAGCGCACCGGGCTGGACGCCCCGCGCCCGCTGCTCGCGGTCAACCCGCGCCAGCGCTGGCGTGAGCTGATGGAGCAGCGCCGCCCGCTGTACACCGAGGTCGCCCGCGCCGTGGTGTCGACCGAGGACCGCACCCCCGAGGACGTCGCCGACGCCGTCCTGGACGCACTGGAGCTGAAGAACGCATGACCCCGCCCGTGTCCGATACCCCCACCCGCATCCAGGTCGGAGGCACCGCGGGCAGCGCGCCGTACGAGGTGCTGGTCGGCCGGCAGCTGCTCGGCGAGCTTCCCGGGCTGATCGGCGCGCCCGCCCGTCCGTCCCCCGGCACCGCCCGGGGCGGTGCCGCCGCGCGCCGCGGCCCCGTCCAGCGCGTGGCCGTCCTGCACCCCGAGGCGCTGGCCGAGACCGGTGAGGCCATCCGCCAGGACCTCGCCGAGCAGGGGTATGAGGCCATCGCGATCCAGCTGCCCAACGCGGAGGAGGCCAAGACCGCCGAGGTCGCCGCGTACTGCTGGAAGGCGCTCGGCCAGACCGGCTTCACCCGCACCGACGTGATCGTCGGCGTCGGCGGCGGCGCGACCACCGACCTGGCCGGGTTCGTCGCCGCGACCTGGCTGCGCGGAGTGCGCTGGATCGCCGTCCCCACCACCGTGCTGGCCATGGTCGACGCCGCCGTCGGCGGCAAGACCGGGATCAACACCGCGGAGGGCAAGAACCTCGTCGGCGCCTTCCACCCGCCGGCCGGGGTGCTGTGCGACCTGGCCGCGCTGGAGTCGCTGCCGGTCAACGACTACGTCAGCGGGCTCGCCGAGATCATCAAGGCGGGCTTCATCGCCGACCCGGAGATCCTGGAGCTGATCGAGCGGGACCCGGCCGCCGCCCGCACGCCCGCCGGCCCGCACACCGCCGAGCTCATCGAGCGCTCCATCCGGGTCAAGGCCGAGGTCGTCTCCAGCGACCTCAAGGAGTCCGGGCCGCGGGAGATCCTCAACTACGGGCATACGCTCGCCCACGCCATCGAGAAGAACGAGCGCTACAACTGGCGCCATGGCGCGGCCGTCTCCGTGGGCCTGGTCTTCGCCGCCGAACTGGGCCGCCTCGCGGGCCGCCTGGACGACGCCACGGCCGACCGGCACCGCGCCGTGCTGGAGTCCGTGGGGCTGCCGCTCACCTACCGCGGCGACCAGTGGCCCAAGCTGCTGGAGACCATGAAGGTCGACAAGAAGTCCCGGGGCGACCTGCTGCGCTTCATCGTCCTGGACGGCCTGGCCAAGCCCACCGTCCTGGAGGGCCCGGACCCGGCGGTGCTGCTCGCCGCGTACGCCGAGATCTCCCGCTGACCCGGCTCCGGTCCGTCGTTCTGCGTCCTTCTCCGGCGTTCTCCGGCGTTTTCTGTCGTTTCCGGCGTTTTCCGTCATCGGTACGTCACAACTTCGTCATCGCCCTCGAAAGCCCGCGGTCCCGCCGCGGGCTTTCGAACACCCCCCGGCCCCTTGCGGTTACCGGCCATGCGGGACGACATGCCTGGCCGGCCGGGGACGGCGGGCACGCGGCGGGTTCGTGGGGCGTTCACACAGCGGCGGTCCGGGCAGGTACCGTTCGGTAGAAGCGGCCTCACCGCCGTATCAGCACACGACAGTTGCCGGACGAGAACCGCCTGTACGAGACGGAGTGCCACCGGATGCAGCATGCAGTGGGAGCTCCGCTGCCGCCGCCCCACCAGCCGGGGCCGGTCCCCGGACCGCAGGGCGCGGGCTGGGCCCAGGGCGCGAGTGCGAGCCATCACCCGGGACCCGGGCCGCATCCCCCCGCACCGCCCGCGCCCCCCATGCCGGGACATCCCGCACCGCCCGCGCAGCATCCGGTGTCGCCTCCGCCGGCTCCGCAGGCGCCCCCCGGGGCGCCGCTGGAGACGGTGAGCACCACCGGCCATGTCCAGCTGCCGCCCGGCGGCCCGGTGCCGCTGCCGCACCCGCCGGCGGACCCGTCGGTCGCCGACGCCTCGCAGGCGGCGGTGGCGGTGCTGCTGATCGGGCCGGCCGGGGCGGGCAAGACCACGGTCGCGCGCTACTGGGCCGACCGCCGCCGGGTGCCGACCGCGCACATCAGCCTGGACGATGTGCGGGAGTGGGTCCGCTCCGGCTTCGCCAACCCCCAGTCGGGGTGGAACGAGCACTCCGAGGCGCAGTACCGTCTCGCCCGCCGCACCTGCGGCTTCGCCGCCCGTAACTTCCTGGCCAACGGCATCTCCTGCATCCTCGACGACGCCGTCTTCCCCGACCGCCCGGTGGTCGGCCTCGGCGGCTGGAAGCGCCATGTGGGCCCCGGTCTGCTGCCGGTGGTGGTCCTGCCGGGCCTGGAGATCGTGCTGGAGCGGAACGCGGCCCGCACCGGCAACCGCCGCCTCAGCGACGAGGAGGTGGCGCGGATCCACGGCCGGATGGCGGGGTGGTACGGCTCCGGCCTGCCGATCATCGACAACTCCACCTACGACGTGGAGACCACGGCCCGCATGCTCGACGAGGTGGTCACCCGCTCCATCGCGAGCCCGCCCAGCTGGTAGCCGCCTTGATTCCAGGCCCGGTCCGCCTCCGGGGCGCTTGAGCCTCCTGGCGGCTGCCGCCGGGACGGGGCCGCCGGCCTCCGGGCCCGGCATGACTGTTGCCCCCTGTACGCGCCCCTCCGGCTCACTCGCCGGGGCGGCCCGTGGACGGCGACACGCCCGCCGGCTCACTCGCCGGAGCCACTGGAGGGGCCGTTGCCGCCGGGCGTGCGTACGCTCGGGACCATGTCCGAGGTGTACGCGGCCCGACGTGCCCGTCTGCACGATCAGTGCACCGCGGCCGGGAGCGCGGCGGCGCTGGTGTCCCGGCCCGCCAATGTGCGCTATCTGTGCGGCGCCGTGCCGCCCGGCGCGGTGCTGCTGCTCGGCCCCGTCCAGGACGTGCTGGTGGCCGCCGAGGTCCCCTCCGTCCCGCCGCTCCCGTCCGCCCCACCGCGTGCGGAGGAGCCGCGGCTGCTGGTGCTGCCCGGTGCGGAGGGCGATCCGGCGGCGGCCGCGGCCGATCTGGCCGCCGCGGACGGCGCCGAGTCGCTGGCCGTCGAGGAGCACGATCTGACCGTCGCCCGCCATCGGGCGCTGGGCGCCGCCGCGCCCCGGATCCGGCTGGCCGATCTGGGCCGGGCCGTGGAGCAGTTGCGGATCGTCAAGGACGACGAGGAGATCTCCTGTATGCGGATCGCCGGGGAGCTCGCCGATCAGGCGCTCGGCGAGCTGCTGGAGTCGATCCTGGTGGGCCGCACCGAGCGTCATCTGGCGCTGGAGCTGGAGCGCCGGCTGGTGGACCACGGCGCGGACGGCCCGGCCTTCCCCACCGTCGTCGCGGCGGGGCCCAACGCGGGGCGCCCCGGCCATCTGCCCACCGACCGGCGGGTCGAGGAGGGCGACTTCCTCACCATCCGCCTCGGCGCCGACTACCGCGGCTACCGCTGCCAGGTGGGCCGTACCTTCGTCGTCGGGCCCTCGCCCGCGGACTGGCAGGTCGAGCTGTACGACGTCGTCTTCGCCGCTCAGCGGGCGGGGCGGGAGGCGCTGCTGCCGGGCCGGGCGTGCCGGGACGTGGACCGGGTGACCCGTCAGGTGCTGGACGCGGCGGGCTACGGAGACGTGCTGGAACCCCGCACGGGACACGGGGTGGGCCTGGAAATCGACGAGGACCCTCGGCTCAGCCCGTCCGCCATGGGTAAACTGGACGCTTGTGTGCCGGTCACCGTCGAGCCGGGGGTCCACCTCCCGGGCCGGGGCGGTGTCCGGATCGATGACACGCTCGTCGTCCGCCCCGAGGCGGACGGCGGACCCGAGCTACTCACCATCACGACCAAAGAGCTGCTCGCGCTCTAGGCTTCGGCCGCGGCTCGGCTACGGCCTCCGTCCCGGCTTCCGGCCGGGAGAGCGGCGCAGCGCTCTGGTCTCCGCCAGCTGCAGTCCAGGAGATCCCGCAACCGTGGCATCCACGAACGACCTCAAGAACGGCATGGTGCTCAAGCTCGAAGGCGGCCAGCTGTGGTCCGTCGTCGAGTTCCAGCACGTCAAGCCCGGCAAGGGCCCTGCTTTCGTGCGCACCAAGCTCAAGAACGTGCTGTCCGGCAAGGTGGTCGACAAGACCTTCAACGCCGGTGTGAAGGTCGAGACGGCCAATGTCGACAAGCGCGGCATGCAGTTCTCGTACAAGGACGGCGAGAGCTTTGTGTTCATGGACATGGACACCTTCGACCAGATCTACATCACCCCCGAGGTCGTCGGCGACAACGCCCGCTACCTGCTCGAGGGGTTCGAGGCCGTCGTGGCGATGTACGAGGGCAACCCGCTCTACGTCGAGCTGCCCGCGGCCGTCGAGCTCGTGGTCGAGTACACCGAGCCGGGCGTCCAGGGTGACCGCTCCACCGGTGGCACCAAGCCCGCCAAGCTCGAGACCGGCTATGAGATCGGCGTGCCGCTGTTCATCACCACCGGTGAGAAGATCAAGGTTGACACCCGCTCCGGTGAGTACCTCGGTCGGGTGAACAACTAGCCGTGGCTGCCCGCAACAAGGCCCGAAAGCGTGCCTTCCAGATCCTCTTCGAGTCCGATCAGCGCGGCAGCTCCGTGCAGACAGTGCTCGCGGACTGGATCCGGCACGCCCGGACCGACGACCGGCAGCCGCCGGTCAGCGAATACACGATGCAGCTCGTCGAGGGATATGCCCAGCACATCGACCGGATCGACGAGCTGATCGGCACCTACGCGGTGGGCTGGACGCTGGACCGGATGCCGGTCGTCGACCGGAACATCCTGCGGCTGGGCGCCTATGAGCTGGTGTGGGAGGACGCGACCCCGGACGCGGTGGTGATCGACGAGGCGGTGCAGCTCGCCAAGGAGTTCTCCACCGATGACTCGCCGGCCTTCGTCAACGGCCTGCTGGGCCGTATCAAGGAGCTGAAGCCGAGTCTGCGTCGCGATCAGGAGCGCCAGGCATAGCGCGCCGGACCATCAAGGCCGGACAAACGGACGCCTACGGGCGCGTCATGACGACAAAGCCGCCGGGGGCGGTGGCGGACCCGGAAGGGCCCCACCGCCCCCGGCGGCACGTTTCTGCTGGTGGCGGGGGAGAAGAGGACTCAGACGTCTTCGTGCTGGACCGCGCGGCGGGCGTCGGCGCCCAGCACGCCCCAGCTGATCAACTGCTCGGTCAGCACGGACGGCGACTGGTCGTAGATGACGGCGAGGGTGCGCAGATCGTCCTGGCGGATCGAGAGCACCTTGCCGTTGTAGTCACCACGCTGGCTCTGGATCGTCGCGGCGTACCGCTGCAGCGGTCCCGCCTTCTCGACCGGCACATGGGCCAGCCGCTCAAGGTCCAGTACCAGCTTCGGCGGCGGCTCCGCCGCCCCGGCCGGGCTCGTGCCCGGAAGCAGCTCCTGCACCGGGACGCCGTAGAAGTCGGCCAGCTCGGCGAGACGCTGCACGGTCACGGCACGGTCACCGCGCTCGTACGATCCCACCACCACGGCCTTCCAGCGGCCCTGGGACTTCTCCTCGACACCGTGGAGGGAGAGGCCCTGCTGGGTGCGGATGGCGCGGAGCTTGGCCCCGAGCTGTTTGGCGTATTCGCTGGACATAAAGCTCCCCGGACGCTGTATCGACGTGCGGCTGTGCCGCGCGGCTGGTCACTCACTGTGAGGTTACGCAGCGTAATTTCCATTCGTCAAGCCGAACGGAGCGGAGGGGCTCCCGCCAGGGGCGTTGACGGGGGCACTCCCTATCCCTGCTAGTGTGAATGGCGCAAATCCGACCGTCCTTTAAGGTCCGTCCCGTGAGGCGGAGAAGGAGGTCCGTTTCGTATGGACGCACATACCTCGGACGCCGCGCGCTCCGTGCTGGAAGCACCGGATATCGCCCGCGTTCTGACCCGCATCGCCCACGAGATCGTGGAACGCGCCAAGGGCGCCGACGACGTGGTGCTGCTCGGCATTCCCACCCGCGGTGTCTTTCTCGCCCGGCGGCTGGCCGCCCGGCTCGAAGAGATCACCGACAAGCCCGGCCGGATCCCGGTCGGCTCGCTCGACATCACGATGTACCGCGACGATCTGAGGCTGCGCCCGGCCCGCGCGCTCGCCCGCACCGAGATCCCCGACGACGGCATCGACGGCCGCCTGGTGGTCCTGGTGGACGACGTGCTCTTCTCCGGCCGCACCATCCGCGCCGCGCTCGACGCCCTCGGTGACATCGGTCGGCCGCGCGCCGTCCAGCTCGCGGTCCTCGTCGACCGCGGCCACCGTGAACTGCCGATCCGCGCCGACTACGTCGGCAAGAACCTCCCCACGTCGCTGCGGGAGACGGTCAAGGTCCAGCTCACCGAGGAGGACGGCCGCGACAGCGTGCTCCTCGGGCTGCGCGGGACCACCCCCGCGGACGGGAAGTAGCGCCCCGCACCGACGGCGGGTGCCGCCCGGCGACCGAAGGGAACCCGCCCGACGGACCACCGGTGCCCGCCAGGACACCGGCCCGCGCGCCTGCCCGCCCGCACGCCCGCTCATCTCCCTCACCCACGGAGCAACCGGATGAAGCGCCACCTCATCTCGGCCGCCGACCTCTCGCGCGATGACGCCGTCCTGATCCTCGACACCGCCGAGGAACTGGCCCGGCTCGCCGACCGGCCGATCAAGAAACTGCCGACCCTGCGCGGCCGTACCGTCGTCAACCTCTTCTTCGAGGACTCCACCCGCACCCGCATCTCCTTCGAGGCGGCCGCCAAGCGGCTGTCCGCCGATGTGATCAACTTCTCCGCCAAGGGCTCCTCGGTCTCCAAGGGCGAGTCCCTCAAGGACACCGCGCTCACCCTGGAGGCGATGGGCGCCGACGCCGTCGTCATCCGCCACCACGCCTCCGGCGCCCCGCACCGGCTCGCCACCTCCGGCTGGATCAACGGCGCCGTGGTCAACGCGGGCGACGGCACCCATGAGCACCCCACCCAGGCGCTGCTCGACGCCTTCACCATGCGCCGCCACCTGAGCGGGGAGGGCCCCGGCGTCGGACAGGACCTGGCCGGGCGCCGGATCACCATCGTCGGCGACGTCCTGCACAGCCGGGTGGCCCGCTCCAACGTCCATCTGCTGGCCACCCTGGGCGCCGAGGTCACCCTGGTCGCCCCGCCGACGCTGGTCCCCTTCGGCGTGGAGAGCTGGCCCTGCGAGATCAGCTACGACCTGGACGCGGTGATCGGCAAAACCGACGCCGTGATGATGCTGCGCGTCCAGCGCGAGCGCATGAACGCCGCCTTCTTCCCCACCGAGCGGGAGTACGCCCGCCGCTACGGCCTGGACGGCGACCGCATGGCGCGGATGCCGGAGCACGCCATCGTGATGCACCCCGGCCCCATGAACCGCGGTATGGAGATCACCGCGGAGGTCGCGGACTCCGACCGCTGCACCGCCGTCGAGCAGGTGGCCAACGGCGTCTCGATCCGCATGGCCGTCCTGTACCTGCTGCTCGGCGGGAACGAATCCGCCGTCGCCGCCGACCGCACCGAGGAGAGCAAGTGACCATGAGCGACACGGACAAGACGCTGCTGCGCGGCGCGAAGGTGCTCGGCGGCGAGCCGCGGGACGTGCTGATCGAGGGGGAGCGCATCGCCGCGGTCGGCTCCGGGCTGGACGCGGCCGGCGCCACCGTGATCGACGTCACCGGGCAGATCCTGCTGCCGGGCCTGGTCGATCTCCACACCCATCTGCGCGAGCCCGGCCGTGAGGACTCCGAGACGGTCCTGACCGGCACCAAGGCCGCCGCCGCTGGCGGTTTCACCGCCGTCCACGCCATGGCCAACACCTTCCCCGTGGCCGACACCGCGGGCGTCGTGGAGCAGGTGTGGCGGCTCGGCAAGGAGTCCGGCTACTGCGATGTGCAGCCGGTGGGCGCGGTCACCGTCGGCCTGGAGGGCAAGAAGCTGGCCGAGCTGGGCGCGATGCACGACTCGGCCGCCGGGGTGCGGGTCTTCTCCGACGACGGCAAGTGCGTGGACGACGCGGTGATCATGCGTCGGGCGCTGGAGTACGTGAAGGCGTTCGGCGGCGTCATCGCCCAGCACGCCCAGGAGCCCCGGCTGACCGAGGGCGCCCAGATGAACGAGGGCGTCGTCTCCGCCGAGCTGGGCCTGGGCGGCTGGCCGGCCGTCGCCGAGGAGTCGATCATCGCCCGTGATGTGCTGCTCGCCGCGCACGTCGGCTCCCGGGTGCACATCTGCCACCTGTCCACCGCGGGCTCGGTCGAGCTCATCCGCTGGGCCAAGTCCAAGGGCTGGAACGTCACCGCCGAGGTCACCCCGCACCATCTGCTGCTGACCGACGAGCTCGTACGCTCCTACAACCCGGTCTACAAGGTGAACCCGCCGCTGCGCACCGAGGCCGATGTGATGGCGCTGCGTGAGGCGCTCGCCGACGGCACCATCGACTGCGTGGCCACCGACCACGCCCCGCATCCGCACGAGGACAAGGACTGCGAGTGGGGCGCCGCGGCCATGGGCATGGTGGGCCTGGAGACGGCGCTGTCCGTGGTCCAGCACACCATGGTCGACACCGGGCTGCTGGACTGGGCGGGCGTCGCCGACCGGATGTCGGTGCGGCCCTCGGCCATCGGCCGCCTGGCCGGCCACGGCCGCCCCGTCGCCCCCGGGGAGCCCGCCAACCTCACCCTGCTCGACTCCGCTTACCGTGGTGTGGTGAACCCCGCGGGCTTCGCCTCCCGCAGCCGCAACACTCCCTACGAGGGCCGCGAACTGCCGGGCCGCGTGACGTACACGTTCCTGCGGGGGCGGGCGACGGTTGTGGACGGGAAGCTGGCGTGACACCTCTGAGTCATCCGGTGGCGGGCCTCGCGGGATACGCGGGCCTGGCGGCCGAACAGAAATCGCAGGAAGTGACGGACTGGGCCGCCCGGATCGGCTGGGTCGCCGGGCTGCTGCTGGTCATCGCGCTGGTCTACTGGCTGATGCGCGAGGGCTGGAAGTGGCGCGGAACCCTCCAGGGCGACCTCCCCGAGCTGCCCTCCGCCCCCGGCGAGCCCGGTGCGGCCCGCCTCGCGCTCAGCGGCCGCTACCACGGCTCCACGACCGCCGGACAGTGGCTGGACCGGATCGTCGCCCACGGCCTGGGCACCCGCAGCCGGGTCGAGCTCACCCTCACCGACCTGGGCGTGGGTGTCGTACGGCCGGGCGCCCGGGACTTCTTCATCCCGGCCGCCGCGCTGCGCGGCGCCCGGCTGGACAAGGGCATCGCCGGCAAGGTCCTCGCCGAGGGCGGGCTGCTGGTGATCACCTGGCAGCTGGGCGAGCGGCTGATCGACTCCGGTTTCCGCTCCGACCACGCCGCCGAGCACCCCGCCTGGGTCGACGCCGTCACCGCGCTGAGCCCCAGCGGCCCGAGCGACCCGAGCAACGCAAGCAACCCCAGCAACCAGACGGAAGGCGCCGCACGATGACGACCTCCACCCGGGGGGCCAGCGCCCCCGCCGTACTCGTCCTGGAGGACGGCCGCACCTTCCGCGGCCGGGCCTACGGGGCCGTGGGGGAGACCTTCGGCGAGGCCGTGTTCTCCACCGGGATGACCGGCTACCAGGAGACCCTGACCGACCCCTCCTACCACCGCCAGGTCGTCGTGATGACCGCCCCGCACATCGGGAACACCGGCGTCAACGACGAGGACCCGGAGTCGCAGCGGATCTGGGTCTCCGGCTATGTGGTGCGCGACCCGGCCCGTACGCCCTCCAACTGGCGCTCCCGTCGCTCGCTGGACGAGGAGCTGACCGCCCAGGGCGTGGTCGGCATCAGCGGGATCGACACCCGCGCCCTCACCCGCCACCTGCGCGAGCGCGGCGCCATGCGCGTCGGCATCTTCTCCGGTGAGGCGCTCGGGGACGAGGCCGCGCTGCTGGCCAGGGTGCGGGCCGTCCCGCAGATGAAGGGCGCCGACCTCAGCGGCGAGGTGGCCACCGCCGAGGCGTACGTCGTCCCCGCGATCGGGACCAGGAAGTTCACCGTCGCCGCGATCGACCTGGGCATCAAGGGCATGACCCCGTACCGGATGGCCGAGCGCGGCATCGAGGTGCACGTGCTGCCCGCGACCGCGACGGTCGAGGACGTCTACGCGGTCGGTCCGGACGGGGTGTTCTTCTCCAACGGCCCGGGCGACCCGGCCACCGCCGACCACCCCGTCTCGCTGATGCGGGCCGTGCTGGAGCGCTCCACGCCGCTGTTCGGCATCTGCTTCGGCAACCAGATCCTCGGCCGGGCGCTCGGCTTCGGCACCTACAAGCTCAAGTACGGGCACCGCGGGATCAACCAGCCGGTGCAGGACCGCACCACCGGCAAGGTGGAGATCACCGCCCACAACCACGGCTTCGCCGTGGACGCCCCGCTCGACGCGCCGTCCGACACCCCCTACGGCCGCGCCGAGGTCTCCCACGTCTGCCTCAACGACAACGTGGTCGAGGGGCTGCGGCTGCTCGACCGCCCCGCGTTCAGCGTCCAGTACCACCCCGAGGCGGCCGCCGGTCCGCATGACGCCGCGTACCTGTTCGACCGCTTCGTGTCCCTGATGGAGGGCCAGCGTGCCTAAGCGCACCGACATCCAGTCCGTTCTGGTCATCGGCTCCGGCCCGATCGTCATCGGCCAGGCCGCCGAGTTCGACTACTCCGGCACCCAGGCGTGCCGGGTCCTGAAGTCCGAGGGCCTGCGGGTCATCCTGGTCAACTCCAACCCGGCCACGATCATGACCGACCCGGAGATCGCCGACGCCACCTACGTCGAGCCGATCACTCCGGAGTACGTCGAGAAGATCATCGCCAAGGAGCGCCCCGACGCGCTGCTGCCCACCCTCGGCGGCCAGACCGCGCTCAACACCGCGATCTCCCTGCACGAGGCGGGCACCCTCGAGGAGTACGGCGTCGAGCTGATCGGCGCCAACGTCCAGGCGATCCACAAGGGCGAGGACCGCGACCAGTTCAAGGAGGTCGTCGAGGCCGTCCGCGCCAAGATCGGCCACGGTGAGTCCGCCCGCTCGGTCATCTGCCACTCCATGGACGACGTGCTCGCGGGCGTCGAGCAGCTCGGCGGCTACCCCGTCGTGGTCCGCCCCTCCTTCACCATGGGCGGCGCGGGCTCCGGCTTCGCCCACGACGAGGACGAGCTGCGCCGTATCGCCGGCCAGGGCCTGACCCTCTCGCCGACCACCGAGGTGCTCCTGGAGGAGTCCATCCTCGGCTGGAAGGAGTACGAGCTGGAGCTGATGCGCGACAAGCGCGACAACGTCGTGGTCGTCTGCTCCATCGAGAACTTCGACCCCATGGGCGTGCACACCGGTGACTCGATCACCGTCGCCCCGGCGATGACGCTCACCGACCGCGAGTACCAGATCCTGCGGGACATCGGCATCGCCGTCATCCGCGAGGTCGGCGTCGACACCGGCGGCTGCAACATCCAGTTCGCGGTCAACCCCGAGGACGGCCGGGTCATCGTCATCGAGATGAACCCGCGCGTCTCCCGCTCCTCGGCGCTCGCCTCCAAGGCCACCGGCTTCCCCATCGCGAAGATCGCGGCCAAGCTGGCCGTCGGCTACACGCTGGACGAGATCCCCAACGACATCACGCAGGAGACCCCGGCGTCCTTCGAGCCCACGCTCGACTACGTCGTGGTCAAGGTGCCGCGCTTCGCCTTCGAGAAGTTCCCGGCCGCCGACGCCCGGCTGACCACCACCATGAAGTCGGTCGGCGAGGCCATGGCCATCGGCCGCAACTTCACCGAGGCGCTCCAGAAGGCGCTGCGCTCGCTGGAGAAGAAGGGCAGCCAGTTCGACTTCACCGGGGACCCCGGCGACAAGGCCGCACTGCTGGAGGCGGCCACCGCCCCGACCGACGGCCGGATCAACACCGTGATGCTGGCGATCCGCGCCGGGGCCACCCCCCAGGAGGTCTTCGACGCCACCCGGATCGACCCGTGGTTCGTGGACCAGCTCTTCCTGATCAAGGAGATCGCGGACGACCTCGCCGCCGCCGACAAGCTCCACCCCGAGCTGCTCGCCGAGGCCAAGCGGCACGGCTTCTCCGACGCCCAGATCGCCGGTATCCGCTCGCTGCGCGAGGACGTGGTCCGCGAGGTGCGGCACGCGCTGGGCATCCGCCCCGTCTACAAGACGGTCGACACCTGCGCCGCCGAGTTCGCCGCCAGGACCCCGTACTTCTACTCCTCCTACGACGAGGAGTCCGAGGTCGCCCCGCGGCAGACCCCCGCGGTGATCATCCTCGGCTCGGGCCCCAACCGCATCGGCCAGGGCATCGAGTTCGACTACTCCTGCGTCCACGCCTCCTTCGCGCTGCACGACGCGGGCTACGAGACCGTCATGGTCAACTGCAACCCGGAGACCGTCTCCACCGACTACGACACCTCCGACCGGCTCTACTTCGAGCCGCTCACCCTGGAGGACGTGCTGGAGATCGTCCACGCGGAGACGCAGGCCGGACCGGTCGCGGGCGTCATCGTCCAGCTCGGCGGCCAGACCCCGCTGGGCCTGGCCCAGGCGCTCAAGGACAACGGAGTGCCGATCGTCGGCACCTCGCCCGAGGCGATCAACCTCGCCGAGGAGCGCGGCGCCTTCGGCCGGGTGCTGACCGAGGCCGGGCTGCCCGCGCCCAAGTACGGCACCGCCTTCTCCTTCGACCAGGCCAAGGGCATCGCGGCCGAGATCGGCTACCCGGTCATGGTCCGCCCCTCGTACGTCCTGGGCGGCCGCGGGATGGAGATCGTCTACGACGAGCCCTCGCTCGCCGCGTACCTGGAGCGGCACGCCGGGCTGATCTCCGAGCACCCCGTGCTCATCGACCGCTTCCTCGACGACGCCATAGAGATCGACGTGGACGCGCTCTACGACGGCCAGGATCTCTACCTCGGCGGTGTCATGGAGCACATCGAGGAGGCCGGGATCCACTCGGGCGACTCGGCCTGCGCCCTGCCCCCGATCACCCTCGGCGGCTTCGACATCAAGCGGCTGCGCGCCTCGACCGAGGCCATCGCCCGCGGGGTGGGCGTCCGCGGACTGATCAACATCCAGTTCGCGCTGGCCGGGGACATCCTCTACGTACTGGAGGCGAACCCGCGCGCCTCCCGTACCGTCCCCTTCACCTCCAAGGCCACCGCCGTACCGCTGGCCAAGGCCGCCGCCCGGATCTCGCTGGGCGCCACCATCGCCGAGCTGCGCGCCGAGGGGCTGCTGCCCTCCAGCGGCGACGGCGGCACGCTGCCGCTGGACGCGCCGATCTCCGTCAAGGAGGCCGTGATGCCGTGGAGCCGGTTCCGGGACGCCTCCGGGCGCGGGGTGGACACCGTCCTCGGCCCGGAGATGCGCTCCACCGGGGAGGTCATGGGCATCGACTCGGTCTTCGGCGCGGCCTACGCCAAGTCGCAGGCCGGGGCGTACGGCGCGCTGCCGTCCAAGGGGCGTGCGTTCGTCTCCGTCGCCAACCGCGACAAGCGCTCGATGATCTTCCCCGCCCGGGAGCTGGTCGGCCTCGGCTTCGAGCTGCTGGCCACCTCGGGCACGGCGGACGTGCTCAAGCGCAACGGCATCAACGCCACCGTGGTCCGCAAGCACAGCGAGGGCGAGGGCCCGAATGGTGAGAAGACCATCGTCCAGCTGATCCACGAGGGCGAGGTCGACCTGATCGTCAACACCCCGTACGGCACCGGCAGCCGGCTGGACGGCTATGACATCCGTACGGCGGCCGTCGCCCGCGGCGTCCCGTGCCTGACCACCGTCCAGGCGCTCGCGGCCGCCGTACAGGGCATCGAGGCGCTGGGCCGGGGCGCGGTCGGCGTCCGGTCGCTCCAGGAACACGCGGACCATCTGACCGCCGCCCGCGAGGAGTGAGGCGGGGGAGGGGGACACCGGCCGGTGTCCCCCTCTTCATGAGCCCGCCCCCACGGCAGCCCGCCCGCCTCCCTCCCCCCCGGCCCGTCCCCCGCGATCCGAAAGCCCCCGCATGTACCCGCTCCTGTTCCACCTGATCTTCCGGCGAATGGACCCGGAGAAGGCCCACCACCTGGCCTTCTCCTGGATCCGGCTGGCCGCCCGCACTCCGGTCCTGCGCACCTTCGCCGCCGCCGTCCTCGCCCCCCGCCACACGGCGCTGCGCACCGAGGCGCTCGGCCTGCGGATGCACGGGCCCTTCGGGCTCGCCGCCGGCTTCGACAAGAACGCCACCGGGATCGACGGCATGGCCATGCTGGGCTTCGACCATGTCGAGATCGGCACGGTCACCGCCCAGCCGCAGCCCGGCAACCCCAAGCGGCGGCTCTTCCGGCTGGTCGCCGACCGCGGCCTGATCAACCGGATGGGCTTCAACAACGAGGGCTCGGCGGCGGTCGCGGCCCGGCTCGCGGCCCGCCGCCCGGTCTTCCGCACGGCGGTCGGCGTCAACATCGGCAAGACCAAGGTCGTCCCGGAGGGGGAGGCCGTCGCCGACTACGTGACCTCCACCGAGCGGCTCGCCCCCCACGCCGACTACCTCGTCGTCAACGTCTCCTCGCCCAATACCCCCGGACTGCGGAATCTCCAGGCCGTGGACCAGCTGAAGCCGCTGCTGACCGCGGTCCGCGAGGCCGCCGACCGTACGGTCACCGGCCGCCGGGTGCCACTTCTGGTCAAAATCGCGCCGGACCTCGCCGACGAGGACGTGGACGCGGTCGCCGATCTCGCGGTCGAGCTCGGCCTGGACGGCGTCATCGCCACCAACACGACCATCGCACGGGACGGCCTCGGCCTGGCGTCCCCCTCCCGGCTCACCGCCGAGACCGGCGGTCTGTCCGGCGCCCCGCTGAAGGCGCGCTCCCTTGAGGTGCTGCGCCGCCTGTACGCCCGAGTGGGGGACCGGCTGACTCTGGTCGGGGTCGGCGGGATCGAGACCGCGGACGACGTGTGGGAGCGGATCCTGGCCGGTGCCACGCTGGTGCAGGGCTACAGCGGCTTCATCTACCGGGGCCCGTTCTGGTGCCGTGAGATCCACCGCGGCCTGGCCGCCCGCCTGGCCGCGAGCCCGTACGCCACCCTCGCCGAGGCGGTGGGGGCGGACGCCCACAAGGAGAACGCATGACGACCCCCTTCGGCGCCCGCCTGCGCGCCGCCATGGACGCCCGGGGCCCCCTGTGCGTCGGCATCGACCCGCACGCCTCCCTCCTCGCCGACTGGGGCCTGGGCGACGACGTGGCCGGTCTGGAGCGGTTCACCCGGACCGTCGTGGACGCCCTCGCCGAGCGGGTCGCCGTCCTCAAGCCGCAGTCGGCCTTCTACGAGCGGTTCGGCTCCCGGGGCGTCGCGGTGCTGGAGCGGGCCGTCGCCGACGCCCGCGCCGCCGGGGCGCTGGTGCTGATGGACGCCAAGCGCGGCGACATCGGGTCGACCATGGCCGCGTACGCCTCCGCCTACCTGGACCCCTCCGGCCCGCTGTTCTCCGACGCGGTCACCGTCAGCCCCTACCTCGGCTTCGGCTCGCTGCGCCCGGCGCTGGACGCGGCGCGGGCCGCCGGGGCGGGCGTCTTCGTCCTGGCCCTGACCTCCAACCCGGAGGGCGCCGAGGTGCAGCACGCGGTCCGGCCCGACGGGACGACCGTCGCCGCCTCGGTGCTGGCCTCGCTCAAGGCCGAGAACGCCGCCGAGGCCGCCGGGGGCCGCCTCGGCTCCTACGGCGCGGTCGTCGGGGCGACGCTGGGCGGGGCGGCCGGGGAGGCGGGCGCCGATCTGGCGATCGACGGGCCGCTGCTGGCCCCGGGCATCGGCGCCCAGGGCGCGACCCCCGCCGATCTTCCGGCGGTCTTCGGCCCGGCGGTCCGGAACGTCGTTCCGAGCGTCAGCAGGGGGGTGCTCCGGCACGGCCCGGACGCCGCGTCGCTGGTCGAGGCCGCGTCCCGAATGGCTGAGGAAGTGCGTGCCGTGGCCGAATAACCCAGTTACTTTGTCCGTAAATGTCTGAGTCGAGCGAGTCTGACCAGGACTTTTCGTCTGTTCTCGCTGACTGGAGCGGAATGGGCCGCTAGTCTCCGACGAGAGCGAACGCGCGCTTGCGTTGCGCGTTGCTCCCCAGGTGAGGGGCGACTAGGTTCCTCACCGGTCCATATCCGACAGTTCGACATCCGAGGTGACGTAGGCGTGGCTCTTCCGCCCCTTACCCCTGAACAGCGCGCAGCCGCGCTCGAAAAGGCCGCCGCGGCTCGCCGGGAGCGCGCCGAGGTCAAGAATCGACTCAAGCACTCCGGCGCGTCCCTGCACGAGGTCATCAAGCAGGGCCAGGAGAACGACGTCATCGGCAAGATGAAGGTGTCCGCTCTCCTCGAGTCCCTGCCCGGCGTCGGCAAGGTCCGCGCCAAGCAGATCATGGAGCGGCTCGGCATCTCCGAGAGCCGTCGTGTGCGGGGTCTGGGCTCCAACCAGATCGCATCGC
The DNA here is from genome assembly GCF_001553455.1 of Streptomyces hygroscopicus subsp. hygroscopicus. Classification (GTDB taxonomy): domain Bacteria; phylum Actinomycetota; class Actinomycetes; order Streptomycetales; family Streptomycetaceae; genus Streptomyces; species Streptomyces hygroscopicus. The sequence continues at coordinate 34,800 of NZ_BBOX01000026.1, forward strand.
TCGAGCGTGAGTTCGGCGGCGCCGCCGGCTGACGTTTCCAGGCACTCCCGGGAACCTGGATAATCGCTGCATGGCAGCACACTCCGCACGACCGCGACTGACCGTGCTCTCCGGCCCCTCCGGGGTCGGCAAGAGCACGGTCGTCGCCCATCTGCGCAAGGAACACCCCGAGGTCTGGCTCTCGGTCTCCGCCACGACCCGCCGGCCGCGCCCGGGTGAGCGGGACGGCGTCCACTACTTCTTCGTGGACGACGGGGAGTTCGACAAGCTCATCGCCAATGGTGAGCTGCTGGAGTGGGCGGAATTCGCGGGCAACCGCTACGGCACCCCGCGCGAGGCGGTCATGGACCGCCTCGACGCGGGCGAGCCGGTGCTGCTGGAGATCGATCTGCAGGGCGCCCGGCAGGTCCGCGACTCCATGCCGGAGGCACGGCTGGTCTTCCTCGCGCCGCCGAGCTGGGAGGAGCTGGTGCGCCGGCTCACCGGCCGGGGGACCGAGGCGCCCGAGGTCATCGAGCGGCGGCTGGAGGCCGCGCGGACCGAGCTGGCTGCCGAGTCCGAGTTCGATACGACCCTGGTCAACACCTCCGTCGAGGACGTGGCGAACGAGCTGCTAGCCTTGACGCGAGTGGCTTGATCTTCGATTCACTCCTGCCATGAGGCGAAATAAGGAAGGCTAGAGAGTGTCCTCTCCCATGACCGCGCCCGAGGGGATCATCAACCCTCCGATTGATGAGCTGCTCGAGGCCACCGACTCCAAGTACAGCCTGGTGATCTACGCGGCCAAGCGTGCGCGGCAGATCAACGCGTACTACTCCCAGCTCGGCGAGGGCCTGCTCGAGTACGTCGGCCCCCTGGTGGACACCCACGTCCACGAGAAGCCCCTCTCGATCGCGCTCCGCGAGATCAACGCGGGCCTGCTGACCTCCGAGGCCATCGAGGGCCCGGCGCAGTAGGTTCCGGATCGCCCACCACCGGCCCGGCAGCGATGCCGGGCCCGTGGTGTGTCATGGGATACGTGAGGTGACCGGGCGCACCGCGACCGGGCGTACCGTAACGGGGCGTACAACGTACGGCGTACGACGTACCGGTGGGGAGAGCCGAGCGATGGACAAGCCCAAGGTGGTCCTGGGGGTCAGCGGCGGGATCGCCGCCTACAAGGCGTGCGAGCTGCTGCGCCGCCTCACCGAGTCGGGCCACGAGGTACGGGTCGTACCGACCGGCTCGGCGCTGCACTTCGTCGGCGAGGCGACCTGGTCGGCGCTGTCCGGACAGCCGGCGGCGACCGAGGTCTGGACTTCCGTCCACGAGGTGCCCCACGTCCGCATCGGCCAGTCCGCCGACCTGGTCGTGATCGCCCCCGCCACCGCGGACCTGCTCGCCAGGGCCGCCCACGGGCTGGCGGACGACCTGCTCACCAATACGCTGCTCACCGCGCGCTGTCCGGTCGTCTTCGCGCCCGCGATGCACACCGAGATGTGGGAGCACCCGGCCACCCAGGAGAACGTGGCGACCCTGCGCCGCCGCGGCTCGATCGTCATCGAGCCCGCCGTGGGGCGGCTCACCGGGGTGGACACCGGCAAGGGACGGCTGCCCGACCCCGGGGAGATCTTCGAGGTCTGCCGCCGGGTGCTGGCCCGCGGCGCCGAGGCGGTCACCCCCGATCTGGCCGGCCGCCATGTCGTGGTGAGCGCCGGGGGCACCCGCGAGCCGCTGGACCCGGTGCGCTTCCTCGGCAACCGCTCCACCGGCCGGCAGGGGTACGCCCTGGCCCGTTCCGCCGTCGCCCGGGGCGCGCGGGTGACGCTCGTCTCGGCCAACAGCGAGCTGCCCGATCCGGCCGGTGCCGATGTGGTGCGCGTGGGCACCACGGCACAGCTGCGGGAGGCCGTGCTCAAGGCCGCCGCGGACGCCGACGCCGTGGTGATGGCCGCCGCCGTCGCCGACTTCCGTCCCGCGCGCTACGCCGAGGGCAAGATCAAGAAGCGTGACGGCCAGGAGCCGGAGCCGCTCTCCCTGGTACGGAATCCGGACATCCTCGCGGAGCTTTCCGCCGAGCGCGCCCGCCCCGGCCAGATCGTCGTCGGCTTCGCCGCCGAGACCGACGACGTGCTCGCCAACGGCCGCGCCAAGCTCGCCCGCAAGGGCTGCGATCTCCTCGTGGTGAACGAGGTCGGGGAGCACAAGACCTTCGGCGCCGAGACCAACGAGGCCGTGGTGCTCGCCGACGACGGCACCGAGACTCCCGTGCCGTACGGCCCCAAGGGCGCCCTCGCCGACACCGTCTGGGATCTGGTGGCCCGCCGTCTGGGATGAGCCCGCACCCGTGCCCCGCCGGACCGCGGGCGGCGGCCCGGCGGGTCCGGCGGCGGGGGGCCGGGGGCGAGCCCGCGGGAGCGGCCGATCGGGCTCATGACACGTGACCGATCCGGCGGCGTGGCTGTTTTTCCGCTCGGGTCAAGGTATGTTTCCCGGACACGGCCTGCCCGTTCTGTGGGACGGGGATGATTGACCGGTGGACGTGCCGGATAAACTGGCCCAGGAGCCGCACCGGGCGCAGCCCCCGAGCGGTTCCGACCATGATCAGCCAGCAGCCGCTGCAACCCCAGGGAGCGATGTGTCCCGCCGCCTGTTCACCTCGGAATCCGTGACCGAGGGTCACCCCGACAAGATCGCCGACCAGATCAGCGACACCATCCTCGACGCCCTCCTCAAGGAGGACCCGACCTCCCGGGTCGCCGTCGAGACCTTGATCACCACCGGCCTGGTGCACGTGGCCGGGGAGGTGACCACCAAGGCGTACGCCCCGATCGCGGCGCTCGTCCGGAACAAGATCCTCGAGATCGGCTACGACTCGTCGAAGAAGGGCTTCGACGGCGCTTCCTGTGGTGTCTCGGTGTCCATCGGCGCACAGTCCCCGGACATCGCCCAGGGTGTGGACTCCGCCTACGAGCTGCGGGTCCAGGGCGCCGCCGAAGGGGAACAGGGCGACGAGCTGGACAAGCAGGGCGCCGGCGACCAGGGCCTGATGTTCGGGTACGCGTGCGACGAGACCCCCGAGCTGATGCCGCTGCCGATCAACCTGGCGCACCGGCTCTCCCGCCGTCTGTCCGACGTCCGCAAGAACGGGACCATCCCCTACCTGCGCCCGGACGGCAAGACCCAGGTCACCATCGAGTACGACGGCCACAAGGCGGTCCGGCTGGACACCGTCGTGGTCTCCTCCCAGCACGCCTCCGACATCGACCTGGACTCGCTGCTGGCCCCCGACATCCGGGAGTTCGTGGTCGAGCACGTGCTGAACGAGCTCGTCGAGGACGGCATCAAGCTGGAGACCGAGGGCTACCGCCTGCTGGTCAACCCCACCGGGCGCTTCGAGATCGGCGGCCCGATGGGCGACGCCGGCCTCACCGGCCGCAAGATCATCATCGACACCTACGGCGGCATGTCCCGCCACGGCGGCGGTGCCTTCTCCGGCAAGGACCCCTCCAAGGTCGACCGCTCCGCCGCCTACGCCATGCGCTGGGTCGCCAAGAACGTGGTGGCCGCCGGCCTCGCCCAGCGCTGCGAGGTACAGGTCGCGTACGCCATCGGCAAGGCCGAGCCGGTCGGCCTCTTCGTCGAGACCTTCGGCACCGCCGCGGTCGACGCCGAGAAGATCGAGAAGGCCATCTCCGAGGTCTTCGACCTCCGCCCGGCCGCGATCATCCGCGACCTCGACCTGCTGCGCCCGATCTACGCCCAGACCGCGGCCTACGGCCACTTCGGCCGCGAGCTCCCCGACTTCACCTGGGAGCGCACCGACCGCGTCGACGCCCTCCGCGCGGCGGCGGGCCTGTAAGGCCCGGCCGGATACCACGACACCTCGGCGAAGGCCCGCCACGTCCCTGCGGCGTGGTGGGCCTTCGCCCGCGTCAAGCCGTCTCGCCGACAGAGCCGAAAGTGCCAGGGCCCAGGTCCGGCTCGGGTGGAGGTGGAGGTTCGTCGAAGCGCTGTCTGACCTCCTCCGCGATGTCCGCAAAGCCTTGGGCGCGCAACGCGTCAGCGATCCGTCGCCCGAGCATCGCTCGGCCATCGGAGTCCTCATCCAGCCGCAGCAGGTCCATCGCCCGTTCGAATAGATCCGCCACACTTGCTTCCTCGAACCCACGTGTGGTGTGGAAGGAGCCGTCGTAGAACAGGTCGTCGGGCGCGGGGCGGCTCTCGCCCCATGCCGGTTCTCGCTCTGGTGGGAGATCGCTCACCAGATGCCGGAATCGCTCGGGGATCTCCGTGTTGTTCGCCGCTGACGACAGCTGCGCCAGCGGGCCGATGAGATTGACGGCCTTCTCGATGTGGTCGTCGTTCTTCGCCATCCACCACACGACGGCGCTTCCAGGGTCCTTGAACACGTCCTCGCCGAGGTACGCGCGCTTATTGCGCTCGTAATTGCGTTCGTGCTCCCAGACCTCTTCGTCCTTCCGCACGGTGGAAAGCTTGCGCAGGCGCTCCATATCAGCCTCGGTGAGCCTGAGCGTGACGTCCTCGGCCAGCGCCTTCACTCTCCCGGTGGAGTCCGCCGCCATAGTGCCCAGCGCTCCATTGAGCTGGTGCTGGGCGAGCGAGCTCCGGTGCGGGGGCTGCGTCGCGGTGATGCGCCGAGCCCGATCGAGTACCGCGTCGACGGCGAGCGCACCCGGGTTGACGTATGGAGCATCGGCTGAGGAGTGGCCGGGGCACCAGCGGATCGTGGCGGAGAACAGGAAGTCGTAGTCGGGCACGGCGCTGGGCAGAGCCACCTCGCTCACCACGCACTCCCAACGCTCCGGCTCAGGAACGGGCAGATCGGGCTCCAGCGTGCGGTCCGGGGGAATCGGTCCATGGGACGGGCCCACCGCTCTGGCGGTCAGCGCTGAGCCGGTCAGGAGTAGCACGGCGATGACGGTCCAGACCCATAGGGGCCAGTTCATCAGCAGGCCGACGATGGCCAGGATCAAGCCGCAGATCACGGTGAGGAAACCTGTCATCGTCTTGTGACCGGAACTCATGGCACAGTCTCCTCGGTCTGGATGCCCTGGGCGGCATCGATCTTCTGTACGAAGCGGTGGGCGAGAGGTTGGCGCGCGGCCCAATCGGTGGACGAGGCCGAGGCCCAATTCCGCGAGATGACATAGAGCCGGTTGAAAGCGTCCGTGCGTTGTTCGCAGGCGCCGACCAGTACATCCAGCAGCGCCTCGCGGTGCGTGGCCGCCGCTCCGGCTGCGTCCAACCAGGCTTCGACGGGCTCTCGCCACGTCTCACGTGGGCGTGCTCGCATCAAGGCTGCCCAGCCCCTGGTGAGTACGTGTCGTACTGCCAGGGTCACGTACAGTGCGCGAGTGCGGGAGGCGGTGTCGGCCAGAGCCAGGAAGATATCGGCGTCGGCGGAGTAGCGCTCGATGTCGATGCGTTCCAGCAGCAGACGGAAGAGCCGACTGTCGCTCCGTGCGAGCGTGAGCAACTCGTCCTGGGCCCGGTCCTTGCCGGTTCCGTTCTTCCGGCGAGCCAGGTGGTGCAGTCGCACCAGCGCCTGATCGGGGTGACGGACGGCCATCACCTTGGAGCAGACAGTGATGAGGGCGTGCCTTCGCCATCTGGGCAGATCGGCGACGAGGGAGGAAAAGTAGATCTTACGGCGGAAGACATGGCCGAACCGGTCGTGCCGGAGCCCTTCGGCCAGTGCCTGAGTCGCGTCCGCCAGTACATCCCCCGTGGAGTCCGCTCCGGTCCACTGCTCGGCCAGCCACCAAAGGTCTTCCGGACGGCCGGTCCGCAAAACTTGCTCTGCGAACCGTCCGATCAGCGCGGTGCGGGTGCTCTGGTCGAGCCAGTGCACGCAGTCCCGTACCCAGCGGCGGAACTCGTTCCGTAAGTCTGGGAAGTATGTCCAGAAGTGGGCGCGGACTGCCGAGTCGTAAGCCCAGGTTTCGAAGCGAACCCGCCCGTCCGGGCCGGTGGTGGCTCCAATCTCCGTGAACTGCCGAGCCAGATCGGTGCGATTCAGTCGGGGGCTCTCGTGATCCGGGTGACCCACCACGGTGAGCAGAGAGGTCGCGCCCCGGAAGACGGTGTCGGGCGTGGATTTGTGGAACATGGCCAGGGACAGGAGCAGGGCCCGCTGACGCCCATCCCCCAGAGATGCGACGCGCGCCGCGACTTCGCTGCCCCGGTCGGTCAGTGCGGCGAGGGCCTTCTGGGCCCATTGGGCAAAGGAGTCGGTGGGCTCTCCGTCCTCCTTGGCGCGCCGTATGAGGTCGGCCAGTCTCGCCAGCTCCCCTGCTCCCGCTGCCGCCGTGTACCGAGCCAGCTCGGGCGACGCCAGTTCGGTGAGGGCAGGGCGGATACCGCCGACTCGCAGATGGCGCATGAGCAGATCATTTGCGTCCGGCTGTTCGACTTCGGCGGTGAACGGCAGGAATTCGGCTCCTCGGGTCTGATCGATCTGCTGGGGCAGCACGATCACGAGTCGGCATCCGCGCTGTTGCACCTTGGACCGGAGCCCGGAGAGCTCGTTCTGTAGCGTGCTGTAGCGGATTCCATCCATCTCGGAGAGGTCCAGCAGCATGCTCTCGCCTTCGCGGACGGCATGACCGGCCAGGAAGGGTGCTTCGTCCTCGACGTCGAGTTCGTGAATTCCGCCGGAGTCGTCAGACAGCTGGTGCAGCAGCATGAGCGCCGCCGTCCGCCGCCCGCTGCCCGGCGGGCCGGAGAGCAGGACGCTGCCGTGCTGGAGCAGAAGGCCGCGAGCCTGTGCGAAGCCCTTCGGGGCGACGAAGCGGAGGGAGAGGCTGTCGAGCTGGTCCTGGGCGATGGTGTGAGGGTCCTTGCCCCGGGCCCCGACCCGTGCCGACGCGGCGCTGATGTAATAGATGTACTGGTTGCCGTCGCCCGTATGCGTGGTCCCATGAGCCTCATGGACGTAGGTGCTGGTGGCCTCATGCATCACTGGTCGTCCCCGCGGCGGCGGGCGGTCCCGAACTGGACGCTGCCATGGTTGTCCCCGGCGACGTAGTTGGTGTTCTCGCCGTGAAACTGTGGCTTGTTGATCTGCTGGTGTCCGCTTCCGGTGTGAAGCGGACCGTAGGACTCCTGGACGAACGTTCCGAGCGTCCCGTGGACCGTTCCGACGCCGCCGTGCTGATCGTGATGGTTCGTACCGGTCTCATGCGCGAGGTCTGGGGCGGCCGCCTGCTTGTCGAGGTCGGCCAGCCTCGGTACTTGTTTGACAAGACGGTCGGCCAGCCGGTTGATATCGGCCTCCGGGCTGCGTAGCGAAAACCGCTCGTACTGGCACTCGGCGAGCTTGCCGAGCGACTTCGGCAGCCGTCGTGGATCCAACTGCTCGACTCCTCGTCCGAGGAGGACAGGGACGACGAGCACCCCATGGGCGAACGCCTCCTCGATTTCCCGGCGCACCCAGTCGTCCGGATTGGTCAGTGCCCGGCGTCCTGCGCGCTTGCGGTCCGGAGCGTCCAGCCACTGCTCTCCGATGAGCGCGAGCAGGACACTGCTCCTCCGGACGCCGCTCAGCATGGTGTCGATGTAGTTGGCGCCGGGATCGATGGACTTGGTGGCGCGGAACACACTCTCGGTCCCAAACCGTGCCGAGAGCTTTTCGTCAAAGATGAAGGCGGCTTCTTTTCCGTCCTTGGTGCGGTAGTTGATGAACACTTCTTCCACGGTGCTGGGTCCTTCCTAGGCAGCTGTGGTGGTCAGAACAGCGGACAGATCCGGGCTGAGCGCGCGCACGGAGGCGTTACGCGGATGGCGTCCCAGCACCCTGGCGAGCCGACGCAGATCGGCTCCGATCGTGGCGGAATGGACGAGCCCGACCGAGCCGAGGAGACCGCGTGTCAGCTCGCAGGCGTGGTCGACTTCCCCCGCCGCCGCATGCGCCAGAGCGAGGCGGATGCCGTACCGGGACCGGGCGCGCAGGGCGTGTTCCGGGAGCTTGACCGTCTCCTTGCCCAGGGTCTCGGCTGCTTGCTGGGGGCGTCCCAGCTCGTACAGGCACCAGCCGGTGAACATGGACACGACGTCGGTCAGCTGTGAGGTGCCGATCACCGGCGCTTCCTGCTCCCTGGCGTCGATGGCCAGCAGCTCACGGGCCAGGTCCAGACTGCGCATGCAGGCCGTGTAGTCGCCGGCGACGGCATGGCTCTGAGCCAGCTTCTGGGCGGCGAGGCCCTGGACACGGGGTGGTGCGTTGCTGTCCCGCGCGGCCTCGGCCAGCGCGATGGCCCTGGCCACGTCACCGCTGAAAAGGCTGATCAGGGCCTGGCGGACAAGGCCGTACGTGGCGAGACCTTGGTCCTCGCACGCCGTCGCCAGCGCCACCGCCCGGTCCGTCCACCACAGCGCGGCTCCGTCGTTCCCGGACTCCTGCGCCATCCAGCCGGTGTACTCGGCATACCGGGACGCGAGAGTCAGCAACTCGTGTCGTGCGCGAGGCCCCGAGCGAGACGCCAACTGCTCCAAGGAGTGGGTCTGCGCAATGAGCGGCGGTAGCACCGCGCCCGGCCCCGCGGCCTGGCCGAGCTGCCGGAACTGGATGAATAACGCTCTAGACGCGTCGACCAGGCTCATGCCGCCGGCTTCGGCCGATAGACGAATGCCATCGACTCCCATCGCTAGGAAGGAGGACGCCCCCGCCGCGATGACCTGGCGGCGGTCCATCCGCCGGAAGGAGCTCGATCCGTTTTTACTTAGGCGCATCAACCACACCTCACCGTCCTGGCTGGTTTTTGGTACGGCGCGGGCCATCGGAGTCTGGTTGGGCACCAGGTCCGCCAGCGCGCCTCCGGCCTTCAATTGCGTGTCGCAGAGCCTGGCCAGCTCCGGTGTGGGGCGTTTGAGTCCACGCTCCACCTTGCTCAGCTGGCCCTTGCTGTAGTGCACCAACTTGCTCAGCCGCTCCAGCGACAGCTCCGCCGCGAGACGTCGCCTGCGTAGCTCTCGCCCGAACTCGTGAGACTGCTCCAGCACATCGACCTCCGTGACCGTCCGCCGGAGCAGCCAGCGGCCGCCGCGTGTCAGGTTGCGGCCAGGCAGCACCGCGGAACAAGGCGAAATGGGGGGTTTCCCGTTTCCTCTTAGCAGGCAAGTGCAATCGGCTCGGCCTGTCGAGATGGCCGAGCGGCAGCACTACGCCGCGTCCCTGTCGGCGGCTTCTGATAGGACTGAAGCTGTGAGCAGGGACAACGAGCGGCCGAGGGACCCGGCGGAGCCGTCGGAGGGCGAGCAGCTCGCGCTCATTCGGGAGACCGTGCGCAAGGCCAAGGTGGAGCGGGCCAAGCCGCGGACCTGGCGGGGGGCCGCGCTGGCCGGGGAGCTGCCGGTGGCGCGGGTGCTCGTCGACAAGGGGCCGGTCCACCTCGACAAGCTGTGGGACTACGCGGTGCCCGCCGAGATGGACGCCGAGGCCCGGCCCGGGGTGCGGGTGCGGGTGCGGTTCGGGGCCGGGACGGGGAAGGTGCGCGAGGGGCGGCGCGAGGGCGGCGGGCTGCTCGACGGATACCTCATCGAGCGCGTCGCCGAGTCCGAGTACCGGGGCCCGCTGGCCGCCCTCGCGCAGGTGGTCTCCCCGGAGCCGGTGCTGGGGCCGGGGCTGCTGGCGCTGTGCCGGGCGGTCGCCGACCGGTACGCCGGATCGCTCGCCGATGTGCTGCAGCTGGCCGTGCCGAAGCGCAACGCCCGCGCCGAGGCCGAGCCCTCACCGCCGCCGCTGCCCCCGCCGCCGGTGCCCGCGCCCGGGAGCTGGGCGCGCTATCCGGCCGGGCCCGGGTTCCTGGAGGCGCTCGCGGGCGGGGACCGGCCGCGGGCCGTCTGGACCGCGCTGCCCGGACCGCACTGGCCGTGGGAGTGGGCCACCGCCGTGGCCGCCACGCTCGCCTCCGGCCGCGGGGCGCTCGTCGTCGTCCCCGACGGGCGGACCGCCGCGCGGGTGGACGCGGCGCTCCTGGAGGTGCTCGGCGGTCCGGGGCGGCATGTGCTGCTCACCGCCGACCTCGGGCCCGAGGAGCGCTACCGCCGCTGGCTCGCGGTCAGCCGGGGCTCGGTCCGGGCCGTGGTGGGCACCCGGGCGGCGATGTTCGCACCGGTCCGGGGCCTCGGGCTGGTGGGGATCTGGGACGACGGGGACCGCAGCCACAGCGACGACCGGCTGCCGCAGCCACACGCCCGCGATGTGCTGCTGCTGCGCGCCGTCCACGAGCGGACGGGCTTTCTGCTGGGCGATCTGGGCCGCACCGTCGAGGCCGCCCAGCTGGTGGAGAACGGCTGGGCCCGGCCGCTCGAAGCCGACCGTGAGCAGGTCCGGGCCGCCGCCCCGCTGATCCGTACCGTCGACGAGGGGGAGGTGGCCCGGGACGCGGAGGCCCGTGCCGCCCGGCTGCCCACGCTCGCCTGGCAGACCGTACGGGAGGCGCTGACCCGGGGCCCGGTGCTGGTGCAGGTGCCGCGCCGGGGCTATGTGCCGAAGCTGGCCTGTGAGCGCTGCCGGGAGCCCGCGCGCTGCGCCCACTGCTCGGGTCCGCTGGAGGCGCGGGACGCGGACCATCTGGTGTGCGGATGGTGCGGGCGGGCCGAACCCTCCTGGCACTGCGGCGCATGCGGGGGCGTGCGGCTGCGGGCGTCCGTCGTCGGCGCCCGGCGCACCGCCGAGGAGCTGGGCCGGGCCTTCCCAGCCGTTCCCGTCCGCACCTCCGGCCGTGACCATGTGCTCACCTCCGTTCCGGACCGTCCGGCGCTCGTCGTCTCCACACCGGGCGCCGAGCCGGTCGCGGAGGGCGGTTACGCGGCGGCGCTGCTGCTCGACGGCTGGGCCCTGCTCGGCCGCCCCGATCTGCGCGCGGGCGAGGACGCGCTGCACCACTGGCTGGAGGCGGCGTCGCTGGTCCGCGGCCATGGCGCGGGCGGTGGGGACGGGGAGAGCGGCCGGGGCGGCACCGTGGTGATCATGGCCGAGCCGACGCTGCGGCCCGTCCAGGCGCTGGTGCGCTGGGACCCGGCCGGTTATGCCGCGCGTGAGCTGGCCGAACGGTCCCAGCTGGGCTTCCCGCCGATCTCGCGGATGGCGGCGGTGACCGGGCCCGCGGAGGCGGTGGCCGAGCTGATCGCCTCGGCCGGGCTGCCCGAGGGGGCCGAGACGCTGGGCCCCGTGCCGCTTCCCCCGGTGCCCCCCGGCCGCCCGCGCCGCCCCGGAGACCCGCCGCCGGGCGAGCTCTGGGAGCGTGCGCTGCTCCGGGTGCGGCCCGGCCAGGGCAGCGCCCTGGCGGCGGCTCTCAAGGAGGCGAAGGCGCGCCGCCTGGCCCGGGGGGAGAGGGACCCCGCGGTACGGGTGGATCCCCTGGACATCGGCTGAGTCCGCCGCGGGGTCTCGAAACGTCGCGGGCTCTTGAACGCCGTGGGTCTGTGAACGCCACGGGGCTTCGGATGCCGCGTGGGCCACCGCGGACCCTCACCAGCCGGGGTCCCGGAACGCCGCGCGTCCTCCCGCACCGGGGGCCGCTCCTACCGGGAGCCGCCGAAAACCGCGCGTCCTGGGCGAGGCGAGCCCTCAGAAGGGGGGCCGGGGGCTCGGGAGGGTGCCGGGCCGGGAATCCTCGCGGACCGACGGCGTCGACCGCGGCGGGACCGTGCGCGCGGCGGGCACCGAGGGGACGCCGGCGGGCTCGGCCGAGCGGCCCGTGGACGTCTCGCCGCCCTCGGACGCGTTCTGCGCGGCGGCCCGGCGGGCGCCGTAACGGCGGTGCACCGCCTGCTTGGTGACGCCGAGGGCCGAGCCCACCGCGTCCCAGGAGAAACCGAGCGAGCGATCGAAGTCGACCGCCGCCGTGACCAGCGTCTCGACGCTGTCCCGCAGCTCTTGGGCGAGCCGCACGGTGGGGGCCGGGGCGCGTCCGTACACCACGAAACCGGCGGACGGGCCGGTGCGCCGCGGGCGGTAGACGTTGCCGAGCTGGGCGGTGAGCGTGCGCAGCGCGTCCACCTGTCGGCGAACCCGCTCGATGTCCCGGACCAGGAGGTGCAGGCTGGCCCGTGCCTGGGCGTCATGAGTTGCGTGGTCGGCCATGTACAAGCCTCTCGAACCGGCGTTGACGGGGGAATGTGGGGGGGATGGGGGTGACGGTGAGGGGAGGGAGGGGGCTGATGCGGGTGAGTTGGGGACGGACGGACGGCGGGAAACGCATCGGGCCGCGACAGCGGCCCGATGCGGTCAATCTGCCTTGACCAACGCGGCACCCGCCCGTCGGTCACGGTCCGGGGCGTGCGGGAGTCCGCTCGTACGCCCCCTCAGCCGGCGGACCATAGACTTCCCCCTGTCCGCGACGTCCCGCCGTATCCGCTGTCGAGAGGTAGTTCGCCACCCATGAGGCTCGTCTTCGCCGGTACCCCCGAGGTCGCCCTGCCCGCTCTGGACGCGTTGATCGCGTCGGAGAGGCACGAGGTGGTGGCCGTGGTGACGCGTCCCGACGCGCCCGCCGGGCGCGGTCGCCGGATGGTGGCCAGCCCGGTCGCCGAGCGGGCCGAGGAGGCGGGCATCGAGGTGCTCAAGCCGGCCAGGCCGCGCGATCCGGAGTTCCTCGCCCGGCTCGGCGAGATCGCGCCCGACTGCTGCCCGGTGGTGGCCTACGGCGCGCTGCTGCCCAAGGCCGCGCTGGACATCCCGGCGCACGGCTGGGTCAATCTGCACTTCTCGCTCCTCCCGGCGTGGCGGGGCGCGGCCCCGGTGCAGCACGCCGTGCTCGCGGGTGACGAGATGACCGGCGCCTCGACCTTCCAGATCGAGGAAGGGCTGGACTCCGGGCCGGTGTTCGGGGTGGTGACGGAGGAGGTGCGGGCCACCGACACCAGCGGCGATCTGCTGACCCGGCTGGCCTTCGCCGGTGCCGGGCTGCTGGAGGCCACGATGGACGGCATCGAGAACGGCACCCTGCGCCCGGTGCCGCAGCCGGCCGAGGGCGTCTCGCTCGCCCCGAAGATCACCGTCGAGGACGCGGAGATCGACTGGACGGCCCCCGCCCTGCGCGTCGACCGGCTGGTGCGGGCGTGCACCCCCGCCCCGGGCGCCTGGACCACCTTCCGGGGGGAGCGGCTGAAGGTCGTCTCGGCGCGGCCGGTGGCGGACCGTACGGATCTGGAGCCCGGCCGGCTGGCCGCGACCAAGAAGGCGGTGTACGTGGGCACCGGCAGCCACGCCGTCGAGCTGACCTGGGTGCGGCCGCAGGGCAAGAAGCCGATGCCCGCGGCGGACTGGGCGCGCGGCGTGCGGATCGCGGAGGGCGAGCGGCTCGGGGCCTGAGCGGGACCGCCGGCACGCCGGGGCGGCGGAGTTGACCTCAACCTTAGTTGAGGTTCTACGTTCCTCACGAGACCTCGGAGGTACGTGATGGACATGCAGGCGACCGCCTGGCAATCCCTTTACCGGACGGCCCATGCCGCGGACGACCGGCGGCCCTTCTCCCGCGAGACGCTGCGCCGCATCGGCGCCTTCGCCCGCCCGCACCGCCGCCCGCTGCTGCTGTTCCTGGTGCTGAGCACCGTCACGGCGGTGCTCGCGGTGGCGACGCCGCTGCTGGCCGGCCGGGTGGTGGACGCGATCGTCCACCGTTCGGGACAGGACACGGTCCTCGGACTGGCCGGGCTCATCGCCGCGATCGCCGTGGCCGAGGCGGCGCTCGGGCTGCTGACCCGCTGGCTGTCGGCGAACATCGGCGAGGGGCTGATCCTCGATCTGCGCACCGCCGTCTTCGACCACGTCCAGCGGATGCCGGTGGCGTTCTTCACCAGGACCCGCACCGGCGCGCTCGTCAGCCGGCTCAACAACGACGTGATCGGCGCGCAGCGGGCGTTCAGCGACACCCTCTCCGGGGTGGTCGGCAACATCGTGACGCTGCTGCTCACCCTGGCCGTGATGATCGGGATCTCCTGGCAGATCACCCTGGTGACGCTGCTGCTCCTGCCGCTCTTCCTGCTGCCCGCGCGCCGGGTGGGCGGACGGCTGGCCAGGCTGCGGCGCGAGGCGGCCGCGCACAACGCCGCGATGAGCACCCAGATGACCGAGCGCTTCTCCGCGCCCGGGGCGACGCTGGTCAAGCTCTTCGGCCGGCCCTCGGAGGAGTCCGCCGAGTTCGCCGCGCGGACCCGCCGGGTGCGGGACATCGGGGTGCGGACCGCGATGGTCCAGGTGTCCTTCGTGACCGCGCTGACCCTGGTCTCCGCCCTGGCCCTCGCCCTGGTCTACGGCCTCGGCGGCTGGTTCGCGCTGCACGGGCGGCTCGACCCCGGCGCGGTCGTCTCGCTCGCGCTGCTGCTCACCCGGCTCTACGCGCCGCTGACCGCGCTGGCCGGGGCGCGGGTCGAGGTCATGAGCGCGCTCGTCAGCTTCGAGCGGGTCTTCGAGGTGCTCGACCTCGAGCCGCTGATCAGCGAGAAGCCGGACGCCACGGAGGTCCCGGAGGGGCCGGTGTCCGTCGAGTTCGACCGGGTCGACTTCGGCTACCCGGCCGCGGACAAGGTCTCCCTCGCCTCCCTGGAGGAGGTCGCCACCCTGGACACCCGCGGTGGCGTCCAGGTCCTGCACCAGGTGTCCTTCCGCGCCGAACCGGGCCAGATGGTCGCCCTGGTGGGCTCCTCCGGCGCCGGGAAGTCCACCATCGCGCAGCTGCTGCCGAGGCTCTACGACGTCGACGGGGGCGCGGTACGGCTCTCCGGCGTGGACGTCCGCGACCTGACCGCCGCGTCGATCCGCGCCACCCTCGGCATGGTCACCCAGGACGGCCACCTCTTCCACGACTCGATCCGTGCCAATCTGCTGCTGGCCCGGCCGGAGGCCACCGACGAGGAGCTGTGGGAGGCGCTGCGCCGGGCCCGGCTGGAGGGGCTGATCGCGGCCCTGCCGGACGGGCTCGACACCGTCGTCGGCGAACGCGGCTACCGGCTCTCCGGCGGGGAGCGCCAGCGGCTGACCATCGCCCGGCTGCTGCTGGCCCGCCCCCGGGTGGTGATCCTCGACGAGGCCACCGCGCATCTGGACGCCACCTCGGAGGCCGCCGTGCAGGAGGCGCTCGCCGAGGCGCTGGACGGCCGCACCGCGGTGGTGATCGCCCACCGGCTGTCCACGGTGCGGGCCGCGGACCTCATCCTCGTCGTGGAGGACGGGCGGATCGTGGAGCGCGGTACGCACAGCGCGCTGCTGGCCGCCGGAGGCCGCTACGAGGAGCTGTACCGCACCCAGTTCGAGCAGTCGGCGGCGGTGCGGGACGAGTTCGCCGCCGACGGGACGGCCGGGCCCGGTGGCCCCGCGACCGCCAAGACCCCGGCGACGTAGGCTGGACCCTTCAGCCCGATCCGTCCCCCGGAGCACATTCCCCGTGACCGACCAGTCCCGTCGTCGCCGTCCCACCGCCCCGAACCGGCCAGGCAAGCCCTACCGCCGTCCGCAGAAGGACCCCGTGCGGATCCTCGCCTTCGAGGCGCTGCGGGCGGTCGACGAGCGGGACGCGTACGCCAACCTCGTTCTCCCGCCCCTGCTGCGCAAGGCGCGGGAGAGCGCGGAGGCCGGCAGCGGGCCGCGGTTCGACACCCGGGACGCCGCGCTCGCCACCGAGCTGGTCTACGGCACCCTGCGCCACCAGGGCACCTATGACGCGATCATCGCCGCATGCGTGGACCGGCCGCTGCGCGAGGTCGATCCGCCGGTGCTCGATGTGCTGAGCCTCGGCGCCCACCAGCTGCTCGGCACCCGGATCCCCACACACGCCGCCGTCTCCGCGAGCGTCGAGCTGGCCCGGGTGGTGCTCGGCGACGGACGGGCCAAGTTCGTCAACGCCGTGCTGCGCCGGATCGCCACCCATGACCTCGACGGCTGGCTGGAGCGGGTCGCCCCGCCCTACGACGAGGATCCCGAGGCGCATCTGGGCGTTCGCCACTCGCATCCGCGCTGGGTCGTCTCCGCCCTGTGGGACGCGCTCGGCGGCGGCAGCGCCGCTATGGAGGAGCTGCTGGCCGCGGACAACGAACGGCCCGAGGTCACCCTCGTCGCCCGGCCCGGCCGGTCCACCACCGGGGAGCTGCTGGCCGCGGTGGGCGAGGGGGCCGCGGTGCCGGGCCGCTGGTCCCCGTACGCGGTGCGGCTCACCGAGGGCGGGGAGCCCGGGGCGCTGGAGGCGGTGCGCGAGGGCCGCGCCGGGGTGCAGGACGAGGGCAGCCAGCTGGTGGCCCTCGCGCTGGCCAACGCTCCGCTGGAGGGGGAGGACCGGCGCTGGCTGGACGGCTGCGCGGGCCCCGGCGGCAAGGCCGCGCTGCTCGGCGCGCTCGCCGCCGAGCGCGGCGCCTGGCTGCTGGCCGCCGAGAAGCAGCCGCACCGGGCCCGGCTGGTGGCCAGGGCCCTGGCCGGCAATCCGGGTCCGTACCAGGTGATCGCCGCGGACGGCACCCGGCCGCCGTGGCGGCCGGGCGGTTTCGACCGGGTGCTGGTGGACGTGCCGTGCACCGGCCTCGGGGCGCTCCGCCGCCGCCCGGAGGCCCGCTGGCGGCGCCGCCCGGAGGACCTCGACGGGTTCGCCCCGCTGCAGCGCGGGCTGTTGCGGGAGGCGCTGGCCGCGGTGCGGATCGGCGGGGTGGTCGGCTACGCGACCTGTTCCCCGCATCCGGCCGAGACCAGGGCCGTGGTCGAGGACGTCCTCAAGGGGCGCGGCGGCCCGGCCGCCGGCGCGGAGTGGATCGACGCCCGTCCGCTGATGCCCGGGGTGCCCGAGCTGGGCGACGGCCCCGACGTCCAGCTGTGGCCGCACCGGCACGGCACGGACGCCATGTACCTGGCGCTGCTGCGCCGCACCGGCTGACCGGCCGCCGGCTGTAGCGTCTCAGAGTGAGTGACCTTTTCTCATTTCCAGTGGCCCCTGTCTGGCCCATGGGCCACGAAAGTGAGACGAACGGGCGTCCGTTGGTTCGCCTGGGGTCGTGAAATTTCAAGCGCCCCCCTGTACCGGCCCTGGGCTCCCGTGTGACCGTCGAGCTACGGAGTCGTCGGCTCGCGCCGTCGGCCCACCGCACACGCGTCCTCGGGAGTCGCATGTCTGGTGCCGCCGGATCTGTCTCAGTGAGCATGCGCCGTGCCGATGGTGCGATCGTGCCGTCGGCCTGGCCTCACGCATGCATCAATGACCTGGAGACCTTGACTCCGTGGCGGACGTTCCGCTGGCGTCACGGACAGAAGCATTATTCGGGGACATATTGGTCCTCGACGATGCGTGCTCACGTGATCTACGAGTCGAGGTTGGAGCTTACGCGCCTGCTGTATGCAGACTTTTCGCGTGACGAGCGTACCGTCTTCGCCCAGCCTTTTCTGATCACTGCGGAGGTGGACGGGAAGGTGCGGCGTCACGTGCCGGACTTTCTGATCCTCCGCGAGGGTCGGGTTCCTTTGGTGGTGGACGTCAAGCCCCGCGAGCTGCTCATACGTCCCAAGATCGCGTTTTCGCTCGGCTGGGCCCGAGAGACCGTGGAGGCATGCGGTTGGGACTATCAGGTCTGGTGTGAGCCGCCGGAGGAGGAGTTGGCCAATGTGCGATTCCTGGCTGGCTATCGACGCGATTGGCTCTTCGCCCCGGACCTGTTGGAAGAGTTGCGCAGCACTGACCTCGATGGGGCGACTCTGGGCGAGGCGTTTCGGTGCCTCCCACACCAGCCGCCCGAACTGGTGCGAGCGAGTGTGCTGCATCTGCTGTGGTCACAGGACTTCTCCACAGATCTGAGTGAGGTCCTGTCCAAGCGGCATGTGCTGCACCGAGGCCGAGCCTCAGTACTGGGGGCGGTACTGGATACGCCTCGTCAGCTTGTTGCGGAGCCCAAGGGCCGGGTGAGCGAAGCGAACCTGCCGCACCCAGGCGCAGTCCGAAGGAGGACAGGACGGATGAGCGGGAAAGGCGCGGTACGTGTCGGGGTGGGGACACGGTTTCGCTATGACGGTGAAGTCGTCACGGTCGAGGAAATGTTCGGGGCTGCTGCGGGCAATGAGATCCTCGTCAAGGATGGGCGCGGCCGCAGATTCCGCCTCTCTCTGAGGGAGATCCTCACCTCCGGTCGCGGAAGTGTCATCGCGGAGGAGCCGGGACCGGCGTCGGACGACCCGGGGGAGGTGGCCTCGGTGGTTCTGGCCCAGCTCGATGAGGGCGAACTGGAGAGGGTCCGTGAACGGGCGGCTCACCTCAACGAGGTCATCTGTGGCTATAGGTCCGGCTCTCCTGAGCTGGCGGCGCCTGGGGAACCGCGCCCACAGTACGCGCCGGGCACCCCGAAGATGGCCCGTTACCAGGCCAAAGCAGATGAACTCGGAGTGGGCCTGCGCACTGTCAAGCGGTGGGTCAGCGCGTTCCACCATGAGCGGGAAGCCGCACTGACACGCGGCCTTTCGGAGCGGCCGGCGGAGGCGGGGGGTGTGGGGCGGGCCGATCCGCGGTGGGTCGAGATGGCCTTGGAGATCATGGCGGAGCATACCGAGGCGTCTACTCCGAGCCAGGCGAAGGTCATCCGCAGCATGCGCCCTCGCTTGGAGGCTCGCTTTGGCAAGGGCGAGGTGCGGATCCCCGCACGGGCGACGGCCTACCGGTGGCTGAGCGAGTTGGAGAAGCGGCGACCGACGTTCCGGCTGAGCGCGAAGAGGAACCGGGACATCGCCGCCCGCCCGTCCGGTGTGTACGGCAAGCTGCGGCCGACCCGGCCGGGCGAGTACCTGCTGATGGACACCAACCGGCTCGATGTCTTCGCGATGGATCCCTTGACGCTGCGCTGGGTGCAGCCGGAGCTGACCGTCGCGATGGACTGGTATGACAGGTGCGTCACCGGGCTGCGGCTCACCCCGGTGTCCACCAAGGCCGTCGATGTCGCCGCAACCCTCTTTCAGACCTATCGCCCCGGCCCGGCGGGGAAGGACTGGCCACGCCATGCGGTCTGGCCCGACCACGGCATCCCCCGCACGGTTCTGCTGGACCGGGACGCGATCGAGGGCCCGATGGCGGACGCGGCAGCCAGGGTGACAGGACAGGGCGCTGCGGGGCCGGCGCTCGTTCCGGAGACGCTGGTGGTCGATCACGGCAAGGTCTACGTCTCTGAGCACATCACCTCTGTCTGCCAGCGGCTGGGCATCTCCATCCAGCCCGCCCGCCTGCGCACGGGCCGCGACAAAGGACCCATTGAGCGGTTCTTCCGGACTCTGCGCGAGGGACTTTTGGAGACGCTACCCGGCTACAAGGGGCCGGACATCTACGCACGGGGTGTGAACCCGGAGGGGGAGGCGTTCTTCTTCCTCAACGAGTTGGAGGCGATCATCCGTGAGTGGGTCGCCGTGATCTACCACCACCGCCCCCACGATGGTCTCGTCGATCCGCGCGTGCCGGGGCTGGATCTGTCTCCGGCGGTCATGTTCGACCACGGCATCGCCCGCGCCGGATACGTCGAGGTCCCGCGCGATAGGGATCTGGGCTTTGAGTTCCTCAAGACGGACTGGCGACCGATTCATCACTACGGCGTGGAGATCCGCAGCTGCCGCTACAACGGTCCCGGGCTCAACGGGCTACGCAATCAGACTAGCCCCTACACCGGACCGCGAGCCAAGGGGCGCTGGCCCATCCAGATCGATCCCGACGACATCAGCCGTGTCTTCTTCCGTCACCCCGAAACCCGTAAGTGGCACACGCTGACCTGGGAACATGCACCAGCTGCGAAGTTCCCCGTCAGCGAGGAGGCTTTGGAGCTGGCCCGGCGGATGGCCGCGCACAAGTACCGCTACCCCGACGACGAGAGCGCGGTGGCTGAGCTGCTGGAGCGCTGGAACCTCGGGCTGGGCATGACGATGTCCGAGCGGCGGATCGCCCTGCGGATGGCACGGGAGCAGCCCGCCATCGAGCTTCCCTCCACCGATGCCGCCGACGAGGTCGCCGCGCTGCCGTCCGTGGCACGGGTCCTGGCAGCCGGCTCCACGGCCGACCAGGAGGAAGAGGAGGAAGCGGGGCTGTATGAGGGGCAGCTGGCCGGTGATGACGACGATGACGACGAACTCGACGGCCCCGACCCCCATGGCGAGGGGCCCGGTGACGAGGACGACTTCTATGCAGACGCCCTGGAGGACGCGTGAGCGAGCCGAGGAGCGAGCGGCCACGGCTCGACAACCTGACGCTCTCCCGTAAGGAAGGTTTTCGCCAGCTGGCGCAGGCGCCACCGCGTATCCAGCCCGATGCACTCACGGCGGCAGACCTCGCCGCGCTTGGTGCCGCGGCACGCGCCGCCTATGACCGGCAGCGACGCAACTGGCACGCCAATCTCGGGCCCATCCGGACTCCGCAATTGGCCGCACTGCAAGAGGACCTGTGGGACATCGTCGACAGCAACGTCCAGGACGGCGACAAGCCCAAAGGGGCGATCGCGGTCGATGCGTTTCCGGGTCTGGGAAAGACGACGGCCGTGCTGCACTTCGCACAGAAATTCCATCTGCGCGAGATCGGGGAAGAGGGCGAGTTCACCGAAGCCGGCCACGAACGGTGGCCAGTATGCCGAGTGGGCTTGACCAGCAACGTCGGCATGAAGGACTTCAACCGCGCCATCTTGGAGTTCTTCGCCCACCCGGCCCGCTTCAGGGGGACGGGCGCTCAATTCCTGCAGCGGGCGCTGGACTGTGTCCTTGACTGCGAGACCAAGGTCTTGATCATCGACGATCTGCACTTCTTGAGGTGGTCGGGCCGCAACGGCCGGGAGGTCAGTAACCACTTCAAGTACATCGCCAACGAGTTCCCCGTGACCTTGATCTTCGTGGGTGTCGAACTGGCCAGCCGAGGCCTGTACTCCGAGGCGGACGAGGGCGGCGACGTCACGCTTGCCCAGACAGCCCGCCGCACCACACCCCTCACGATGGGGCCGTTCGCGGTGAACGATGACAAGCGTCGCCGTGAGTGGCGGAACCTTATGCTGTGGCTGGAGAAGCGCATCGTGCTCGCGGAGAAGTTCCCCGGCATGCTGGCAGATGAGCTGTCGGACTATTTCTATGCCCGCACCACCGGACACATCGGCTCCCTGATGACACTGGTCAACCGCGGCTGTCAGCGGGCAATAAGGACCGGCACCGAACGGCTCGATGAGGACCTCTTGAACAGCGTCACGATCGACGCTGCTTCTGAGAAGGCTCGCCAACAGCTACAAGCGTCCCTGCGGGCCCGACGCTGGACGTCCAAGACAACCGCAGGCCGCAGCGCAACCACCAAGGTAGCCCGCGGCTGATGGGCCCGGTGCGCACGATCCCCCTGCGGACCGAGCCTGTGGCAGGGGAGGCACTGGACAGCTGGCTCGAAGCCCTGGCGTCCAGCAGCAGGGCCCCACTGACCCAGGTCGCCGACGCACTGGGACTTGGCGGACAGCGTTTCTCCAATCCACGGTGGGCCATCGCCCTGAGGCCCACGGAGCGTGAGCATCTTGCCGTGGCCACCGGCGTTGCTCCGGACGTTCTGCAGCGCATGACATTGGAACGCTGGCACGGCAGAGCACTCTTCATCGATCCCCAACGCCCCAGCGTCGACAGGCGGCGGTTGTGGGGAAGGGCATGCGGGTCCCGCTACTGTCCCCAGTGCTTGAAGGAATCCGGCGGACGCTGGCAGCTGTCGTGGCGTCTGGCCTTCACCTTCGCCTGCACACGCCATCACATGCTCCTGGCGGATACCTGCCCGGCATGCGGTCAGATCCCCCGCAGCACGGCCCACTACACGGGAACCACACCCGCTTTGGGAATCTGTCCCACGCGAGCACGCGACGCACCGCGAGAACGCTGCAGGTACGACCTCCGCGAAACAACCACCCCACAGCTTCCCACCGACAGCCCCCTTCTTGGGACACAGCGACAGCTGAACGAACTGATCGAGGAAGAGCACGAGACAACGACAGCCTTTGCCGGCGTCTACGGCAGCAAGCACATTGCCATCGCGCAGGTCCTGGCGGACCTGCGGACCTTGGCCTTCCGCGTGTTGACCTGCGCTCACGACGACGACCTCGCCCGTTGGGGCGACGATGAGCTGGTACGCGCCTGTCACGCCTACCGTCAGGCCCCGCTCACCAGCTACGGAGGCGGCCGCCGGGCTCCACACACGAGAGGCTCATGGGTAGCACCCACCGACGCCGCAGCAGCCGGCCTTGCTCTCTCGGCGGCCTTCGACGGCCTGAGCGGCTGGGACGCGGACCGTCCCGTGGAGCGCCTCGAGTGGTTCACCGACCGCTTGCAGGAAGCAGGAGGCGGCATCGCCCACTGCGATATCGAACAGTGGAGCTCGGAGGTATCACCCGAGCTCGTCGCCCTCGTCCTCGGCGCGGTACACCGCAGCCAAGGTCGCCGGGCGGTACGCCTACACTACCGCAGCACCACAGGGCGACCCCGACGCCCCGCCAAGGGGCTCTACCTACCACAGGCCAGAGCGCAGAAGATGCCGGCGAGCCTGTGGGACACCTGGACCCTACGGATGATGCCGCAGTCCTTCAGCGGAAACCTGCGCTGGGCCACGGTCCAACAGGCCCTCGCGGTCAGCACACTGCAGGTCGGAGCCTGGGTCAACCTGCGCCAAGCCATGGACATGCTGGGCACGAACCTGCAGATGAAGACCCTCTCCCGAACAGTGGACACCCTCCACACCCATGAAAGTGGCCCCGAGATCCTTCGGACCCTGACCCTGCTTGCCGACCTGCTGGACAGCGACGGCTCCCCGATCAACTACGCACGACGCCGGAAGATCTTCGGAAAGCGCAGGGACTTCATCACCCTCGACGAATGGACGTGTATCAGGAGAAATGCAGGCCACAACTACCCCGCAAACTCCTTCGTGCACCACGCCAACAGGTGGATCTACCAACGACTCACTGGCAGCCCCGTGAGGATGATGCCCGCCCCCACAACGCCGATCCCCGACGACAAGCCACGCAAGTATCCGCAGTTCACCTTCGACCTCCACCCGTCGGAGACCGAGGCACTCACACGCTGCTGCTACACACTCCTTGCTGAGCACGACATCACCGAACCATTGTCATGGGCGCCTTCGATCCCAGCGGATCTGGACACCTCGCGGCTGGCCGGGACGACTCTGGAGAGCGTCACTCCCCGTCAGGTGCACGTGCTGCTCCTGACGGGCACCCCGAGTGCATCCGGCGTCGCCAAGGCCCTCGGCACCAGCGCGGCCCACATCCGCTGCATTATCGACCGGCATCCGCTCAGTCGGCACGACATCGTCGCCGACCGCATCGAGAAGTGGCGCCAGCTGTATCTGTCCGGCCGATCGGTAGCCGAGATCGCCCGTGAAGTCGGTGGCGGGCATCAGACCATCCTCACCGAGCTCCGCCGCCTCGGCGTGGAAATCCGCCCCCGTGCTCCCCGCCACCAGTACACGCATCTGACCGAAGAAGTCATTCACCGCTACACCAAACTTGACCAGTCCCTCCAAGACATCGCCGATGCCACGGGGATGTGCAAGGCAACCGTCCGAAACATTCTCGAACGAGAACAAGTTCCCCGACGACGCTGCGGACGACGCACCCTTCGGTAGCGGTCCTTCGCAAGGAGGGACGCTTGCTATCAACGGGCGCCTGGAGCACCTCCGCGGCTCCGTCCTGGGATTCCGGAACCTCACCAACTACATCGCCCGGAGCTCGCTTGAAACCGGTGGATTCAGATCCCATCTACACCCTCAAATGCGATGAGCCGGTTTGTGCCGCGTGTGGCTCCGCCTAGGTTTTGTCTCTTTGGTCAATTGGGCCCGCAGGTGATCAGAAAGGCAGAACCTCGTTCACACCGTTCTAGCGATACCCCTGGACCTCGGGTGAGATCTTGAGTAGAGATTCTCGCTGATTCGAAGGGGTCTGCCGAGGGACCTCCACTGCTGTTGGCTGCAGTGGGGGTGTGCCAAAGAACGACTGGAAGATGAGGTCGAACTCGCAAGCAATCGATTCCTTGAATACCGGAAGCCCGCGGATGGCATCGGCGGTAGTGTAGCGCTCGCAGAACATGCGGGCCCGGTCGTTCTTGTTGTTCGACTCGTTGGCCTGGAGTTCGGGGTAGTAGGCTTCGATCGCCCCTCGCTCCCAGACATAGATGTCTTCGTGGCGAAGCGTCCTGAGCAGTTCCAGCTTCATCTCTGCCAGCTCCGGGTCATCGGCTTCTTCGAGAATCCGCCGGCTGGTTCCATAGGCGGAGCGGGCAAAGAACGCTTTCACGGCTGCGTCCACTTCCTCGAACTCGCATAGACCTTGTGCGTGTTCTTCGCTCTTGAGCTGTGCATGCTCCCACAAAGCCCGAGCGCTACCGTTCTTACTGAGACTCTTGAGGGTGCTGGCAGATACCGCGACGTCCTCGTTCTTCAGCAGTTCGTTGACCTTAGAGACGACCCGGTCACGCAGTTGCCGGCTGCTCGCGCCCAGTTTTTCGAACCCGTCAAGCAGCGCGTCTAGGTCCGCTACGACCGCTACCCTCATCGCGAAGCGCTGGAAGAAGCTGCGGTACCGCTCGATGCTGCCTTTGCCTTCGACCTTGGCGATCGCAGCACCGTGCTTGTCGAAGTCCCACTGAGGGCTGAGGGTGCGCGCGATGTGAGGAATGAGAGTACGGTCGCTCGGCCCTTCCACGAGGAGTACGGAGGTGGCGAAGAAGGCCGCCTCGTTGTTCTCATGTGTGATGATCTCGAACTGATCGCGGGCGTCCATGTCGGACAGGTCGATCACGAAGGTCCGGCTGGCCGGGGGTTCCAGCGTGTGGTCCTTAACAACCTTGACAAAGGTGCCGGTCGCCCCTGGCGCACAGAATGCCGATGAGTGTGTGCTGACCAGGACATCGTTGTAGTTGGAAAACACGGTCAGGGCTTCGAAGAGCTGGCGCTGCGCCTGCGGATGCAGGAACACCTCGGGCTCCTCGAACAGCAACAAGCAGGGCTGTTGGGCACTGTCTGGCTGTGTTGGCTTCGAGGTCTTCATATCCACGTAGGCTCGCAGGATGGCGAAGGCCACCGACCGGCGCAGGCCGTCACCCTTGGTCTTGAACGGGCCGTTGATGCCGTCGTTGACGGTGATCTGGGCGTCCTCCAGCAGGCTACGCAGGCGCGGCGGGGGAATCTCCAGGCGTACTCGTGCACGAGGGAAGGACTCCTGGAGATTGTGCTGGATCAGCGATTCGATCTGGCGGACCTCCGGTAGCCGACCGTCCGACTCGCTACCGTCCTCCTCCGAAACGACGTTCAGCTGGCTACGAAGCAGTTCGAAGGATGCTTCCAGCTGAGGTAATTGATGCTCGATGTCTTCGAACAAGATGGACAGCAGGCGTCCGAACGTCGCAGTGGAGCTGGTCTTGAGGTCGTCGTTGAGTTCCTTCACGGCCGGGATGTAGATGGGCTCCGGCAGCAGGGGAGCGACCGACTTGTCCAAGCCGGTCATCAGTGGGTCATCGCCAGTGGTGTACTCGTCGTCCCTAAGCGCACCGACGCATTCGGCCCATTCTCGCTCAACGGCGGTACGGGTGATCTTGCCCGTCAGTTTGGCAAAGATCTCCGGGTAGGCGAATTTAACGCTCTCCCCAAGCTCCTCGGTGGTGATCTTGGGCCGGAGGACCTCCTTCAGGGCTCCGTTGTGGAACCGGGCCTCCCTCGGCACCTTCCGGACCACCCAAATTGTGCCCTTCCCGGCCCCCGCGTACGTTCGCGCTAGGGTCAGTCGTCCGTCCGCGACCACCGGCTCGATGCGTGAGCGGTGACTCTCCTCGAGGCGCTTGAGGTCTGCTGTGCCGATGCCGGCGAAGGTGAGCTGAATGCGGATGGGCAGCGAGGGGTTCAAGAAGTCGGTGTCGACTGCAGAGCCCGAGCGAAGGAACATGTTGAGGGCCTGGAACACGGAGGACTTCCCCACGTTGTTCTCGCCGATGAGGCAGCCGAAGTGGGAGAACGACATGTCCACATGGCTCAGTCCGCGGAAGTTGTCGATCCTGATGTGTTCGAGGCGCATGGTGCTCCAGAGGATGCTCAAGCCGAGCGATCAGCGTAGAGACCCGCGTGGCATCGCCACCGGGATAAAGCGAGATCGGCTGACATGTCGGGAGTGAGTGGATTTGGGCCACCTTCAAGCCGAAGGGGGTCGCGTGACCAGAGAGGGCGCGACCGGTGGCGAAGGTGATGAATGCATGGCTTGGAGCCGTTACGGGAGGTCGGCCAGTGGCTACTTGCCTGTTCGAGGCATGGGCGTGGGTGCTTGCTCCATGGGTTCGCCTCCCATGACGCCCGGGAAGGGGTAGACGGGGGGTGTACAGGTCGCCGTCCGCAGTCAGCTTGTTATGCCTCGTCCGCTTGCTTATCGGGTCCGCACGGCTGGACAAGTGTCGGACAGACAAGATGTGGTCAGCAGACTTCGTTATCGCGAACGTCGTCGGGCATAGGGGGTGTTGGCCATGGACCGTACGTGGCAAGATCGGGTCACTCACGGTGAGCTTGGGTCTGCAGGGGGTTAGAAATGGCTGAGCGGGAACCCGATTTTGAGGCGTCGGCTTCAGCGCTCGGTTACGTGTACCAACTACGTGAAGCCCTCCACCTATGTGTGAGCCGTCTCGGAGATCTTGACTGGGCGTTGGCCATCGAGGCGGGCGACGACATCGAGGAGGTCCGCCGATACGGGCGGACGTACTACCAGCTCAAACACCGTGCCCCTGGCACGAAGATGACCAACGCAAGCACGGACTTGTGGAAGACCCTGCGCATCTGGGCCCACGCTATCCACGGCGGGCAACTCGACCTCGATCAGACCGATCTCATCCTGCTCACCACGGCGGAGCTGCCCGATGGGTCTGTAGGCAGCATGCTGCAGCCGACGGATTCCCGGCAACGGGACGAACAGAACGCCCTGGAATCCCTGAAGACCACCCGCAGGACCTCCAAGAGTGAGTCCCTTGCGAAGGCGTTCGCGGCATTCGATCTCCTGAAGCCTCCACAGTTGGTGCGTATGGTGTCCAAGATCCAAGTGATCGGTAACGCCCCCGACGTGGATGCCGTCGAGCAGAAGCTACGGCAGGCGGCGATCACGGCCGTGGGACGTGAGCACGCCGCATCATTCCTAGTCCGCCTGGAGGGATGGTTCTTCCGACGCAGCATCCAGCAACTGCGCGCTGGCGGCGCGGACGCGATCACTGGGCTGGACTTTGACGCGGTCTTTTCCGATCTGCGCAACCAGTTCGGGAGGACGAACCTGCCCATTGACGAGGACATCGCCGAGATGGAAGCGGACCTTGCCAAGTACTCCGGCCAGCCATTCGTACGGCAGCTGGAGCTCATTGAGCTGGGATCGAGGCGGGTGAACCGCGCGGTGCGCGACTACATGAGGGCTGTCACCCAACGCTCGCGATGGCTGAATGAGAACCTTCTGCTGCCGAGAGAGCTCAGCCGCTATGAGCGGCGCCTGATCGAGGAGTGGGAGGAGCTCTTTGACGACATGGTGGACACCCTCGGCGCCGAGGCGGCCGAAGCAGAGAAGATCGCCGCAGCCACGAGGATCTACCGGTGGGCGATGACCGAAACCCAGCGGCGCATCCGCCCTGAGTGCGATGAGCCGTTCGTCGCCAAAGGCTCATTCCACATACTGGCCGACGACTACAAGATCGGCTGGCACATGGACTTCGTCGCTCGCCTCATGGCCGTGCTGGAGCCTGTGGAGACCACATCTGTATGAGTGAGTTCAGCACCCTCAGCCGCGATGAGCGCGCCATCTACAACCCCGCCTTCACGGGTTTGGTCGTGGCTCGTGCGGTGCAAGGGCATCAAACGGAGTTCGCCACGCCATGCCCAGTCGTCATCGCGACCCTCGCTGCGGTCATGGCCCTGCAGCCGACGGTGCGCACCGCGCTGCCACGCTCAACCGCGAGCGGACTGCACCGTTGGGTGCAGGGACATCCGGACGTGCGCGCGTCGATGACCCTGAACGCGACGGCAATCGCAGATGTTGTCCGCCCCGGTCTGCTGATGGCCCTGCAAACACGCACGCTGACGTGCGATGCAGAGGGGCACCTCCACGTGCCCAGCAAAGCTTTGAAGAAGGCCATCACCGGCGGCAGCGACGATGTCACTGCCGTTCAGAAGGCCGCGCTGCTGCTGGGGCGTTGGCTACCCAGCGCCGGCAGCATAAGCACCGTCATGACCCTGCTAGGAGTCCGGCCTTGACGTTCCAGATCCGCGCCATCTCCATCTACAGCAGGGATGGCGAGATTCGCACAGTTCCGTTCCAGACAGGCTCACTCAACATCATCACGGGGGACTCCAGACGCGGAAAGAGCGCCCTCTTGACCATCGTCGACTACTGCCTGGGCAGCGACGACTTCGTCATCCGGGGAGCGGCACTCCGCAACTTCGTGCACGTCTTCGCGCTCACCATCGCCAAGGGCGACGAGCAGCTGTTCGTGGCACGTCCCGCGCCCGTCGGCAAGGCGGCAACCAACACCACCTTCTGCATCGTCTCCCAGGCGCACGGAGCGCCCCCGCCTGACTATGCGAACTTGACCTTCTCCATGCCGCTGGATGTCGCCAAGAAGGTTCTGTCTAGGTTCACCGGCATCGACCCCTCCGTGCAGCTGCCCGTGGCACGCAGCCCCCGCCAGCTCTCCCCATCCGTGCGGCACGGCTTGTTCTTCTGCCTCCAGGAGCAGAACGAGGTCGCCAATCAGGACCTTCTCTTTCACGGTCAGATGGACGACTTCCATCGCCCCGCTCTGCGAGCGATGCTCCCGTATTTCCTAGGAGCCGTGGATCCCGAACGCGCCCAGCTTGAACACCGCCTCAGGCTCCTACGTCGGCAACTGATCGAACAACAGGAGCACCTGCGGGCAGCCCGTCCCTTCCAACACGCCTCAGGGACGGCGGCCGGCCTGCACGGGGAAGCCGTCGAAGCCAACCTGCTGACCCCCGCCCCGGCAGGACGTCTACTGTCCAACGACGAGATTGTTGACCGACTGCGCCAAGCGGTCGAGACAACCGTTCCTGATGCGGAGCCACCCGCGGGCGAGGACCCGCTGTCTGCTCTCAACGCGACGCGGCGCGACCTGCGTGAGGCCTACTCCCGGACCCGCGTACGGATATCCAACCTCAAGACCATCGCTAGAGAAAAGGACGACTTCCTCGGCCAGGTACAGGAGCAGCATGCTCGACTTGCCACGCTCGGCCTTCTGCAGCGAGCTCACTCGGAGATGACGCCGCAAGGCGAGCTATGCCCAGTGTGCGGCAGTCACGCGTCAGACGCCGGGCAGGTAGCCCAGATCATGCGGCGAGACCTTGAACGCCTGGATGCTGAGATGTCCGCGATGGGAGAGGCGACACCGGACATCAATGCGCGCATCGCGGACGAGGAGGGTGCACTCGCGGATCTGCGGTCAGCGCTGGCTCGCAACCAGGAGGAGATCGAGGTCCTGAGTGCTGGCCAGCGGGCAGCTGCCCAGGAGGATCCGCAGCACCGGGCAGCTGTAGTCCAGGGACGCATCAGCCTTTTCCTGGACACTATGGCCCGTCATGCCCAGGATCCCGTGGAAGACCGTCGTGAGGAACTCGCCATGGAGATCGCCTCGCTCGAAGAACGGCTCGGCAACAGCGCTCAGGAGGACCTACTCAGCAGCTATCTATCCCTCGTCAACCAGAAAATCCAGTCCAAAGCCGTTGCTCTGGAACTGGAGCACCATAGCGATCCCATCCGCTTGGACCCTCGAGCACTGACTCTCATCGCCGACACGCGACGCGGACCCGTCAAGATGCCCGAAATGGGCAGTGGGCATAACTATCTGGGTTACCACATCGCGACCATGCTGAGCCTGCATGAGTGGTTCAACGAGATCCACAGCCCGGTTCCGCGCTTTCTCATCCTCGATCAGCCTTCGCAGGCAGGGTTCCCCGATGAGACTCGCGGCGGAGGGTTCGGGTCCGCCCGGGCCACGCTGCTCAACCTCTACGAGACGATCCACTTGAGCATCGAGTCCCTCGCCGGCGCCTTCCAGGTCATCGTCCTTGAACACGCCGACCTGGATGACGAACCCTTCCGCAGTGCTGTTCGTGCACGATGGAAGCGAAGCAACGGAGAAGCCCTCGTCCCTGAGCACTGGATCACCTACGACTCCGACGAGTGACCTGCTGGGTAGAGCCGCATGGCAGGCACATGCCGCCCGAGGAGACCGAACGCCTGCGCCATCTCCCGTGGCACGTCCGAGCAAACGCATTGCAGGTCTCATTTGACGGCTACGCGGCAGCAGTCAGGATTCGTCGAGTTCGACCTTTTGCTCTCTCGGGATCGCGTCAACGTTGCCGTCGGCATCTAGGGCTTCCTCTGTCCAGGTAATTTTCGCTTCCTTGATGCCGCGCTTCCGGCGGAGGTAGCTCTTGATTTGATCGGCGGCCACGTCAACGGTGATCCCGACAGGGATCGTCAGCAGGAGAGTTACCAACTGGTCTTCCCCTCGCGGCTTGTTCTCCGGATCACCACGCAGGGCTATGCCGTTGTCGGAGACGGGTGCGTCTGCCGCACCGGCCGCTTTCGCGTCCGCCTCAATGGCAGAGATGAAGGCCTTAGTGTTGTCGGTCTTTAGATCCAGGAAGTAGTTCATTGGTGCTCTCCCAGCCACATCCGTTCAGGGGGTCTGTGGCTTGTGCTTGCTCTGGGGTCGCCCACCACGAACCAGGGGGACCACCAGGATGCGTGCGTCGGTCGCGGGTGCTCGCAGCCAGTGATGAGAGCCTTGACATCATCTACGCGTAGTCGGCGGCGCATGGTCTGTCGTGCCCAAGCGACCGCCGGACCGACCGCGAGCGGCCGGTCGGGTGTTCGCCATGGCCGGTCCGGGCCTTTGCCGTTCAGAGCCCACACGAACAGGTCGGCGAAGAGTACGCCGGCCGCGTCAGGAACAGGGGCCATGCTGACCACGGCGGCCTTGGCGCCGGTCACCACAATCAACTGGCGGACAACTCCGAGGAACTCGTTGTTTTCCTCCCTTGAGAAGTCGCCAGCGCTGCATCCGGTCAGCAAGAGGATGTCGGCGTCGAAGGTGCGTCCGGGGACGTTCATAAGGTCGGTGGGCCTCGTCCAGGTGCCGTTGAGGGACAGCAACAGCCCCTGAGGCTCAGCGTGGCACGCAAGGTGCAGCAGTCCCGCGCTGCACCCGTGCTCCAGGAACCTGCCGCAATCGGCAGTCCCGAGAAACCCGGACCCGGGGTCATCGGCGAAGTGGTTCGACCTGGTGGTCTCCACCTCCTGGTCCACGAAGACGAGGCCTTCACCCCCTCCGTCACAGGCCACACCCAGATAAGCAGAGTCCCGCCTGCTTGGTTCTGAGCGTGGACGATAGGCGCGCAGATGACGCAGAATGCCCGCTGCTGGTACGACAGTGATCGTGTAGCGCTCACCGAGCGTGAGGTTGGAATTGGACGGGTCCGGGCTCGGTACCTGGTGCCACGGAACGCCGACAAGAAGTGAATCGGGAGAGATGATCAGCGTGTCTATATCGTCCGAGACCGGCCCAAGTAGCCGATCTGCGCTAGGGAAAGCGCTGCTGGGCAGTACCTCGCCAAGGCGACCAGCTTTGACGGCCGCGGTGGCGAATTCCGAGGTGACGCCCCTGGCAAGCCCGGCGGTGACACTATTCCGGGTCACGACGGTGCGCAGGGGAGCGCCGTCGTTCCACCGATAGCTGATGTACGCCTCGCCCGGCTCTAGGCTGGCCTGCAGGTCCTCGGGGGTCACGGGAGAGGTGCTGAGCAGCTCAATCCGCTCTGGTGTGTCGTGATAGATGTGCTGGAACCGTCTGGCTACCTGCCGGTCGATGTCCTCCAGCTCGTGCTCCTTGCGACGGAGCCTCTCCTTCATCACCTGGACTTCGTCGTCGGAGCGCGTGATCAGTGTTGCTTTGATCATTTGCTGGAGGTTGGATTGTTCTCGGGTCAGATCCTTTCTGCGCGTCATCAGATCCGACAGGGTGCCGTCGTCGGCGGCCAGCCGGCTCCAGGTGTCGTCCTGGAGGTGTTGGTCCTGAAACGAGCGTCCTTTGGGCGCCTCGCTGAGCAGCCAGATGAGCTCTTGCCACAGCGGATGCTGCCCCATGGTGGCCGCCGACCTGCTTACCTTGCTGGTCAGGACGCGGGTTCCGTTGGCGATGATGGTCCGATCGTTGATCTCCCGGTCCCTGGGTATTCGAAGGCTCGGCCGGGCCTGCTCATAGGTGTGTAGGGCATCGACCGCACCGGTGATCCACTCCGTGCCGCCGGCCTGCGTCAGCGTGACGGCGGCCGTCATTCCAGCAGCCGCTGACTCCACCGGGCGGTCCGCGCGCGTGAAGGCCTCTGCCGCACGGCTGAGGGCGGGTATGCTCCGAGGGTCCGGCGAGCCGCCGACCACGTCCGTCCGAAGGGCCTGCCCAGCCAGGAATTCGGCCATCCCCCTTCCCCACCAGTCGTCGGCGGCGCCGAGGTATTCGGCTGCTATTCCGCACATGGAGTAGCACTTTTCGCGATACTCGGGTCGGAGCAGGCCGAGCCAGTTGTACTCATAGGCGGCCTGGTACCAGCACCGTCCCGCGTCCCCGACCAATCCGACCGTGCGGAACAGTTCAGCCGCGTGCTCGTACTCCGCCGCACGTTCCTTCCGCAGGTCAAGAAGGGCCGAGGTATTGCCGGACTGTACGAGACTCTGTGCGACTTTCCGGCCACGACCCAGACTCTGCGCGCGCTGATAGCGGCACTGCGCCTCCATGCGGGTGTTCCCGGAGGCTGCGTACTGCTCCGCTAGCTCAAGGAACCGGTCCGCAGCCGTTCGTACGTCAGTCATCCAGCGTCGCCCCCAAGCCCTTCGCTGCCTCCTCTTCGAGGTCGGCAGCACCGGGTAGACCACGCACCAAGTCCAGCACCTGCTCGTATTCCTCGGCCGCCGAGTCAAAGTCCTTCAGGATCCGATGATTGTGCGCGAGCACCAGCCGGAAGGTCGCCTCGGTGCGGCGGTCCCCCAGTCGGCCTGCGACGTCCGCGGCTTGAGCGGCCGAAGCGAGGGATCCCATGGGGTCTCCGGCCGCCAGCTGCGCCTGCGTCCGATACCGGAAGGCCACCAATCGAAATGTGAGCAAACGCAGACTGTCGGTGTGCTCGGTCGCGGCGATGAGCTGGTTGCTCAGATCGGTGTCGGACCAACGGTTCAGGTCGGCCAATGTTTCCAGCTTGGCCGCCGAGGCCTCCAGGCGTCCGGCCTGGTCCTCCGCCTGGCCGAACTGGCCAATGGCTCGGTCAAACCACAGTAGACTCTCCTCCTGTCGGCCGTCGACTGTCAGAGCGTGCCCACTGCCCAGGAAAGCCTGGGCCGCCGGGGTCGCGAGCTCATCCTGCTCGAAGATTTCCGCTGCCCTGCGAAGCTGTTCGAACGCTGCGCCGCCGCGTTGCAGTTGAAACAGGTATCTGCCGAGCTCGAATCGGGCTGCAGCTTCCTTGCCTCGGTCGCCCGACTGCGAGAATTTTTCAGCGGCGGCTGCAAGGGTGGAAGTTTGTTGATCGGTATACGCACTACTGCCGCTCATTTCGATCATCTCCGAAAGCGGCGAACTTGGACGCGGGCTGGGCCGCGTGCGGGATTCCCGCCGAACCCATCCTGATTCCTTCTCTCTCTTCATGCTATCCACATTGTGGGAGGGCTTGCAGCGTGAACCGGGTGGCTGCTCCGTCGACCCCGTGCCGGTAACTAACGAGGTCGTGCACGGTAAGCGGTGAGACGTCGAGCTCTGGATCGTCGATCATGGTCGTGTGGTGGGGAACGAGACTCGTGCAGCGATCATCTACGATCGGAGAATCACCAGTCTGTCGACCGGCGTGATCGCTGAACTCGTTACTTAGGTAGGGCCGTTGTGGCATGAACGGCACCAGGCCAGGCTCGCGACACGACCACGCAAGCGGGCCGTGGGCGCCGGTGCGAAGCATCGGCTGGTCTTCGTCGACCAGCTTGGCCACGCTGGTGCACCTCCGTCATGGAGTCACGCATGACGTGCTGGACTGCTGGTTCGGGGTGGACCCCTCCACCATCACCCTGTCCATCGAGGAGGTGCGCCCCCTGTTGGCCGAGCGAGGCTGCACTGTCACTGCCGGAGTGCGGTTACGGACTCTGGCAGAGGTCGTCGACCACCTCGGCGCCAGCGAGAGGACCGGGATCATCGGCGGCACCGAGATCCGGGTCTGGCGGCCGTCCGTCGGACGCAAGGGACCGGGACAGGCTTATCTCCGGCAAGAGCAAGCAAAGCGCTGCTGCCAGGAGGGCACCGCTGTGCGGTGCCCTCCTGGCAGGATCAGCGCATGCTCATCACACCCCGCCCCGGCGCCGACCGCAGAAGCATCCGTGGCGCGCTCCGCGACGCCCACACTGCGGCCAGCAACCTCCAAGGGGCCGGACCTGAAACGGCCTTCTCCCGGCTCATGCGGTACCTCAGCTGGGCCACCGACACCGCTGGCGTGCTTGGCCACCAGATCAGCGACGATGACATCGACCGCCTCGTTCTTACCCGCCGCTACCAGTCCCTCCTGAGCAGTTGCGGCACACTCGCTGGAAGCTCTCAGGAACGCCTCGTCAACGGGCTGATCAATCTTGAGGTGGCCGAACGCATCCAAGCCTTCGAAGACGCCCTTGTGGCCCTCAACGCCCAGATAGAGCGCTGGACCGGGCGTGAGTGGTTTGTAGTCGCGGACTCCAGCTTCTACATTCAGAACCCCGACAGGCTCTCCGAGGTGGACCTGCACAAGATTCTTGGACTGCCGCCAGCTGAGCACATCCGGCTGCTGTTCCCTATCGCTGTTGTAGATGAGCTGGACGCCCTGAAGGAATCGGGTAAGCACCGATCGCGCTGGCGCGCCTCACACACGCTCGGCCGCTTGGACCAGGTCCTGAACGGCTCCACCTTCGGCATCCTGCGCTACGCCGATCTCAACGGCGAACCGGCCCTGTGGCGCGGCGAGGTGAACGTCGAGATCGTCCTGGACCGGCCCGGCCACGTACGTCTCCCGATCACCGACGACGAGATCATTGACAGGGCAGTGGCCATTCAGGCTCTCTCCGCCCGCGAGGTGCGGCTGCTGACGTGCGACACCGGTCAACACACCCGCGGCCGGGCGGCCGGGCTGAAGGTGACGAAGGTGCCAGCGAAGGGGCCTGGGCCGGAACCCGACTGGGAAGCCGAGGACAAGCCGGGCAACGGGACCCGGGCGAAGCGACGCGAGCGGCAGGCGGCCCGTGACGTCGAGTCAGGTGAACCGTCTCCCAGGTAAGCACGACGAGCGCGGGCCAAATCCGACGCCACTGCCGTCACCATCCCAGGCATGGCAAGCGACACGCCGGAGATTGCCGACGATATAGGCGAGAAGGACTGGTCGGAAGCGCTCAACCGAGCGCTTGAGCATCGTCGTCAATAGCGGCGCCGCCCCCAGCGCCGGGGCGCAAGGCGAAGCTGGGCGGTGAGGTCGTCTTCCCGGAGGTTGGCCACGTCGCTTGGCTCCACATCGTCCAGGCCACCGCAGCGCAAGACTCGGCGACGTCCAGCAGCATGTACGCCATGCCGACGAACTGGGCGCCGACGCGGACGCGCCGGCCGCCAGCCTCGGCGGCCGGGTACACAACCACGGGCGGCCCCTCGACCATGCTCCAAGCGTGAGGCGCGTGCCCCGAGCGTGTATGCGGGGCGCCCGAAGCATTCGTAGGCTGGTTGTGGGATCTTCTTGCGCTCGGCATGCACCAATGCTGTGACCTACCGATCTCTGCTCTGTCTCACACCGATGGCCATGCTTCTGTCTCAGGAGCGTGGCCATTTCCTAGGTCGGTTCTGACGCGGGAGCTATGCCGGGCATCCAGTGCGTCTGCTGGGGACCGTGGGCGAGCGGTCATGGGTACGCTTGCGGACGGATGGGCTGGGACTTGGGGGTGCTGTGCGAGCCGGCGAGCAGGTGACGGGGAGATACAACCTCATCGAACTGATCGGCCGCGGAGGCATGGGGGAGGTGTGGAAGGCTCACGACTTGGAATCGCGTGCGTTCGTGGCCGTGAAGCTGTTGCTGGCCGAAATTGGGGACGAGGATGCTGTGGCCCGGTTCCGCCGCGAGGCCCGGATCGGTTCGCGGATACGGCACCCGGGAGTCGTCCCCGTGTACGACGCGGGGCAGGACGCAGGGCAGCCATTCATCGTTATGGAACTCCTCGAGGGCTCGGACCTGGGTGCGCTGATCGATCGGATGCCCGGGGGCCTGCCGCTGCATGATGCCGTGGACTTGGCCTTGAAGGTCTCCGAAGTGCTCGCTGCCGCGCATGAGGAAGGAGTCGTGCACCGAGACCTCAAGCCCGCGAACCTTTTCCGCGAGGTCGACGGACGCGTGCGGATCTGCGACTTTGGCATCGCCCGTGCCGCCGACTCGACTACCGGCCTGACGGTGACGGGACTGCTTCTCGGTACTCCGTCGTACATGGCTCCCGAACAGTGGCGTGGCGCCCAGGTCGATGCCCGATGCGACCTGTATGCCTTCGGGTGCGTGCTCTACACGCTGCTCACCGGGTCTCCTCCCTTCAGCGGTCTCCCGTACGCCCTGATGCGCCAGCACTCCGAGGACATGGCACCCCCACTGCGGAGCCGGCGTGCCGACGTCCCCTTCGAACTGGACCGGCTCGTAGCCGTGCTGCCGCAGAAGGACCCGGCACGGCGCCCGGATTCGGCTCGAGAAGTGTCGGCGGTGCTGTCACGGATCCGGGACCTGCCCGGCGGGATCCTCCCCGTAGCCCAGGCGCTCGGCGGCCACCCGGTCGAGGGCCCGCTCGTCGCCGGGCTCTTGGCGCGAGTCAGGACCTCCACGGAAGTCTTCACTCTTGCCCAAGCGGCCCGTCTGGCGACCCGGGTGAGCCCCGCGCTCGCCCTGGAACTGGTGGAGGCCGCCGAGTCACGAATGTGGGAACTGGAATCCGATCCGGCCGGGTTCATGTCCGCGCTCCGCGAGTTGTTCCTGTGCTGGCACAACTTGGCACCACGACGGTTGTCGAGCCTGGTGGCCGCAGCGACGGAACGGTTCGGCCACATCGAGTGGGTCGTGCGCAAGATCTTCGAACTGTCGGGTTGGTTCGACCTGAACCGCGAGGTGGCGGCGGTCCGGCGTCGTCCACTCGGGAAGGAGGCCGATCAGGCATGGGCCTCTCTGATGATCCGTACCCGGGACACAAAGCTGGCCATGTCCTGGCTGGGCAGCATCTCGGATCCGTTCGCACGCGAGCAGGCCCTGATCCATATCGCCGAGAACGCGTCGGACAGGGACATGGACGAGGCCATGAGGACCCTCGCCATGCTCTCCTTCCAATGGGCCTTCATCCAGGGCCTGGCCGCCATTTCGCTCCGCCGGGGAACATCTTGGGCCGATCCGGCCGGGGCCGAACACTTCCTGGAACGGGCCCGCAAGGAAGAGGCCGCCTATCTTCGCGAGTCCGAGCCCGACCAGGAAGACGGCCGGACC
This sequence comes from Streptomyces hygroscopicus subsp. hygroscopicus, assembly GCF_001553455.1. Lineage (GTDB taxonomy): Bacteria > Actinomycetota > Actinomycetes > Streptomycetales > Streptomycetaceae > Streptomyces > Streptomyces hygroscopicus. The sequence continues at coordinate 72,347 of NZ_BBOX01000026.1, forward strand.
CTCATGGCCAGTGCCATCGACCGCGCCGACCTGTGGATCCGCGTACATAAAAGCAGTGGCTTCAGCAGGTACCGGCAGGCCCCACTCCCCGGAACGACCGCGCGTGCCCGGAGAGCAGCGAACCCTGACCCGCCTTTCAGCCACCAGGTGCTGCTGGACCTGGCCGCGGAATGCTTCGGAATGCCCCTCCCGGGCCCGTTCGGCACCGAGCTGATCAACGCCGTGAGCACACGCGCCCCCGTTCCGCTGGAGCTCCTGGACACCATCACCGCGTAACCCGAGATGGGCGTTCGCCGCAGCCCCGTCCTCCTCCGCGAGGGCTCCGGGATGAATGCGCCGTCCTCACACCGCTGGCCAGTGGCCCGGCACTGCTCGCCACAGCAATCGAACCGACATCCTCGGCTCTGCGGGACCAGGTCGACGATGTCCTTGCACACGCCCCCCAAAAAATAGAGCGGGTGACCCGCCCCCCGGTGGGCGGCGTATCACCCCAGCGGGTCAGCCCCGAGCGTCCGCGCGACGATCACGCGGGAAGACGTGATGCAGGTACCCCTCGGCACCGCTCCCTGACTCCACTCGGATCGAGACTGAACCCTCCGCATGGTGGGTCGGGCAGCGCAAAAGGAGCAAGATCGTGAGACGGAGAGGTCATGTCCCTCGAATGAGACGCCGGATGAAGCCCAGATCACCACGCCGGAATGAGACATTCCGACTGCGGGCCTACACCAGTGTGGCGTCTTAGAATGAATGACCCTTTCTCATTCTCCTTGGCCTGTGTCGGCGAGCTCGCGCGTGAAGTCCCGCCTGTTGTCCCGCGGACGGTCGGACCCAATGCCCCTCGGCCAGCGGCCGAGGAAGGCCGCGCAGAGCGGCAGCGACTCTCAGCAGCCCTCCCCGGCCGGGCAGCAGCTCGGTGTGTACCGGCCTGACGCTGCGGCGGCGGAGCGGTCTGCGCCATCCGAGTGGCAGGCGCTGACGCGCGTCCTCACTAGGTATAGAGCAAGCTGAGGCATGGGGCGAGATGTCGCGCACTCGCTCGTCGTCGTATGCCTGTCCGTCCACGGGTGTCAGCGGCTGGCCTGGGGGCTGGCGCGATGATCCAGTGACCCGCTCGTGATCGAGCGGCTGCGATGGGCCGGTGCCGAGAAGGCGGATGAGGTCGGGACAGGGTGGCCGTCGGTTGTCTCCAGGCGGAATGCGCGGTCCCCGCTCATTTGGCGGGCAGCGGGAGCGCGACATAGCCAGAGGCGGGGCATGCTGGCCTAAAGGCCGCACGTGCGGGCCAAGGGAGCGAGCTGGAGATATGGCTTTGGACTGGGCAGCTGTCGCTGTCGGCGGCATCACAGCGGTGGCGGGGATTTCCGGCTCACTCATCCTCGCCTGGACCACGAGGCGCACCGCTGAGCAGCGGGTTAAAGCGGATCTCATGCAGGGTGAGTTCACACGGTTCGCTGTCTTTCAGATGCATAAGCGTGCCGTGTACAGCGATTTACTCAAAGCTGGACAGGACACATCGCAAGGCTCCGCCGATGGCGTGCCGAGCGAGTGGTCGAAGGAGAGGGCAAGGGCGCTCGTCGTGGCGCAAAAGCCACTGCGGGTCAAGCTGATGGAGTTGACCGACGCCGAGCTGCCGTTGCGAGATGAGCAGCTGACTGACCTTGTTGTGGCGATGCGCGAGGATGTTGACACACAGCTCGTGCCGTAGGCGGTATCGCTTCAGCAGCTGACCGCCCCGCGCCTTGTCAGCGCCTGCCGCAGTCAGCGACGGAGGACCTTGTCGGCTCGGCACACGTCACACATAGCCACGGCGGGATTTCGATCAGGCCAGCTGGGGTCAAGATCGTGAGACGAAATCCGGCTGGCCTACGAATGAGACAGCAGAGGGGCTCCAGGCCAGGGGGCTGCGTGAGGCCAAGAGGAGCGCGAACCTACACCGGCGCGGGTTCTGACAACGAGTGACCCGCTCCCGTTCCGAACGAGTGCCCCCGTCCTCCCTCCCGTGGGCCGGGCGCCGCTCCCCGACGGACGGTCCGCTCACGATCACGGTCACGTCCGCGCGGACACCGAAAGGCGGCGACCAGTTCCTCATCGGGGGCGGGTACGAGGACCGGCTGGGCCCCCGCTTCGGCGGTATCGCCGTTGACGCGCCGTCCGTCACTCCTCCGGGACCGCGGGGAGCGCTTCCTGGGGCCGGTCGGTCGGGGTGTAGAGCGTCTCGGCGCGGGCGGTGGGGTTGAGGTCCTTGTGCACCGCGCGGGCCACCGCCTCGATGGTGGCCACGCCCGCCTTCATGGTGCGGTCGTCCTGGGTGAGCACGGTGAGTGTGTAGTCGTGGCCGCCGCCGGTGAAGGCGCCGACGCTGTGCACCCGCCAGCCGTGCGTGGACCGCTTCAGCCAGCCGTTCTTCACGTGGATCCGGGTGTCGCCCGGGGCACCGGCCGGGGTGCCCCAGCGCTGGGCGTGGACGACCTTGCCCATCAGCGAGAGGAGGTACCCGCGGGAGGCGTCGCTCAGCACCGTGTTCGGGTGGGTGATCAGGTCCAGCAGGCGCTCCTGGTCGTTCGCGGTGATCCGGGTGAGGCCCCAGTAACCGTCCTTGCCGGGCACGGTGTCGGCCATTCCGGCCGTCCGCAGGAACGCCGCGACCCTGGCGGGGGTGAGCTGCTTCCACAGCGTGCTGGTCGAGGCGTTGTCCGACTTGGTGATCATGGCCGTGGCCAGGGTCTTCTCGCGTCTGGTCAGCGCCCGGTGGTGATGTTGCGCGTCCCACAGCAGCGTCGCCAGGACCGTCACCTTCACCACGCTCGCCGAGTCGAACCCCTGGTTCGCGCGCAGGGTGCAGCGGGTGTGCGTGGTGTGATCGCGGAGGCTGAGCGCGGTGGTGGCGGACCGGCCGCGCAGCGCGGCGGTGATGTCCCGGGACAGCTTCCCGGCCAGCCCGGGCTGGTGCGAGACACAGACCGGGCGCGGTGCCGTGGCAACGGCGGAGGCGGCCGGGGCGGTAGCGGAGGTGGCCGGGGCGCCGGAGGTGGCCGGGGCGGCCGAGGTGGCCGGGGCGGTGGACGTGGTGGCGGTGGCGGCCCGGGCGGGCCCCGCCCCGGCGACCGGCGCGGTGGCCACGGCCGCCGCCAGCGCCGCGCACACCGCGGCGCGGTGGTGTCGGGGTATCGCGTGTTCCGTCATGGCGTCTTCATGATCTCGTCTCCGGCCCCGTCCGTCGATCCGAGCCGGACCGGACGATCACCGGGCGTGCCTCCGCGATGATCCCGGCTCCCTGGAACGCCGCCGGTCGTGGGAGGCTTGGAGCCATGGCCCTGCAGATCAATCCCAGCATCCTGTCCGCAGACTTCTCCCGCCTGGCGGATGAGGCGAAGGCGGTCGAAGGCGCCGACTGGCTCCACGTCGACGTCATGGACAACCACTTCGTGCCCAACCTGACCCTCGGCGTCCCGGTGGTCGAATCGCTGGGCAAGGCCACGGACACACCGCTGGACTGCCACCTCATGATCGAGGACCCGGACCGCTGGGCGCCGCAGTACATCGAGGCGGGCGCCGGTTCCGTCACCTTCCACGTGGAGGCCGCGGCCGCCCCGGTGCGGCTGGCCCGCGAGATCCGGGCCAAGGGCGCGCGGGCGTCGATGGCGCTCAAGCCGGCCACGCCCATCGAGCCGTACGAGGACCTGCTGCCCGAGCTGGACATGCTGCTGGTGATGACCGTGGAGCCCGGCTTCGGCGGCCAGGCGTTCCTGGACATCATGCTGCCCAAGATCCGCCGCACCCGGCAGCTCATCGACAAGCACGGACTGGAGCTGTGGCTCCAGGTGGACGGCGGGGTCTCGGCCGCCACCATCGAGCGGTGCGCCGAGGCGGGCGCCGATGTGTTCGTGGCGGGCTCGGCGGTCTATGGTGCCCAGGACCCGGCCAAGGCCGTAGCGGAACTGCGCCACCTCGCCGAGAAGGCGACCACCGCCCCCGGTACAGGAGACGGCCTGGTCACCGGTCGGTGAACTCAGGGGCAAAGGGCGAAGCAACTCCGCCGTTTCTGACAGGATGAACGGTGAGTCCGGACAGTGAATAGTGAGGAGACCGCGGTGTCGACGGGCCGTTCAGCCACGCGGATGGGACCCGCCGAACTGGTGCAGGCGGCGGCCATGGCGCGCCGCTTCTACCTCGAGGGCAAGTCCAAGATCCAGATCGCCGAGGAGTTCGGCGTCAGCCGTTTCAAGGTCGCGCGGGTGCTGGAGACGGCGCTCGAGCGCGATCTGGTGCGCATCGAGATCCGGGTTCCCGCCGAGCTCGACGCGGAGCGCTCCGACGCGCTGCGCGCCCGCTACGGGCTGCGCCACGCGGTCGTCGTGGAGTCCCCGGCCGACGCCGAGGCCGACACCCCCGACCCGGAGAACCTGGGCGAGGTCGCCGCGGACCTGCTGGGCGAGCTGGTGACCGAGGGCGATGTGCTGGGGCTGGCCTGGGGACGTTCCACGATCCACATGGCGGCCGCGCTGCACCAGCTGCCCCCGTGCACCGTGGTCCAGCTCACCGGCGTGTACGACGCGGGCACGGCGGAGCGCGGCTCGGTCGAGGCGGTGCGCCGGGCCGCCGCCGTCTCGGGCGGTGAGGCGCACCCCATCTACGCGCCGATGCTGCTGCCGGACACGGCCACCGCGGACGCCCTGCGCGGCCAGACCGGTATCGCCCGCGCCTTCGAGTACTTCGACAAGGTCACCGTGGCGTGCGTCTCCATCGGCTCCTGGGAGGCCGGGATCTCGACGGTCTACGACATGCTGTCGGAGGAGGAGCGGGCCCACTACGAGAGCCTGGGCGCCGCCGCCGAGATGTCGGCCCACCTCTTCGACGCCGAGGGCCGCCGCATCGGCCGCGACCTGGGCGAGCGCTGCATCACCGTGGAGGCCGACCGGCTGCGCCGGATCCCCGAGGTGGTGGCCATCGCGGGCGGCCGCCGCAAGGCCGAGGCGATCGGGGCGGTGCTGAGGTCCGGCCTGGTCACCAGCCTGGTGACGGACACCGCCGCGGCGGACTACCTGCTCGCCGAGACCACCCCCGGTGCCCGCCCCGCCCTGGACCGCGCCGACCCGGACGGCGCGTAGCGGGCGGCCCGCGGCGGGCGAGGGCCCTTCCGGCCGAGACCCGTCGGGGCGCCGGATCGTCGGGGCGCCAGACCCGTCGGGACGCCAGACCCGTCAGGGCGGAGAGCCGGACGCCAGATCGTCGGGGGCGCCAGACCCGTCAGGACCGAGACCCGTCGGGGCGCCGGACCCCTCACGGCGGCGAGCCGTCAGGAGGACCCCGGGGGAAACGGCCCGCCGGTTCACACCAGCAGCAGGGCGGCGTCCCACGGCACCTCGCCGTCGGCCGCCGCGCCGGGCGGTGTGCTCCCGCCCAGCAGGACGAGGGCGACGCCCGCCGCGCCCTCCAGGAACGTCGGCGCGTCCAGCGGCTCCGGCCGGTGCGTCGGCACCGGCGCGGTGGGAAAGCCGAAGGCCGCGCCGGGGTCGAAGCGGGCGCACAGCCGCTCCGCGATCTCCTCCGCCCGCGCGGACAGCGACGGATCGTCCAGCTCGGCGGCCATGCGTCCGGTGATCCGGGCCAGCCCGGCGAGGCCGTGGCACAGCCCGGGGTCGTCCAGCCCCCGCAGGCCGTCGGGGCGGGCGAAGACCGCCCTCATCGCCTCCGCCGCGGCGTGCACCCACGCGTCCTCGCCCAGCGCCACTCCGGCGAGGTGGAGCGCGCGGGCGATGCCCGGGGTGCCGTAGCACCAGCTCGCCCGGCGCGGCTCCAGGACCGGCCGGGCGGGGGCCAGTTCCTGGTCGGCGGAGACCGTACCGGGCCACCCGGGACCCGCGCCGGTGTCCGGGTGCTCCTGGCGCCAGCTCATCAGCCATCGGGCGATACGGCGGATGGCCGTGTCGTGGTCGGGGACGCGCAGTCCGCGGGTCCAGCACAGGGACAGCAGCGCGAGTGGCCCGGCGACGCCGTGGGCGAGGCCCAGGTCGAGCACCCACTCCCGCCGCCGCGGGTCCACCGCGGCCGGCCACGGGGGGCTGAACCAGCCGGGCAGCGGTCCGGCCCCGGCCTTGACGGGCTCGGTGAGGGCGACCAGATACCGCAGCACGTCGTGGACCGCGTCGGGGTCGGACGGTTCGGCGAGGAAGTACCGGCCGAGGCCGGTCACACCGGAGACGACGTCGAAGTCTCCCCGGTCCGCCCCGGGGACACCCGACTCCATACGCTCGTACTCGGCGTCGAGGACGTTTCCGAGGCGCTGCCGCAGGGCCGCGTCCACCCGGCCCCGCACGGTGGCGTAGTCCCGGGGCGAGCGGGCGGCGTGCTTGGCGGCGAAGCCGAGCCCGGCCAGGCCGGTGATCAGCCCGGAACCCTTGGCACCGGTGAACCCGGCCTCGGCCGCCAGCAGGGCGTGGACGGCCGTGCGCAGGCCCGGATCGCCCTTGCTCAGCTCGCTGAGCAACAGCGCCGCTCCCGAGGCGCCCATGCCGAGCCCGGCGGCGGTGAAGGCCCGGGGACCGGTGGTGGTGTCGGTGGCGTGGTCGCGGATACGGGCGGCGATCTCGGCCACCACCGTGTCGGCGTCCCACCGGGCAGCCGGTGTCACCGTCATCCCAGATGCCTCCGCCGTCCGTGTTCGACCTGGGCGAGGCCGCGTGCCACCGCCAGCGAACGGCCCTCGGAGGTGCGTGAGGTGCCGATGAGCCGGTTGTGGTGCATATGCAACACGCTCGCCAGCACGGAGCCGTCGGCGGCCACCGAGGCGTAGGCACGCATGGCGGCCGCCCTGGCGCCGATGGCGGCGAGCGCGGCGTCGGCGCCCTCGGCGGGGAACGCGGCGCGGAGCCCGCCGTCCAGCAGGCGCAGCGCCGCCGCCCGGTGTTCCCGGAAGGAGGCGTGGTGTTCCTCCTCGCGCGGGTTGCGCAGCCACCAGTCGGTCCACCGGTCGCCGTGGACCTGGCGGGCGAGGTCGAGGTAGTTGGCGGCGGCGAGCACCTCCGGCGGGGCGGTGACCGCGCCGGACGCCCGCAGGCGCAGCTGCTCCAGGACGGCGACGCTGTCGTGGTGGAAGACCGTCTCGGCGGCCTCGATGGCCTGGGGGCCGCCGTAGCGGTGGGTTTCCGGCTCGTAGCCGTCGAGGACGAACGCCCCGGCCAGCCGAAGGTCGCGCACGCGCTCCACCCAGTCGAGGACGCCCGGTGTCAGCTCACCGTGGAGCGTGGCGGGGTCGCCGTGGAACCGCAGCCGCAGATGCGAGCCGGCCGGATCGGTGTAGCGGATGAAGAACCAGCGGTCCACCCCGGGCGGCAGGGCCGCCAGCAGCCGGGGCAGGTGCTCGGCCAGCACCTCGTCCTGGCGGTTGGCGTAGGTGTAGAGCTTGCCGTAGAGCCACTCGCGGCTGTGCCGCGGGACGGGCGGACCGACCGGGCGGATCCGCCGCGCGGGGGCCCGGACGGCCGGGGACCCGGCGGGCGCCGGGCGGGCGGGCACCAGCGGGATCACCAGCTCGCTGCTGAACGCCCCCGAGGCGGTGGCGAGCCAGCCGTGCCCCGCCCCCGCGTCCTCGGGAGTCTCGTACGCCGTCACGTCCTTGCCCCGGACCAGTTCGCGGCGCAGCAGCATGCGGTGCAGCGGGGCGGTCAGGTCCAGCTCCACCCGGTGGTCGCCCTCGCCGACGGCCACCCGGTCGGGCACGTGCCAGCGCGCCCGCCAGGCGTCCAGGCGGCGCTCCCACTCGGCGTCGGGGAGGGAGGCGTCGGACAGGCCGGGGTCGGTCAGCCGCCACCGGGCCGGGGCCAGGACCGTCCTGCCGTACCGGACGCGGGGCAGGTGGGGAAGGGTGGCCAGGCGCCCCCAGGACCACACGCACGAGGGCCAGCTGCCCATCGTCGGCACCTCGCGCAGCAGGCGGACCGCCGCGGGGGCGCGCCGCGGGTCGAGCATGGTCGGCAGCCGGGGGTTGATCTCCTGCCCGGTCGAGGCGTCCACCAGATACAGCCGGTCGGGGTCGGCGGCCAGCGCGAGATCCGCCATGCCCCGCACGGCGGGCGAGGCGCGGTCCGCGAAGCAGCCCACCGCGACCCGTTCGGTCCAGAACGGCCGGACCCGGGCCACGTTGGTGTCGCGCCCGGTCAGGGGCAGGAAGTCCAGGTGCGCCTGGAGCGCGCCGTCCGGGGCCGAGCCGGCGGCGGAACGGCGCGCCAACTCGCCCACCGCCTCCACGTCGTCGAGGAGGTAGGCGAACCGGCCGAAGAGCGCGCCCGGTGCCGGTGACCCCGTCCAGGGGGAGAGCACCAGCGCGAAGTCGCCCTGTTCCAGGGCCCGCTGCGAGGGGGCGGTCAGTTGGGCGCAGAGCTCCAGCGCGGCCGGGGGCGGTGCTCCGGGGCCGCGCAGCCGGTCCAGCGCCGTGTCGTCCAGCACCACCTCGCGGTCGCCCGATCCGATCGCCGCGAGGGCCAGTTCGGCCAGGAACTCGTCCCGGGCCCGGTCGCGTTCGCTCCGCTCGCCGGGGTCCGCCGTGCGCCGCTCGCTCCTCGGATGGTCGTAGTCGGCGGGCGGGCCCAGGCCGGTGTGCGGGTCGAGGACGTCGGCGAGCGGCACGGCCCGGCCGGTGCCGTAGCGTTCGACGAACGCGTCACGGTACTCCCGTAGCTCCGGCGTCGGCCGCGTGTCGGGTGCGGCGAGGCACAGCGCCGTGGCCGCGCGCTCCGCCTCGCGCAACACCTCCCAGGGCAGGGTGACATCGGCGTCCAGCCGCATGTCGACCTGGATCGGCCGGTCATCGGCGCGCAGGCCGCCCATCGCGTCCACCGCCGTCTGCCAGCGGCCGAGCCCCGCGCCGAGGCGTTCCGCGCCGTACTCCTGGAGCAGATCCCCGATGGCGGCCAGTTCGCCTGCCTCGTCGGCCCGGCCCACGGCCTCCAGGACGTCCACCGCGTACCGCAGCGGATCGGTCTCGCCGAGCGGGGGGCGCAGCTCGGTGAGGAGGAAGCCCTGGCGGACCAGCTCGGCGAGCAGCCCCTCCTTGGCGGACGCGGGGACGCTCGGGTACGTCTCGTCGAGGACCTTCAGCAGGTCCCCGGCCGGACAGGGGTGCCGTGCGGCGGCGAGGACGGTCCGCACGGCCGCCGTGTGGCGTACGGAGACCTCCTGGGCGCTCCGCCCCTCGTGCCGCCGTTCACCGGCGGCCCTCTCGTCGGGGCCGGCGGGGTCCTTCGCGTCGTAGCCGCAGGGAAGCACCCAGCGCTGCCCACGGGCGAAGCCCAGGTCGTTCACGACGACGCGCAGCGCCCGCAGCACCTCCGGATCGCCCTCCCAGGCGGCGAGGACACCGGTCAGCCAGCCGCCGTCCGGGCGCACCGCCTTGCGGTGCGAGGTGCCCATCCGGACCTGGCAGCCCTCGCCGAAGGACACCGGGGCGACGCCCGCGAGGAGTCCGAAGGGGGTGGCGCGGCTGGCGGCCCGCAGGACGTAGCGCGTCGCCGAGAGCGCGAGTTTGCGCAGGGCGCCCGCCTTCATGGGCGCGCCCGCGCGCAGCGTTTCGACGGCCCGGCGCAGTGAGGGGCTGGAGACGGCGAGCGCCTCCTCGACCCGTCGGTCGGACAGGAGCGCGTCGAGGTACCGGCGGACCTGTTCGCGGTCGCGCGGATCGAGCTGGGCACGGGTCCCGGTGGCGGAGTGGGGCAGGAGGGGGACACGGAGCAGCCCGGTGGGCTCCGCGTGGAACATCGCGTGGTCTGCGGCCATGGTGTCGTCTCTCCCGTTCACGCTCGGCACCGCCGAGAATTCCGCCGTCAGCGAGCCGGACGGGGCCCGGACACCGGTCCGGGCCCCGTCCTCCTATCCACTAGCCACAGGCCGGGGCGACGATCGTGCACTGGATGATGGACGCCGCGGGCGTGACGGTGGCGGCGCCCTGCGCGGCCACCGGCTCGTCGAGCTCGACACGCACGTCCAGGTCGAACTCCGACATCTCCACGGCCGACTCGGCCGGTACGGCAACAGACATGATCCACTCCTTTGATAAAGGGGCGACGGCAGCCGTTCGCACCAGGGCCGCTCGGGCACACCTCACCAGGTGGGCACGCGCGGCTGCCGTTCGCGGATGTACACAACGGCCGCCCGTGTCGAGCGCCCGCATCTCCTGTCTACGCGCCTAGCGGCGGTTTCAAGCCTTCGGAGAGTCCGGATCTAAGCGTTCCCCCAGAGAGTCGCGGCTGGTGGAACACCCGGCCGCCGTCCCGCTCTCTTTCCGCTGACGGGCGGGACCGGCCGCCCGTGGACGCGCGGACGGCGATCACCGGCCTGCGGCCACTCGCCCTCGGGCGGACGCTCGGGTAACGTTTCGACGTAAGGCAGGTTGCCTGCCGGCGCCGGAGCAGCCCCCGCAGCGCCTCCCCGGAGGCCCAGAGGAACGCGGGGGTCTTTTGTTGTGCCGCCCCGGGAGTGACCTGCGTCGTTTCGCGTGAATGTGAGACTCATGCGTTTCCTCGAGCCCGGTACGGGGCGCCATGTGGAGTCGTCCCCGGTGCCCTACGACCTGACCTACGACGATGTGTTCATGGTGCCGAGCCGCTCCGCGGTCGGCTCCCGCCAGGGGGTGGACCTGGCCTCGCCCGACGGCACGGGCACCACCATTCCGCTGGTCGTCGCCAACATGACCGCGATCGCCGGCCGCCGCATGGCCGAGACGGTGGCCCGCCGCGGTGGCCTCGTCGTCATCCCGCAGGACATCCCGATCGACGTCGTCACCGATGTGGTCCGCTGGGTCAAGGACCGCCATCTGGTGCTGGACACCCCGATCGTCCTCGCCCCGTCCGGGACCGTCGCCGACGCGCTGTCGCTGCTGCCCAAGCGGGCACACGGCGCGGGGGTGGTGGTCGAGGACGGGCGCCCGGTGGGGGTGGTGACCGAGTCCGACCTGACCGGTGTGGACCGCTTCACCCAGCTGTCCGAGGTGATGTCGCGGGAGCTGATGGTGCTCGACGCGGATATCGACCCCCAGGAGGCGTTCAACCGCCTCGACGCCGCCCACCGCAAGTTCGCCCCGGCCGTCGGCGGGGACGGGAAGCTGGTCGGCATCCTGACCCGCAAGGGCGCGCTGCGCGCCACGCTCTACACGCCCGCGGTGGATGCCGCGGGCCGGTTGCGGATCGCCGCCGCCGTCGGGGTCAACGGCGATGTGGAGGGCCGTTCGAAGGCGCTCCTGGACGCCGGGGTGGACACCCTGGTGGTGGACACCGCCCACGGCCACCAGGAGTCGATGATCAGCGCGCTCAAGGCGGTCCGGGCCCTGGGCCCGCGGGTGCCGGTGGTGGCGGGCAACGTCGTCGCCGCCCAGGGGGTGCGCGATCTCATCGAGGCCGGTGCCGACATCGTCAAGGTCGGCGTCGGGCCGGGCGCCATGTGCACCACCCGCATGATGACCGGGGTGGGCCGGCCGCAGTTCTCCGCGGTGCTCGAATGCGCCGCCGAGGCGCGGAAGTTCGGCAAGCACATCTGGGCCGACGGTGGCATCCGGCACCCCCGCGACGTCGCCATGGCGCTGGCCGCCGGGGCGTCCAACGTCATGATCGGCTCCTGGTTCGCGGGGACGTACGAGTCGCCCGGCGACCTCCAGCACACCGCCGACGGCCGGCCGTACAAGGAGAGCTTCGGCATGGCGTCGGCCCGCGCGGTGCGCAACCGCACCAGTGAGGAATCGGCGTACGAGCGGGCCCGCAAGGGGCTGTTCGAGGAGGGCATCTCCACCTCGCGGATGTTCCTGGACCCGGCCCGGCCGGGGGTCGAGGACCTGATCGACTCGATCATCGCGGGCGTGCGCAGCTCCTGCACCTACGCGGGCGCCGGGTCGCTGGAGGAGTTCCACGAGCGGGCCGTGGTGGGCGTGCAGAGCGCCGCGGGCTACGCGGAGGGCCAGCCGCTCCACGCCTCCTGGGACTGACCCCCGGGGCGCCGGGGAGCCTGGCGGGGCGCCGGGGTCTTCCGGCCGGGGACGCCTGCCGGCGGGGGCCGGAGGCGGGCCGAAGAGTCGTGCCCGGTGCCTCCGGGCGCCTGGGGCCACCGGCCGCCGGGCGCCTCCCGGCGGCAGCCGGGGCAGATTACGGCGCCCCGGAGGCGGACCGAGCCCCCCGGAAAGGGGGGCCACGGCGGTGTGTCGCGGTGGTGCCTCACCTCGCCGCCCCGCGCTGCTCGCCCCGGGTGCGGGGCAGCGCGTGGCGCGGCGGGCTGGTGAGGGTGATCTGCCGCACCAGCTGGTGGAAGGAGACCAGCGCGGCGATCGGGGGAAGACCGGCCACGGCCATGCTGGGCGCGTTCTTCGGGGCGTGTGCGACGCACAGGAACACCGCGATGGTGGAGAAGAGCACCACCACGGCCCAGGAGTGCGCCGCGCCCCGCCGGTGCAGGGCGGCCCGCAGCACCGACAGCGAGGCGACCAGCCAGGGTCCGAAGACCAGCAGCGGCCACCACGCCGCCATGGACTCCGAGGTGCTCGGGGAGGCCAGGTAGCGCAGCGGGCGGTAGGAGATCATGCCGCCCAGCACGCTCAGCATGGCGACGATGACCGTGGTGACCGCCGCGAAGATCAGGCTCACCACATGCAGCCACGGCATCCTCGGCAGCCGGAACCGGACCCGGCGGCGCTTGCCGCGCCCGCGCACATGCGCGGGGGAGGGGGTGCGGAGGGCGGTGACCGGTCCGATGGGGCCGGTGCTCTGCCCCGGCTCCTCGGCGGAGGTGGTCTGGAGCAGCCGGGCCAGATCTCCCTCCAGGTCCCAGCGGCTCTCGATGGTCTCCGGATCGGGCAGCGGGAAAGGATTCATCTCGTAGTCGACGGCCGCCTCGAACCGCTCCCCGGGAGGGGGCGCGGGGGCGGGCCGGTGGCCGGTGGGAGGGGGCCCGTAGCCGCCCGGCCTCGGCTCGGTGTACGTCATGCCGTGACGCCCGGTTCCGTGGTGTCGGAGCGCTGGCGGAAGTCCGCCTCGATCCGGCCCAGCGCCCGGAGGAAGTCCTCCCACACTCTCGCGCGGTATGCGAGCGGATGGCGCTCGTTGTCACCCCCCTGGTCGCGGGGCCGGAACACGGGTTCGGCACCGGGGCGGGCGTGATCGGGTGGTTGCAGGCTGTCAGTGGTCACGTCCCCACCAACGACCGCTAAAATGGTGCAGTATCGCGGCATTCGGGTGAAACGCGCGCTGACTCGCGCAGTGTCTCGCAACAATTCCCCGCCGAGCGCCCCCGCGCGCAACGTCGCGACGGGGATGCGCAACCATGGTGCATTACGGCCGTCGGCGGACGGCTCATAGGGTCTTGCGCTGACGTGGAGTGGCGGGACCGGCTGCTCGGCGATTCCCACCTGCGGGTTTGCCCCCCGGGCACCCGTATGTCCGCAGTCGGTCGCCACCACCTGATGGCAGCGATAAAGGAGCCACCCAAGTGTTGGAGCACGGCGCAGCACCGCCCGCCACCCAGCAACCGGAATCAGACCCTCCGGTTGGCGGGCTGGGCGCCCGGCTGATGCGGCGCAAGCCGGTGGAGCGGCTGGTCGCCGAGGGTGGTCAGGGGGAGGGCGGGAGTCTGCGGCGCTCGATGGGCGTCTGGCAGCTCACCATGATCAGCATCGGTGCCACCCTGGGCACCGGTATTTTCGTGGTGCTCGGCGAGGCCGTACCGGACGCCGGGCCCGCGGTCGTCGTGTCCTTCGTCATAGCCGGGCTCACCGCGCTGTTCTCGGCGCTGTCGTACGCCGAGCTGGCGGGCACCATCCCCGTCTCCGGCTCCTCCTACTCCTATGCCTACGCCACCATGGGCGAGCTGATCGCCTGGGTCTGCGGCTGGTGTCTGATCCTCGAGTACGGCGTCTCGGTGGCGGCCGTCGCCGTCGGCTGGGGCGAGTACCTCAACGAACTGCTCGACGGAGCCTTCGGCGTCACCATCCCCGACGCCCTGGCCGCCCCGCCCGGGGACGGCGGGATCTTCAATCTGCCCGGTCTGCTGGTGGTCCTGCTGGCCATGGCGTTCCTGCTGGGCGGCGCCAGGGAGAGCGCCCGTGCCAACGCGATCATGGTGGGGGTGAAGATCGCGGCACTCGTCCTCTTCTGCGCGGTCGCCTTCACCGGGATACGGGCCGGCAACTACACCCCGTTCATGCCGCTGGGCATGGCGGGCGTCAGCGCCGCCGGCGCCACCCTCTTCTTCTCCTACATAGGCTTCGACGCCGCCTCCACGGCCGGTGAGGAGGCCAGGAACCCCCAGCGCGACCTGCCCCGCGCGATCATGTTCTCGCTGGTCATCGTGACCGCGCTCTACTGCCTGGTCGCCGCCGTGGCGGTGGGCGCCCTGCCGTGGCAGCGGTTCTCCGGCTCCGAGGCCGCGCTCGCCTCGATCATGAAGGACGTCACCGGGCAGAGCTTCTGGGCCGTGCTGCTCGCCGCCGGCGCGGTCGTCGCGATCGCCTCCGTGGTGCTGACCGTGCTCTACGGGCAGACCCGCATCCTCTTCGCGATGTCCCGGGACGGGCTGGTGCCCAAGGTCTTCTCCACGGTCCACGCCCGGACCGGGGTGCCCCGCGCCAACACCGTCATCGTCTCGCTCTTCTGCGGGGTCCTCGCCGCCGCGGTCCCGCTCGGCCAGCTCGCCGACGCCACCAGCATCGGCACCCTCTTCGCCTTCGCACTGGTCAACATCGCCGTCATCGTGCTGCGCCGGACCCGGCCGGCCATGGCCCGCACCTTCCGGGTGCCGCTGTCCCCGCTCTTCCCGCTGATCGGCTTCGCGCTGTGCCTGTGGATGATGGGCAGCCTGCGGGCAGTGACCTGGGTGGTCTTCGGCGGCTGGATGGCGGTCGGCCTTGTGCTGTACTTCGGGTACGGCATGCGCCGATCCCGACTGGCCACGGCAGAGAAGTGACTCCCCCGCAGTGCGACTGAACGATCTCGACGAACGCATCGTCCACGCCCTCGCCGAGGACGCCCGCCGCTCCTACGCCGACATCGGCGAGCTGGTCGGACTGTCCGCGCCCGCCGTCAAACGGCGGGTGGACCGGCTGCGCGCGGAAGGAGTCATCACCGGCTTCACGGTGCGGGTCGACCCGGCGGCGATGGGCTGGGAGACCGAGGGCTTCATCGAACTCTTCTGCCGCCACAACACCTCCCCGGCCGACATCCGCCGGGGGCTGTCCCGCTATCCCGAGGTGGTGTCCGCGTCGACCGTCACCGGTGACGCGGACGCCATCGTCCAGGTCTTCGCCTCCGACATGCGCCACTTCGAGCGGGTGCTGGAGCGGATCGCGGGGGAGGCGTTCGTGGAGCGCACGAAGTCGGTGCTGGTGCTGTCGCCCCTGCTGCGGCGGTTCAGCTCGGGGGCGCCCGCCTGAGCGCTCCGCCGGGCGTGGCCTGACCCGCTGTCGCCCGGCTGCGGTGCCGTCGTGGCGGGGCGCGCCCACCCGGGGGAGCCGCATCTCGGCCCGGCTCCGCGCCCCTGGGGCGCCCGGGGCGGGTGCTTGGGCGTTCCGTTGGACGTGGCCTGACGCGCCGTCGCCCGGCCGCGGTGCCGTCGTGGCGGGGTGCGCCCACCCGGGGGAGCCGCATCTTGGCACGGCCTGGTGCCCCGGGGGCCCGGGGCGGGTGCTTGGGCGTTCTGCTGGAACGTGGCCTGCCCCGCGGTTGCCTGGCCGCGGCGCCGTCGTGGCCGGGCGTGCCCACCCGGGGGAGCCGCATCTCGGCCCGGCCTGGCGCTCCGGGGCGGGTGCCGACAGCGGCGCCGTCCGCCCGGAGGGACGGCCCCGCGGCGTCCGGCGGGTGCGATCGCACGGCGGACGGCCCGCGCGGTCCTCGGATGGGGGCCGGAAGGGGGCCCTGCGCGTGCCAGGCGCCGCGAGGCAGGCGGACGTTCGCGACACGCGCCGCCCCGCCCGGTCCGGCCCCGCCCGGCCTCGCCCGGCCCCGCCTCGCCCCCGGGGCCGTCTCGCCGAGCTAGGCGGCCCCGGAGCACGCAACGAATCGCCGTGCGCCGTCCCCCCTACGTTATGAATCGACGCCGGACGCAAATGAAGTCGTCTTGTTGGCCGATCCGGAGGCAACGTACTGTTTTTATGCCCGTACTCATCCCCCCGAGGTCTGCCCATGCCGCCGCTGCGCACCGCTCTGCTCCAGAACTCCGGTCACCCCGGCGACCCCGCCCTCAACCTCAAGGTCCTCGACGAGGCCGCCGCCCGCGCGGCGGCCGACGGGGCCGGGCTGCTGGTCACCTCGGAGATGTTCCTCACGGGCTATGCCATCGGCGGCGGCGTACGGGAGCTGGCCGAGCCCGCCGACGGGCCGAGCGGCCGGGCCGTGGCCGAGATCGCCCGGAGCCACGGCCTGGCCGTCCTCTACGGCTACCCCGAGAGCCACGCGGGCGCCGTCCACAACTCCGCGCGGCTCGTCGGGCCGGACGGCGCCGAGCTGGCCAACTACCGCAAGACCCACCTCTACGGCTGCTTCGAACGGGACTCGTTCACCCCCGGTGAGACCCCCGTCGTCCAGGCCACCGTCGGCGAGCTGACCGTCGGCATCCTGATCTGCTACGACGTGGAGTTCCCGGAGAACGTACGGGCCCACGCCCTGGCCGGCACCGATCTGCTGCTGGTGCCCACCGCGCAGATGCACCCCTTCGAGTTCGTCGCCGAATCCCTGATCCCGGTACGGGCCTTCGAGAGCCAGATGTACATCGCGTACGTCAACCGCAGCGGACCGGAGGGCGAGTTCGACTTCATCGGTCTGAGCTGCCTGGCCGGGCCCGATGGCGCCACCTGTCTGCGGGCCGGCCGCGGTGAGGAACTCCTCCTCGGCGACGTCGCCCCCAAACTGCTGGCCACCTCGCGCCGGATCAACCCGTATCTGCGCGACCGCCGCCCCGGTCTGTACACCTCCCTCGGCTGATCCGGCCCCTGCCGCGCCCGCCCCACCCGTAACACCCAGCAGCAAGGAGTCCGTACTCCATGACGTCCACCGTGCCCACCGCCGTCCACGACGAGCAGGAAACACGAGGCCGGAACAGCCCGGACGCCCTCCCGCCGGTCACGATGTTCGGCCCGGACTTCCCCTACGCCTACGACGACTACCTCGCCCACCCGGCGGGCCTGGGCCAGATACCGGCGACCGAGCACGGCGCCGAGGTCGCGGTCGTCGGCGGCGGCCTGTCCGGCATCGTCACCGCGTACGAGCTGATGAAGATGGGCCTGTGGCCCGTGGTGTACGAGGCCGACCGGATCGGCGGACGGCTGCGCACCGTCGGCTTCGAGGGCTGCGACGACTCGCTGACCGCCGAGATGGGCGCGATGCGCTTCCCGCCGTCCTCCACCGCCCTCCAGCACTACATCGACCTGGTGGGCCTGACGACCGAGCCGTTCCCCAACCCGCTGGCCCCCGCCACCCCCTCGACCGTCGTCGACCTCAAGGGCGAGACCCACTACGCCCGCACCATCGACGACCTGCCGCCGGTCTACCGCGAGGTGGCCGACGCCTGGAGCGCCTGTCTGGAGGAGGGCGCGGACTTCTCCGACATGAACCGCGCCATCCGCGAGCGGAACGTCCCCCGGATCCGGGAGATCTGGTCGCGGCTGGTCGAGAAGCTGGACAACCAGACCTTCTACGGCTTCCTCTGCGACTCCCCGGCCTTCGCCTCCTTCCGCCACCGGGAGATCTTCGGCCAGGTCGGCTTCGGTACCGGCGGCTGGGACACCGACTTCCCCAACTCCATCCTGGAGATCCTGCGGGTCGTCTACACCGAGGCCGACGACCACCACCGCGGCATCGTCGGCGGCAGCCAGCAGCTTCCGCTGCGGCTGTGGGAGCGAGAGCCCGAGAAGATCGTCCACTGGCCCCAGGGCACCTCGCTGTCCTCGCTGCACGGCGGCGCGCCCCGTCCGGCGGTGACCCGGCTGCACCGGGCCGCGGGCGACCGCGTCGTGGTGACCGACGCCAGCGGTGACATCCGCTCGTACCGGGCGGTGGTCTTCACCGCGCAGTCCTGGATGCTGCTCTCCAAGATCGACTGTGATGACTCGCTCTTCCCGATCGATCACTGGACGGCGATCGAGCGCACCCACTACATGGAGTCCAGCAAGCTCTTCGTGCCGGTCGACCGGCCGTTCTGGCGGGACAAGGACGAGGCCACCGGCCGGGACCGGATGAGCATGACGCTCACCGACCGGATGACCCGCGGCACCTATCTGCTGGACAACGGCCCGGACCGGCCCGCCGTCATCTGCCTCTCCTACACCTGGTGCGACGACAGCCTCAAGTGGCTGCCGCTGTCGGCGAACGAGCGGATGGAGGTCATGCTCAAGTCGCTTTCGGAGATCTATCCACACGTCGACATCCGCAAGCACATCATCGGCAGCCCGGTCACCGTGTCCTGGGAGAACGAGCCCTATTTCATGGGCGCGTTCAAGGCCAACCTGCCCGGCCACTACCGCTACCAGCGCCGGCTGTTCACCCACTTCATGCAGGACCGGCTGCCGGCCGACAAACGGGGTGTCTTCCTCGCGGGCGACGACATCTCCTGGACGGCGGGCTGGGCCGAGGGCGCCGTCCAGACCGCGCTCAACGCGGTCTGGGGCGTCATGCACCGCTTCGGCGGCTCCACCGACCCGAAGAACCCCGGGCCGGGCGACGTGTACGACGAGATCGCGCCCGTCGAACTCCCCGAGGACTGAGCCGGTCCGGGGGGCTGTTTGGTACGTGCGGGTCGGGGGGCTGCTCGGCATCCGGGCCGTGGGGCTGCTTGGTATGCGCGGGCTGGGGGGTTGTTCGGCTCCCGGGCCCTGGGGCTGCTTGGTACGCGGGGGCCGTGGGGCTGTTCGGCATCCGGACCGGAGGGTCGCTCGGTATGCGCGGGCCGGGGGCTGCTCGGCTCCCGGTCCGGGGGCCGCTTGGTACGCGCGGCCCGTGGGCTGCTCGGCTCCCGGTCCGGGGGGCTGTTTGGTACGTGCGGGTCGGGGGGCTGTTCGGCATCCGGACCGTGGGGCTGCTCGGTACCCGGGCCGGGGGCTGCTCCGTACGCGCGGGCCGGGGGTCGCTCAGTACGCGGACGGCAGGGGGGTGAGCAGGAACCGTCCCACCAGGCCCACCGTGGCGTCGACCCGCTCCGCGAACTCCTCCGCCAGCTCCGGCAGTCCACGCAGCCCCCACAGCGCGCGGAACGCCGCCCACGCGGCATCCCTCGCCTTCTCCAGGCTCCACGAGCCCACCAGATGGGTCAGCGGATCGGCCACGTCGAGCAGGTCGGGGCCGGGCATCAGCTCCTCCCGGATCCGCTCCTCCATCCCCGTGAGCAGTGCGCCGATCCGGTCGAAGTCGCCCTCCAGGGCGTCCGGTTCGAGGTCCCGGGCCCGGCAGGTGTCCAGCAGCGCGAGCGCCAGGTCATGGCCGATATGGGCGTTGATCCCGGCCAGCGCGAACTGCACCGGACGGACCCCGGGGTGGCGCCGCAGCTGGAACAGCGGCCGCCAGCAGGCGGGCGGCCGTCCGCCCGCCGCCACCGTGTCGACCGCCGTCAGATAGCGCTCGGCGAACCGCACGTCCAGCTCCTCGGTGGCGGACGGGTCGTGGAAGTACCCGTCCGCGAGCCGTCGGCCGACCTCCTCGGTGACCGACAGGTACACCCCGTTGAAGACCGCCACCCCGTCCCCGGGCGGCAGCGCCGCGCCGAGCGCGCTCATGCGCGCCACGACGCTTCTCACGGTGCGCGGCGCGAGCCGCGAAGGCGTGGGCGTGGGCAGGGGCATGGGCATCGTCATGGACGCCAGGGTGGCAGCCCGGACGTAAGCCGTCCCGCCGTCCGCCGCCGCGTCCCCTGGACGGCTTAACGCCGCGTCAACCGGCGTATCACAGCGCCCCCGCGTCGCGCGCCGTCCACATCGACGCATATCGACGGATATCGACGGATATCGACGGATACAGCGTCCGCCAGCCCAGCTCGTCGCGCAGCCGGAGGCCCTGCTGAGCTCGGAACACGCCCAGCGGCTGATCGTCCACACCGCCCGCCCGGGCAGCGAGTCCGCCGAGCGGCTGGAGCTGCTGCGGGTGGTGGGGGCCTCCAGGATCTCGCCCCGCGAGAAGCGCTTCAGGGCCGCGGCGGCATTAGGGCTGCGGTGGCTTCAGGGCTGTGCAGGCCGCTCGCTGTCGTATGTGCTGGTGCCCGCGTCCAGCAGGGGCTCCTGCGGCTTCAGATGTGCCGGGGCCAGGGCGCGCAGAACGTGGTAGCCGAGCAGCACCACGATCGTGCCGAGCGCGATCCCGCCCAGCTCGAAGTTCTGGCTGATCTTCAGGCTGACGCCGCCGACGCCGATGATGACGCCCGCCGCGACCGGCACCAGGTTGAGCGGATTGCGCAGATCCACTGTGTTGTGCACCCAGATCTGCGCACCGAGCAGCCCGATCATGCCGTAGAGGATGACGGTGATCCCGCCCAGCACCCCGCCGGGCACCGCCGCCACCACCGCGCCGAACTTCGGGCACAGCCCGAAGAGCAGCGCGAAGCCCGCGGCCGCCCAGTACGCGGCGGTGGAGTACACCCGGGTGGCCGCCATGACGCCGATGTTCTCGGAGTACGTCGTGTTGGCCGGGCCGCCGACCGCCGTGGAGAGCACGGTGGCCGCGCCGTCCGCGGCGATCGCCGTGCCCAGCTGGTCGTCGAGCGGATCGTCGATCATCTCGCCGACCGCCTTCACATGCCCGGCGTTCTCGGCGATCAGCGCGATCACCACCGGCAGCGCCACCAGCACCGCCGACCAGTGGAAGCTCGGCGCGTGCAGGGACGGCAGGCCGATCCAGTCCGCCTTGGCCACACCGGACAGATCCAGCCGCCAGTGGTCGGTGACCCGCCCGCTGCCGCCGATGGAGTGGATCTTGCCGAAGACCCGGTCGAAGACCCAGGAGACCACATAGCCGAAGACCAGCCCCAGGAAGATCGCGATCCGCGACCAGAAGCCCCGCAGACAGACCACGGCCGCCCCGGTGACCAGCATCGTCAGCAGCGCGGTCCACTGATCGGCGGGCCAGTACGTCCCGGCGGTCACCGGTGCCAGGTTGAACCCGATCAGCATGACCACCGCGCCGGTCACCACCGGCGGCATCGCCGCGTGGATGATCCGCGCACCGAATTTCCGCACCGCCAGACCGCTCAGCAGCAGTACCCCGCCGACCACCAGGATCGCCCCGGTGACGGCCGCGCTGCCGCCGCCCTGCGCCCTGATCGCGGCGGCCACGCCGACGAAGGACAGGCTGCATCCCAGGTAGCTGGGGATCCGGCCGCGGGTCGCGAGCAGGAAGAGGATGGTCGCGACCCCGGACATCATGATCGCGAGGTTGGGGTCGAGCCCCATCAGCACCGGGGCGACGAAGCTCGCCCCGAACATGGCCACGACGTGCTGCGCGCCGAGCCCCGCCGTCCTCGGCCAGGACAGCCGCTCATCCGGCTTGACGACGGCGCCGGGGGCGGGGGTGCGCCCATCACCGTGCAGGGTCCAGCGCACGCCGAGGCCCATGACTGCTCCACTTCATCGCTGCGGGGAATCGCACCCATGTTAATTGGCCGAAAATATGCTCCCTGCGGCTCTCTGCGCGGACGGCCCCCGCGAAGCCCGCCGTGAAGTCCGTCGTGAAGCCCGCCGTGCAGCCCGCCGTGAAGTCCGTCGTGAAGCCCGCCGTGGAGTCCGTCGTGCAGTCCCCGGGCGGCGACCGTTCCTCGGCGCAGGTGGTCGGTCCGCCGAAGTCGCCCGGCCGTCACCGGGGGCCGGGCCCCGCCCCGCCCCGGCCGTCAGGGCAGCTTGGCCTGGGACGCGGACGGGTCGTGCCGCGGTGCCGCATCCGACGACGGCGTCCGCAGCACGCCCGCGCCCGCCACCAGGCCCAGCGCCAACGCGGTGACCAGGCAGAACGACATCGTGAGCGAGGTCAGGTTCGCGATCGAGCCGATCGCCGCCGGGGCGATCAGCCCCGAGGTGTACGTGATCGTGGCGACGCCCGCGATGGCCTGGCTCGGGGCCGGGCCGCTGCGCCCCGCGGCGGCGAAGGCCAGCGGCACCACGACCGCGATGCCCATGCCGATGAGGCCGAACCCGGTGATGGCCAGGGCGGGGCCGGGCGCGGCGATGACGAGGACGCCGCCGGTGGTGGCCAGAACACCGCCCGCCCGTACCGTCCGCGTCGCGCCGAAGCGGCCCACGACCGCGTCCCCGATGAGCCGGGCGCCGGCCATCGTGCAGGAGAAGGCGGTGGTGCAGGCGGCGGCGACGCCGGGGGAGGAGTCCAGGACGTCCCGCAGATAGACCGCCGACCAGTCCAGGCTCGCCCCCTCGGCGAAGACCGCGCAGAACCCCACCGCGCCGATGATCAGCGCGGAGCGGGGCGGCAGGGCGAACCGGGGCGGCGGACGCTCCTCGGGCGCGCTGCGCAGATCGAGGACCCAGTGGCAGGCCACCGCCCCGAGCACGGTGAGGGCCGCGGCGGCGATGCCGAGGTGGAGCCGGGCGTCGGACTCGGCGTGCGCGGCGATCGTGCCCGCCGCCGAGCCGGTGAGCGCGCCCACACTCCACATGCCGTGCAGCCCGGACATGATCGAACGGCCGAGCCGGTTCTCGATCTCCACGCCGAGGGCGTTCATGGCGACGTCGGACATCCCGGAGGTGGCGCCGTAGAGGAAGAGCACACCGCACAGCCAGACCAGACCGGGGCTGAGCGGAGGCATCACCAGCCAGGCGGTCCACAGGGCGAGCAGCCCGCGCAGCGCCGTGCGGGCGCCGAAGCGATGGCTGATCCGCCCAGCCAGGGGCATCGCGAACGAGGCCCCGAGGGCGGGGAAGGCGAGCGCGAGTCCGAGCTGACCGGCGCTGAGGTCCAGCCGCTCCTGGATCCAGGGGATGCGGGTGGCGAAGCTGCCGGTCACCGCGCCGTGCACGGCGAACACCGCCGCGACGGCCACCCGTGCCCGCCGTACCGGGCGCATCCCGGACGCCTCGGGTTCCTTGAGCCTGCCCATACCTGTCGCACCCTCCCCGTAGCGCGCCCCGTAACCCATGGTCCCGGCCCATGGTCCCAGCGGAAACTATCAGGAAGGGTCCCTGATAGATAGGGCCCTTTCCGCGGCCTTCTGGAAGGATCCCGGTATGACCTCGACGAGCGTGTCCGTAACGGGCCGTACCGCCTCCCCGAGCACGGCGCGGGTCATCAACGACCGCCTCGCCCTGCACCTGCTCAAGGACAAGGGCCCGCTCACCGCGGGGCAGCTCAAGTCGCTGACCGGTCTGTCCCGTCCCACCATCGCGGACCTCGTCGAGCGGCTGCGGCGGACCGGGCTGGTGGCGGTCGTGGGGGAGGCCGGGGCGGAGCGCCGGGGGCCCAACGCCCGGGTGTACGGGATCGTCGCCGACAGCGCGCATGTGGCCGGGGTCGACGTCCGTACGGACAGCGTCGCCGTATGCGTGGCCGATCTGCTGGGCCGGACGCTGGCCGAGGAGTCGCTGCCGGTGGCCCCGGACACCGACCCGGCGCGGACCGTGACGGCCGCGGTGGCCCTGGTGGCGGGGGCGGCCGAGCGGGCCGGGGCGGCGCGGCTGCACCACATCGGCATCGGGGTGCCCGGTCTCATCGACCCCGCCACCGGTGAGCTCAACGCCACCAGCGGGCTGCCCTCCTGGCACCGGGAGCTGGCCACCGCGCTGCACGGCGGCCTCGCGGCGCCGGTGCTGCTGGAGAACGAGGTCAATCTGGCGGCCGTCGCCGAACAGCGGCTGGGCGCGGTGCGCGACCGCGACACCTTCGTCCTGCTGTGGCTCGGCCATGGCGTCGGCGCGGCCGTGGTGCTCGACCGGGTGCTGCGGCGCGGTGCGTCGGGCGGCACCGGCGAGATCGGCTTTCTGCCGGTGCCGGGCACCTCGGGGCTGCCCTCCGCCACCGGCTGCGACGGCGGGTTCCACTCCCTGGTGAGCAGCGCCGCGGTCTGCGAACTCGCCCAGGAACACGGGCTGGAGGCCGCGGCGGGTGACCAGGCCGGACGCGGGGACGGCACGGAGGGCGCCGGTGCGGCGGAGGCGGCGATACGCGCGGCCCTGGGGGCGGGGGAGCGGGGCGAACCGTTTCTGGACGCCCTGGCGGCCCGTATCGCGGTGGGTGTCGCCGCGATCTGCGCGGTGCTCGACCCGGGGTGCGCGGTGCTCGGCGGCGAGGTGGGCCGGGCCGGGGGCGAAGAGCTGGCCCGCCGCGTGGAGGAGCGGGTCGCCCGGCTGTCACCGCTGCGGACGCGGGTGCGCGCGGGGGTGGTGGGCGGCGGCGGGGTGCTGCGGGGCGCCGTACTGACGGCGCTGGACGCGACGCAGAACGAGCTGTTCGGCGCCCCATAGCCCCGCCAGCCGCGGCCCCCGGGGGCCGCATATCCGGGAGGCCGGGGCTGTTGTGGGCCGCGCGCCCGGGACCTGTGGGCACTGCGCCCCGCGTGGAGCCCTGGAGTAGCCCTGGATCAGTGGAGCACTGCAGCAATGGAACCCTGGAGCAGTGGAGCAACGGACACCATCGCGCGGGGGCGAATGCCTCACCGGGTGAGCGAGGCCACATCGGGCTCGCCTCCCACCTGCGCCGATGGCCATGGCACACTGGGGCCGTACCAGTGACGTCAGCGCACTCCGGGGTCGGTGAAAATCCGAACCGGCGGTTACAGTCCGCGACCCGTCCGCTGCCAGCGGCCGGTTGACCAGGTGAAATTCCTGGACCGACGGTGAAAGTCCGGATGGGAGGCAGTGCGCGGCGGTAGCGACATCACCGGTGCGCCGCCTCGGTGCGGTCCGCTCCTTCGCAGCGGACCCCGTGCCGGACCCGGCGTTCCGGCGACGGCGTTTCCGCTTCCGTGTCATGTCGACAGCCCCGGAGTCCGTGCCCGAAGAGGCAGGAGGACCCGGTGGCCACCGCAGCCGAAGCCCACGCGATGCGCCGTGCCGTCGCGCTCGCCGCCCGCGGCCTCGGCCACACCAGCCCCAACCCCGTCGTCGGCTGCGTCATCCTGGACGCCGGGGGCCGCGTCGCGGGCGAGGGCTGGCACCAGCGGGCCGGCGGTCCGCACGCCGAGGTCCACGCGCTGCACGCGGCGGGCGAGCGGGCCCGCGGTGGCACCGCCCTCGTCACCCTCGAACCCTGCGACCACACCGGCCGCACCGGCCCCTGCTCCCAGGCCCTGATCAGCGCCGGGGTCGCCCGCGTCCGCTACGCCGTCGCCGACCCCACCGCACAGGCCCGGGGCGGCGCCGCCACCCTCGCCGCCGCCGGGATCGAGGTGGCGGCCGGGCTGCTGGCCCAGGAGGCCGAGGCGGTCAACGAGCCCTGGCTGACCGCGATGCGCCGGGGCCGCCCCTTCGTGCTGTGGAAGTACGCCGCGACCCTGGACGGGCGCAGCGCCGCCGCCGACGGCACCAGCCGGTGGATCACCTCTCCCGCCTCCCGCGCCGATGTCCACCGGCTGCGCGCGGAGGCCGACGCCGTCGTCGTCGGCTCCGGCACGCTGCGCGCCGACGATCCCCACCTGGCCGTACGCGGCCGGGAGGGGGTCACCCAGCCGCTGCGGGTGGTCCTGGACACGCGCGCCACCGTCAAGCCCGGCGCCCGGGTCCTGGACGACGCCGCGCCCACGCTGATCGCCGTGGCCGAGGACGCCGACACCGCCCATCTGCGGCGGCTGCCGGGTGTGCGGACCGTACGGCTGCCGCGTGCCGGGACCGGTCTCCAGATCCCCGCGCTGCTGGCCGAACTGCACGGCCGCGGGGTGCGCTCGGTCCTGCTGGAGGGCGGACCCACCCTCGCCGGCGCGTTCCTCGCCGCGGGCGCCGTCGACAAGGTCGTCGGCTATCTCGCGCCGGTCCTGCTCGGCGCGGGCCCCGCCGCCCTCGCCGACGCCGGAATCACCACCATCACCCAGGCGTTGCGCCTCGAGACGACCGATGTCACCCGGCTCGGCCCCGATCTGCGCGTCACCGCCACCCCCACAGCCCCCGCCCCTCTCGCCGAGGAGAACTGAAGTGTTCACCGGAATTGTCGAAGAACTGGGTGAGATCGTCGCCATCGAGAACCTGGGTGACGCGTCCCGCTTCCAGGTGCGCGGCCCCGTCGTCACCGAAGGGGCGAAGCACGGCGACTCCATCGCCGTCAACGGCGTCTGTCTCACCGTCGTCGACATCATCGGGGACGCGGAGGGCACCCGCTTCACCGCCGATGTGATGGCCGAGACCCTGGACCGCTCCAGCCTCGGCGCGCTCGGCGTCGGCTCCCGGGTCAACCTGGAGCGCCCCATGGCGCTCGGTGGGCGGCTCGGCGGCCACCTCGTGCAGGGCCATGTGGACGGCACCGGCACCATCGTGGAGCGCAAGCTCTCCGAGCACTGGGAGATCGTGAAGATCTCGCTGCCCGGCGAACTGAGCCGCTACGTCGTCGAGAAGGGCTCCATCACGGTCGACGGCGTCAGCCTCACCGTCGTCGACGCGGGCCCCGACTACTTCACCGTCAGCCTCATCCCGACGACCCTCGCGCTCACCACGCTCGGGGTCAAACAGTCCGGGGACCCGGTCAACCTCGAGGTGGACGTGCTCGCCAAGTACGTCGAGCGGCTGCTGGGACGGGACGGCGGCGCCCGGGACCAGGAGGTCACCCCATGAGCGCCGCACCCGCGGCCGCCGGGCCGCACCTGGTGACGATGCTCGCGCCGCTGCGCCGCGCGGGTGGAGAAGCGAGTGAAAGGCACACCTCATGAGCGAGCCGTACACGGCCACCACATCGCGTCCGAGCGGCTCGGCCGCCTCCCTGCGCGCCGCGCAGTGGCCGGGTGAACCGGCGCTGGACCCCATCGAGCGGGCCATCGCCGAGATCGCCGCGGGCCGCCCCGTCGTGGTCGTGGACGACGAGGACCGGGAGAACGAGGGCGACCTCGTCGCCGCCGCCGAGACGATCACCCCCGAGATCGTCGCCTTCATGATGAACGAGTGCCGCGGACTCATCTGCGCCCCCATGGAGGGCGCCGAGCTGGACCGGCTCCGGCTGCCGCAGATGGTCGAGGAGAACACCGAGTCCATGCGGACCGCGTTCACCGTCTCGGTCGACGCCACCGCCGAACACGGCGTCAGCACCGGTATCTCCGCCGCCGACCGGGCCACCACCCTGCGGCTGCTGGCCGACCCGGCCACCACCCCCGGTGACCTCGTGCGGCCCGGCCACGTCTTCCCGCTGCGCGCCCGCCCCGGCGGCGTGCTCGCCCGCGACGGCCACACCGAGGCCGGGGTCGACCTCGCCCGGCTGGCCGGACTGCGCCCGGCGGCCGTGATCTGCGAGATCGCGGGGGAGGACGGGGTGATGCTGCGCCTGCCCGACCTGGTCGCGTTCGCCCGCAAGCACGACCTGGCGATCGTCTCCATCGCCGATCTGATCGCCTACCGCAAGCCCGCCGAGCCGCTGGTGCGGCGGGAGGCCGAGACCCGGTTGCCCACCGCCTTCGGCGACTTCCGGGCGTACGGCTACCGCGCGACCGACGGCGTCGAGCACATCGCGCTGGTCCAGGGCGAGCTGGGGGACGGCGAGGACGTGCTGGTCCGGGTGCACTCCGAATGCCTCACCGGCGATGTCTTCCACTCGCTGCGCTGCGACTGCGGCCCCCAGCTGCACGCCGCCCTGGAGCGGGTCACCGCCGAGGGCCGTGGCGTCGTCCTGTATCTGCGCGGCCACGAGGGGCGCGGTATCGGACTGCTGTCCAAGCTGCGCGCCTACGAGCTCCAGGAGCTGGGCCGGGACACCCTGGACGCCAACCTGGAACTCGGACTGCCCGCCGACGCGCGGGACTACGCCGCGGGCGCGGAGATCCTCGCCGACCTCGGCGTGCGCTCGCTGCGGCTGATGACCAACAACCCGGAGAAGACCACGTCGCTGGTCAGGCACGGGCTGCGGGTCACCGGCCGGGAGCCGATGCCCGTCCAGGCCGGGGAGCACAACCTCCGCTACCTCCGGACGAAGCGGGACCGGATGGGGCATGACCTGCCCTGGCTGGACGGCGACCGCGCCGAGCCCATATCGGCCTGCGGCAACCAGTAGCGATTCCCCCAGCTGCACCTACGCATATCCACCCACCACTGTCCACCCACCACCCAAGACACCGAGGAGAGACGTGAGCGGTAAGGGCGCCCCCGAACTGTCCGTGAAGAACTGCGGGGACCTGCGCGTCGCCGTCATCGCCGCACAGTGGCACCAGAAGGTGATGGACGGGCTGCTCGACGGCGCCCTGCGCGCGCTCCGGGAGCTGGGCATCGACGAGCCCACCGTGCTGCGGGTGCCGGGCAGTTTCGAACTGCCGGTCGTCGCCAAGGTGCTCGCGGGCCGCGGCTACGACGCGATCGTGGCCCTGGGCGTGGTCATCCGCGGCGGCACCCCGCACTTCGACTATGTCTGTCAGGGTGTCACCCAGGGACTGACCCAGGTCAGCGTGGACACCGGGGTCCCCGTCGGTTTCGGCGTGCTGACCTGCGACACCGAGGAGCAGGCGCTCGACCGGGCCGGGCTCGAGGGATCCAGCGAGGACAAGGGCCACGAGGCGGTCACCGCGGCCGTCGCCACCGCCACCACCCTGCGGTCGGTCGCCGAGCCCTGGCGCTGAGCCGCGCCGCGGACCCCCAGTAGGATGGCGGACACCATGTCCAAGAAGACGTTCGAGGAGCTGTTCACCGAGCTCCAGCAGAAGGCCGCCACGGCCGATCCCGCCACTTCCCGCACCGCCGAGCTGATCCGGTCCGGCGTGCACACGATCGGCAAGAAGGTCGTGGAGGAGGCCGCCGAGGTGTGGATGGCCGCCGAGTACGAGAGCGACGAGGCGACCGCGGAGGAGATCTCCCAGCTTCTGTACCACCTTCAGGTGATGATGGTCGCCAAGGGGCTGACCCTCGACGACGTCTACGCCCACCTCTGACCCGTTCGCATCCCGCCGCCCCCGCCGCCCCCGCCGCCCCCGGCGATCGGCCCGCAACCCCGGGCCACCGCCACCGAGTCACCGAACTACCGAAGGAAAGAGCACTCATGCTGCGCATCGCCGTCCCCAACAAGGGTTCACTGTCCGAGCCTGCGTCGGCGATGCTCCATGAGGCGGGCTACCGGCAGCGCAAGGACCGCAGGGAGCTGGTCCTCGTCGACGCCGACAACGGCGTGGAGTTCTTCTTCCTGCGCCCCCGCGACATCGCCGTGTACGTGGGCTCCGGCCGGCTCGACATCGGTATCACCGGCCGTGACCTGCTGCTGGACTCCGGCTCCCAGGCCGAGGAGATCATGCAGCTCGGCTTCGCCGGGTCCACCTTCCGCTACGCCACCCGCCCCGGCACGGCGAAGGACGTCAGCGAGTTCGGCGGCATGACCGTGGCCACCTCCTTCTCCGGCCTGGTCACCAAGCACCTCGCCGACAACGGGGTGGACGCCGACGTGGTCCACCTCGACGGTGCGGTGGAGACCGCCATCCAGCTCGGCGTCGCCGAGGTCATCGCGGATGTGGTCGAGACCGGCACCACCCTGCGCAACGCCGGGCTGGAGATCATCGGCGAGCCCATCCTGGAGTCCGAGGCGGTCGTCATCCGCCGCACCGGCGCCCCCACCGACGACCCCAAGGTCCAGCAGTTCCTCCGCCGGATGCAGGGCGTCCTGGTCGCCCGGCGCTACGTGATGATGGACTACGACATCCGGGTGGAGCAGGTGGAGCGCGCCGTGGCGCTCACCCCGGGTCTGGAGTCGCCCACCGTCTCCCCGCTGCACCACGAGGGCTGGGTCGCGGTCCGCTCGATGGTTCCCACGAAGGACGCCCAGCGGATCATGGACGAGCTCTACGACCTGGGGGCGCGGGCCATCCTCACCACGGGCATCCACGCCTGCCGCCTCTGACGGTCCGGGCCTCCGTGCCCGATATCGTGCGGTTCCACCGGTTTCAAGTGACTCCTATCCATTTACCCGTTTCTCTCCCTTGAGAGGCCGACCCTCACGTGTCCGCCGCCGCGCCCCCGCCCGCCCTGCCCGTCACCTTCCGGCCGACCAGGACCCGGGCCGTCCTGCTGACCGTCGGCGTCGCCGTCCTGGTCGTCCTCACGGCCGTCGCCCTGCTGCTGGAGCGGCTGGGGCCGGGCGAGCGGGCCAGCTTCATCGTCACCGGACTGCTGTTCTTCGGGGTGCTGACACTGCTCAGCCGCCCCAAGGTGGTGGCCGACGAGGGCGGGGTGACCGTGATCAACCTCACCACCAGGCGCCGGCTGGAGTGGGCGGAGGTGCTCCGGGTCAATCTGCGCCCCGGCGACCCCTGGGTCTATCTGGACCTCGCCGACGGCACCAGCCTGCCCGCGATGGGCATCCAGCCGGGCATCGCCAAGGCGCGGGCCATCAGCGACGCACGCGCCCTGCGCGCGCTCGCCGAGCGGCACGGCACCGGCCGCGCCGCGGACTGAGCCGTCCGGCCGGGCCCGGCCGCCCCCGCCGTGCCGAGCCGCCCCGTCACGTCCGCTCCTGCCGTGCCGGGCCGCCCCGCCACGTCCGCCCCGCCCCTGCCGGGCGGGTCCCCCGGAGCCGTCCGGTGCGTCGATCGGCACTCCAACGGCGCGAGGGGCCTGCCCGTCACACGCCATCCTTGATTACCCTGTTGCCGGGGCCGAACGGTGCCCCGCCCCGCCTCTTGCTGAGCGCACGCCCCCGTGCGCTCCGGTGGGCTCCCCTGCGACCCGAGGAGTGACTCCCTCCGCAGATGGACGGATCGTCCTGTAGTACCTGCGCCGCCGCCGACTCCGGGGCGGCGGCATGAGCATCACCCTGTCCCTCCTGCTGCTTTCCGCGGCACTTGTCCTGATCCTCGCCAACGGCTTCTTCGTGGCCGCCGAATTCGGCCTGGTCACCGTCGAGCGGCCGGAAGCCGAGCGAGCCGCCGACGAGGGCGACCGGCGCGCCCGCACCGTCGTCGAGGCGCTGCGCGAGCTGTCCTTCCAGCTCTCCGGAACCCAACTCGGCATCACCATCACCTCGCTGATCGTCGGCATGCTCGCCGAGCCCGCGCTCGGCCATCTGCTGACCGCCCCGCTGACGGCGGTCGGGCTGCCGCACGGCGCCGTCTCCGGAGTCGCCGTCGTCCTCGGCATGCTGCTGGCCTCCGCCGTCCAGATGGTCATCGGCGAGCTGGTGCCCAAGAACTGGGCGGTCTCCCGGCCGCTGCAGGTCGCCCGCTTCGTCGCGGGCCCGCAGTACGCCTTCGCCCACTTCTTCCGGCCCGTGATCGCCCTGCTCAACACCGTCGCCAACCGGCTGGTGCGGGCGCTGGGCGTCGAGCCCACCGAGGAGCTCGCCTCCGCCCGCACCCCCGGCGAGCTGGTCTCGCTCGCCCGCCACTCGGCGCGGGCCGGCGCGATCGAGCAGGACACCGCCGACCTGTTCGTGCGGACCCTCGCCCTGGGCGAGCTGACCGCCCAGCATGTGATGACCCCGCGGGTGCGGGTCAGCGCGCTGCACTCCTCGGCGACCGCCGTGGATGTGCTCAATCTCACCCGGGCCACCGGGCTGTCCCGCTTCCCCGTCTACCGCAACCGGCTGGACGAGGTCATCGGGATGGTGCACCTCAAGGACGCCCTCGCGGTGCCCGCGCAGGACCGGCTGCGCACCCCCGTCGGCCGTATCGCCCAGCCCCCGCTGCTGGTCCCCGAGACGCTGCCGGTCCAGCCGCTGCTGGAGCGGCTGCGCAGCGAGCAGCCGATAGCCGTCGTCGTCGACGAGTACGGCGGCACGGCCGGTGTGGTCACCCTGGAGGACATCGTCGAGGAGCTGGTCGGCGAGGTGCGCGACGAGCACGACGACGCGGCCGCGGAGATCCCCGACCTGGTGCAGACCGTCACCGAGGACGGCCGCCCCGCGTGGGACGCCGACGGCGGCTGCCGCGTCGACGCCCTGCGCCGGATCGGCCTCGACGCGCCCGACGGGCCGTACGAGACCGTGGCCGGGCTGGTGGCCGATCTGCTGGCCCGGATCCCCGTCCCCGGCGACACCGCCGAGCTGCCCGGCTGGACGCTGTACGTCCGGCAGGTCGGCCACCACCGGGCGGAGCTGGTGCGCATCGTCCGCACGAAGCCGGGTACGCCGCCAGGGCACACCAGTGCCGAGGCCGCGGCCCGGGAGGAGGACGGACGATGAGTCTGGTACAGCTTCTTTTCGCCGCCCTGCTGGTCCTCGCCAACGGCTTCTTCGTGGGCGCCGAGTTCGCCCTGGTCTCGGTGCGCCGCAGCCAGATCGAGCCGCGTGCGGCCGAGGGCTCCGGGCGCGCCCGTACGGTGCTGACGGGCCTGGAGAACCTGCCGCAGATGATGGCGGCCGCGCAGTTCGGCATCACCGTCTGCTCGCTGACCCTCGGCGCGGTCGCCGAGCCGACCGTCGCCCATCTGCTGGAGCCGGTCTTCCACGCCGTCCACCTGCCCGAGCAGCTGGTGCACCCGCTCGGCTACGCCATAGCGCTCGCCGTGGTGGTCTG
Organism: Streptomyces hygroscopicus subsp. hygroscopicus; assembly: GCF_001553455.1. Classification (GTDB taxonomy): domain Bacteria; phylum Actinomycetota; class Actinomycetes; order Streptomycetales; family Streptomycetaceae; genus Streptomyces; species Streptomyces hygroscopicus. The sequence continues at coordinate 104,909 of NZ_BBOX01000026.1, forward strand.
CCTCCACCTGGTCATCGGGGAGATGGTGCCCAAGAACCTGGCCATGGCGGCGCCGGACAGGACCGCGCTGTGGCTCGGCCCCGGCCTCGTCGCCTTCGCCCGGCTGTGCCGTCCGGTCACCGCGCTGCTGGGGGCCTGCGCCCGGCTGGTGCTGCGGCTGTTCCGGGTGGAGCCCAAGGACGAGATCGAGGCCGTCTTCACCAGCGAGCAGCTGACCCATCTGGTGGAGGACTCCCGGCAGGCCGGTCTGCTCGACCCCGGTGAGCACGAGCGGCTCGCGGACGCCCTGGAGCTGGGCAGCCGCCCGGTCACCGACGTTCTCCTGGACCCGGCGGGCCTGGTCACCGTCGACCCCTCGGTCACCCCCCGGCAGATCGAGGAGCTGACCGTGCGGACCGGCTACTCGCGCTTCCCGGTGCGCGACCCCGGTGGCGCCTTCATGGGCTATCTGCACGTGAAGGACGTCCTGGAGCTGGAGTTCCCGGAGCGGGCGGTGCCGCAGCGGCTCTGGCACCCGATCGAAACGCTGCGCGCGGAGCTTCCGCTGGACGACGCGCTCACCGCGATGCGCCGGGCCGCCTCCCATCTGGCGGCGGTCGCCGACGCGTCCGGCACGGTGCTGGGGCTGGTCGCCCTGGAGGACGTGCTGGAGAAGCTGGTCGGCGAGGTCCACGACCCCGCCCACCGCGGCGAGGGCCCCGGCCGGGTGGCCGGACAGCGGAGCGAGCCGACGACCCCGGCGGACGAACCGGCGATGGTCGCGCGGTGAGCCCCACTGCGGGGTGAGCCCGACTGCGGGGCAGCCCCACCGCGAGGTGAGCCCGACAGCGGGACAGCCCCACCGCGAGGTGAGCCCGACTGCGGGGCAACCCCACCGTGGGGGTAAGCCCTACCGAGGGCTGAGCCCCACTGCGAGGTGACCCCCACCGCCGCAGTGAGCCCTACAGCGAGGTAGCCCCACAGCGGGGGTAAGCCCCACCGCGGGGCGAGCCCCGGGGCGCGGTAGGCGCTACAGCGGGGGGTCCTGGGGGTCGCGGTACATCGGACCGCGGCCGGACAGGACCTCCCCGTACGCCTGCATCAGATCCGGCAGCCGCAGCGTGGCCAGGTCCTCGCGGGACGGGGTGCCGGTCCAGCCGGAGAGCCGCAGATCGCGGTAGGCGCAGCTCTTCTCGTACAGCGTGCGCAGGAACCGGCCGTTCCCCAGCTCGTCGATCCAGCCCTGGTCCACCACATGGCCGCTGATGCTGCGCAGCTCCTCCACGGACTCCTCGTCCCACACGTCCCCGTTCTCCGCGGCCAGCACCTGACCGATCCGGGTCAGCTCCAGCGGGCGGTAGCTGGGGAAGTCGACGCGCGTGGTGAAGCGCGAGCTGAGGCCGGGGTTGGCGGCCAGCAGCCGGTCCATGCCCTCGGGGTAGCCGGCCAGGATCACCACGAGCCGGTCGCGGTTGTCCTCGGCGCGCTTGAGCAGCACCTGGAGCGCCTCGTCGCCGTACGCGTCGCCCTTGCTGTAGCCGGAGTTGGACAGGCTGTACGCCTCGTCGACGAAGAGCACCCCGCCGAGCGCCGAGTCGATCAGCTCATTGGCCTTCACCGCCGTCTGGCCCAGGTACTCGCCGACCAGATCGGCGCGCCCGGCCTCCACCAGATGGTCGCCGCCGAGCAGCCCGAGCGCGTAGAAGACCCGGCCCAGGATGCGGGCCACGGTGGTCTTGCCGGTGCCGGAGGGGCCGGAGAAGACGAAGTGGCGCTTGGGCGGCTGGACCGGCAGGCCCTGCCCGGCGCGCAGCCGCGCCATATGGAGCTGGGCCGACAGGGCCCGCACCTGCCGCTTGACCGGCTCCAGACCGACCATGCGCTCCAGCTCCCGCAGCGCGCTCTCCAGCAGCACCGGATCGGAGGGGCCGGGCTGGGACGGCGGACCGGACCGCTCCCGCGTGGAGCCCGCGCCCACCACGGCCGGGCCCATCAGCGGCGGCCCCTCGGGTCCCTCGCCCGCGGCCCGCGGATCGCGGCCGTCGGCGGGCAGCGGATCGGCGGGGTCGGTGGCGGTGGCGTCCCGGCCGTCCGCGTCCTGGCCGCCGGCCCCGGCCAGCGAGACGGCGGCCAGATCCGCGGGCTCGTCCAGCCCGTCGGACTCGGCTATCGCCGCCAGCCGCGCCGAGGTGTCCATGAAGGCGGAGTCGATGCGGTGCACCGCGCGGTAGAGGGGGAGCGCGGCGGCGCTGCGCCCGGTGCCCTCGTGGGCGCGGGCCAGCCAGTAGCGCAGCTCCTTGCGCTGGGGCTGTTCGCTGCGACAGCGCATCAGGGCGGCGGCCAGCAGCGGTTCGGCCTGGCTGTACATCTCCAGCCGGACCCGCGCCATGCCCGCGAACAGACCCGCCTCGATGCCCAGGAACGGATCGTCCAGCAGCGGCTCGGTGTGGCGCACCAGCTGCTCCCAGTCCTTGACCAGGTAGGCGCGGCAGGCGTGCAGGAAACGGGCCTGGGGGTCGGCCTCCACCGGAGGGCAGCCGGCCAGCGCCCGGTCCAGCTCGGGGACGTGCCGGCCGTCGAGCCAGTGCGAGGCGTGGGCGAGCAGCAGGTCCCGGCTGGTCTCCAGCACCGGCTGGACCCACCAGCCGAGCCAGTACCAGGAGTTGAGGGTGCGGCGGTGGCGGGCGCGCTGCTCGCCGAAGCGGTCGCGGTGCCGGTACATCCGCAGCAGCGCGGTCGCCGTGTCGGCCCGCAGGGCGTGCAGCCCCAGCCAGGCGTCGGCCATTCCGGGATCGAGCCGCGTCGCGGTCCGGAACTCCTCCTCGGCCTGTCCGTACGCGCCCATCGTGTAGGCGTCGACGGCTCGCAGCCAGGCGAGGTCGGCCGGGGCGTGCGAACTGTGCGTGCCGAAATCCATCACGTCCCCCACAACCCCTGCCCCCGTGGATGCCGCAGGGGCGACTGCCCCTTTCGCATCGTACCTGCGCAGGCCGCATGGGCCGAGGGTGCCGCACTGTTGTTCGTCGCAATACGACAAGATCGAGCGGGTGTGCGCGCGGGCGTGCGGGGGCGCGCGGAGCCCGGCACCGTTGGTCACCCAGGGTGAGCGAAGCCGGACAGGACGAAGCCCCCGATCACGGGGGAACAACCGGGGGCTTCGCGTTGTGGGACGACTCGTACGAGTCGCACATTGAGAACGTAAGACCTGTATGGGCCCCAGGTCAAGCCGAGTTGGGGGGCGCGTCACGCCTCGGGTGCGGGGGCCGCCCCGGTCGGCCGCATCGGCTCACGCTGTGTGAGGCCCAGGGCCGTTTCCGTCGATCGCCGCAGGCCCCGGTAGCACCTCATACCCCTCTTTTCGCTGGAGTACCAACTCTCCGGCATACGGACGGGAGGGATCGTCGGCGAAATGGGCCCGCTCGGCCGGCCGCCACCCGTCCCAGAACGCGGCCAGCTCCGGGCCGTCCCGCAGCCGGCCGCGCCGCCAGGAGTCCCGGTCGGGCAGCTCCATCCACAGCAACCGGGCCAGCCACGGGCGCACCGCGCGGCGGCCGCTGCCCACCCCCTCCAGCAGCACGACCGGCGCGGGGTCGAGCCGCCGCCGGGTCGCGGCGAAGCGGCGCTCCACCCAGTCGTACGGGGCGTAGCGCGCGGCCGTGCCCCGGGCGAGCGGGGTGAGGACGTGGGTCCGCAGCCGCTCCGTCCAGCCGAAGAGCTGCTCATGGGTGGCGAAGTCGTCCGTGTGCAGCACCGGCGCGCCGCCGAGCGCCTCGGCGAGCCGCCCGGCGAAGGTGGTCTTCCCGGAACCGGCGTGGCCGTCGACCGCGACCAGCCGGACCGGCCCGCAGGACGGCGGCAGCGCGCGCAGACGCCGCGCCAGCGCGTCGAGGGTGCCCACCGGTTGAGTCCGCATCGGGACCACCATACGGCCCCTTCCGCGCGTTCACTCCATTGGTCCACACCAATATTGACGGCGCGGCGCCGGGGGAATCACTGGCCTGAGAACACCCGCAGCGGCCATAGTTGTGCGACTGTCGCGCACCCGCCGCCCATTGGACTGGACGACGACTGGGGGAACCCGCATGACCAGATCCGGAC
>NZ_BBOX01000027.1 GCF_001553455.1 Streptomyces hygroscopicus subsp. hygroscopicus
GCCGTCAGGCCCGAAGCTGCCGGGCCGATGCCGCTGGGCCCGAAGCCGTCGGGCGCCCCGAGCCGCCGGGCACTGCCGTGGGTCGTCGGCCGCCGCCGGGCATTGCCGTGGGCCGTGGCCGCCACCGGGCCGTGCCGTGGGCCGTTCGCCGCCGCCGGGCCGTGTCGCGGGGCGTCGGCCGGGAGTGACGGGTCGGTCAGAGCCAGCCGCGGCGTTTGAACCAGCGGTACAGCACGACGATCACCCCGGCCATGAGCACCAGCGCGCCCGGATACCCCCAGGGCTGCTTCAGCTCGGGCATATGCGTGAAGTTCATGCCGTAGATCCCGGCGATCATCGTCGGCACCGCCGCCATCGCCGCCCACGCCGAGATCTTCCGCATGTCGTCGTTCTGCCGCACGCCCATCTGCGCGAGGTGGGCGGAGAGGATGTCCGACAGCAGCCGGTCCAGCCCCTCCACATGCTCGTTCACCCGGGTCAGATGGTCGCTGACATCCCGGAAGAACGGCCGTGAGCCCTCGTGCACGAACGGCACCCCGGCGCCCGCGAGCCGCTCCATCGGCTCCGCCAGCGGTCCGGCCGCCCGGCGGAACTCCATCACCTCGCGCTTGAAGGCGTAGATCCGCCCGGCGGTGTTCTGCCCCGCGGCCCCGTCCGGGGCGAAGACCTCCGTCTCCAGCTCCTCCAGGTCCGCGTGCAGACTGTCGGCGACGTCCAGATAGTGGTCCACGACGGCGTCGGAGACCGCGTACATCACGGCTGTCGGCCCGTGCTGGAGCACCTCGGGGGCCTTCTCCAGCCGGTCGCGCACCGAGCCGAGCGGATTGGTCTCGCCGTGCCGCACGGTCACCACGAAGGAGTCACCGACGAAGACCATCAGCTCACCCGCGGTGACGGCGCCGGCGTTGTCGTCGTACTGGACCGGCTTCAGCACCAGGAACAGCGAATCGTCGTACACCTCCAGCTTCGGCCTCTGGTGGGCGCGCAAGGCGTCCTCGACGGCCAGCGGATGCAGTCCGAACTCGCTGGTGACCAGCTCGAACTCCTTCTCGGTCGGTTCATGGAGACCGATCCACAAGAAGGCGTCCCCACTCGCCCGCGCCTGGTCGAGGGCGTCGGAGAAGTCGGCGGGTCCCTCGGTGCGGCACCCGTCCCGGTAGATGGCACAATCCACGATCACGCGGGGCATTCTGCCTCGCGTGATGCGGATCCGCACAGGGGGGCCGGGTATCCGCACAGGGGGACCGGGTCCGGGACCGGTCCGCATCCCGGCTGAGCGGCGGCCGGAGGGGTCGTAGGGTGGCAGGCATGCCCATGCTGATCCTGGTCCGGCACGGCCGGTCCACCGCCAATACCGCGGGCGTCCTCGCGGGCTGGACACCCGGTGTCGCCCTCGACGAGCGCGGCGCGACCCAGGCCGCCGCGCTGCCCGGCCGGCTGGCCGGGCTGCCCCTCGCCGCGGCCGTCACCAGCCCGCTGCAGCGCTGCCGGGAGACGCTGGCCCCGCTGCTCGCCGCCCGCCCCGAACTGCCGCTGCACGCCGAGGACCGGATCGGGGAGTGCCACTACGGCGACTGGTCGGGCCGCAAGCTCGCCGAACTGGCCGATGAACCCCTGATGAAGATCGTCCAGCAGCACCCCTCCGCCGCCGCCTTCCCCGGCGGCGAGTCCATGCGCGCCATGCACGCGCGGGCGGTCGAGGCGGTGCGTGACTGGAACGCCCGGATCGAGGAGGAACACGGCGCCGACGCGGTCTACCTGATGTGCTCCCACGGGGACATCATCAAGGCGCTGGTCGCGGACGCCCTCGGACTGCACCTCGATCTCTTCCAGCGGGTCTCGGTCGAGCCCTGCTCGATCACCGCGATCCGCTACACCCCGACCCGCCCCTTCCTCGTCCGGCTCGGGGACACCGGCGACTTCGCCGGGCTGGTGCCGCGCGAGGAGAACCCGGCGGACCGTGGCGGGGACGCGGCCGTGGGTGGCGACGCGGGAGCACCGTGATCTCCACGAGCAGTAGGGTGGTGCCGCGGTGCGAGGGCGCCGTGACAGCCGTGACCGGGCGGTCGTGACACCCAGCGGTCAGCAGTCAGTCAGCCGAGCAGTCGAACCAAATGGAGCAGGACGTTGTCCCGTCAGGTGTTCCTCTATGACCCGCCGGACCGTTTCGTCGCCGGTACGGTCGGGCTGCCTGGTCGCCGTACCTTTTTCCTGCAGGCGTCCGCCGGTGGCCGGACCACCAGCGTCGCGTTGGAGAAGACGCAGGTCGCCGCGTTGGCCGAGCGGATAGACGAGTTGCTGGACGAGGTGGTGCGGCGCACCGGCGGAAACGCCCCCGTGCCCGCCGTCGCACCGGCCGAACTCGCCGACACCGCACCGCTGGAAGTCCCCGTGGAGGAGGAGTTCCGGGTCGGCACCATGGCGCTCGCCTGGGACGGCGAGGAACAGCGCATGATCGTCGAGGCGCAGGCGCTGGTCGAGCTGGAGGCCGAGTCCGAGGAGGACCTGGCCGAGGCCGAGGAGCGGCTGCTCCAGGACGATGTGAACGGCCCGCCCATGCTGCGGGTGCGGCTCACCGGGACGCAGGCGCGCGCCTTCGCCAAACGCGCCCTGGAGGTCGTCAACGCCGGCCGGCCGCCCTGCCCGCTGTGCAGTCTGCCGCTCGACCCGGAGGGACACGTATGTCCGCGCCAGAACGGATACCGCCGCGGAGCCTGACGCCGCCCACCCGTCTCCCACCGCCCTCAAAGGAGGCTTCGCGCCTGGTGTCCCCGGCCGAACTGCTTGCTCTCGGTGAGCTGACGGTGCGCGGACGGGTCCGGGAGGCGTCCAACGCGGTGCTGTACTGCACGGTCGAGTACGAGGGCCACAGCGCCCCCTGCGTCTACAAGCCGGTGGCCGGGGAGCGGCCGCTGTGGGACTTCCCGGACGGCACGCTCGCCCAGCGCGAGGTGGCGGCGTACGAGGTCTCCGAGGCCACCGGCTGGGGCCTGGTCCCGCCCACCGTGCTGCGCGACGGGCCGTACGGGCAGGGGATGTGCCAGCTCTGGATAGAGGTCGAGGCGGCCGGAGGAGGGGCGGACGGCGACGGGGCGGACGGTGACGGGTCCGGGCAGGCCGGAGGACCGGACCTGCTCGCGCTCGTCGAGGGCGACGAGCCGGGCCCCGGCTGGAAGGCGGTGGGCTACGCCGAGGTGGGCGAGGGCCGCACCGCGCTGCTGGTCCACGCCGACGACGTACGGCTGCGCCGGCTGGCCGTGCTCGACGCGGTGATCAACAACGGCGACCGCAAGGGCGGCCATCTGCTGCCCGCGGCCGGCGGTCGGCTCTATGCGATTGATCACGGTGTCACCTTCAACGCCGACGACAAACTGCGCACCCTGCTGTGGGGCTGGGCCGGGGAGCCGCTGCCGAAGGACGTGCTGGAGGTGCTGGCCCGGCTCGCGGACCAGCTGGCGGACGGCGGCCCGCTCTGCGCCCGGCTGGCGGAGCTGATCACCGAGGCCGAGATCGAGGCGCTGCGGGCCCGGGTCGCCACGCTGTTGCGGACCGGGAAGCATCCCGAGCCCAGCGGTCAGTGGCCCGCCATCCCCTGGCCGCCGGTCTGACCCCGCCGCCTGGGAGTTGACCGGTCCGCCCGCCCGGACGGGCGAACCGGCCCGTCGGCGGCGTCCCGGTGGGCTTTCGCCGCGTCCCGGGACGAGCCCGCGGGCGGCGCTCCGGTGGGCTTTCGCCGCGTCCCGGGACGAGCCCGCCGGCGGCGTCCCGGTGGGCTTCCTACCGCGCCCCGGGACCGCGGCGGACGCGGCTCAAGCAGCTCACGGGCTTTCGCGCAAGAGCGCCTATCCGGCCAACACGACTGGTCCGGTTCGTATGCGGACGCTGCATCCGGTTACGCTCATTGCATGTATGCCTGGCCCGCTTCTGAGGTTCCCGCCCTGCCCGGCAGTGGCCGCGACCTGAGCATTCACGACACCGCGACCGGAAGACGGACAACCCTGACTCCCGGTCCCGTCGCACGCATCTACGTCTGCGGTATCACCCCGTACGACGCGACCCACATGGGTCATGCGGCGACCTACAACGCGTTCGACCTCGTTCAGCGCGTATGGCTCGACACCAAGCGCCAGGTTCACTACGTCCAGAACGTGACCGATGTCGACGATCCCCTGCTCGAGCGGGCGCAGGAGAAGGGCGACGACTGGACGGCCCTGGCCGAGCGCGAGACCGCCCTCTTCCGCGAGGACATGACGGCCCTGCGGATGCTGCCCCCGCGCCACTACATCGGCGCCGTCGAGGCGATACCGGGGATCGTGCCGCTCGTGGAGCGGCTGCGCGACCTGGGCGCCGCCTACGAGCTCGAAGGCGACATCTACTTCTCCGTGGAGTCCGACCCCGCCTTCGGCTCGGTCAGCCGGCTCGACGCCGAGGCCATGCGGCTGCTGTCCGCCGAGCGCGGCGGCGACCCGGAGCGCCCCGGCAAGAAGAACCCCCTCGACCCGATGCTGTGGATGGCCGCCCGTGAGGGCGAGCCGAGTTGGGACGGCGGATCGCTCGGCCGTGGCCGCCCCGGCTGGCACATCGAGTGCGTGGCCATCGCCCTGGACCACCTCGGCATGGGCTTCGACGTGCAGGGCGGCGGGTCCGATCTCGCCTTTCCGCACCACGAGATGGGCGCCTCGCACGCCCAGGTCCTCACCGGTGAGCGGCCGTTCGCCAAGACCTATGTGCACGCCGGGATGGTGGCCCTGGACGGCGAGAAGATGTCCAAGTCCAAGGGCAATCTGGTCTTCGTCTCGGCGCTGCGCCGCGACGGGGTGGACCCGGCGGCCATCCGGCTCGCGCTGCTGGCCCACCACTACCGCTCCGACTGGGAGTGGACGGACGGGGTGCTGCGGGAGGCCGAGGAGCGCCTCGGCCGCTGGCGCGCCGCCGTCTCGCGGCCGGACGGGCCGTCGGCCGACGCGCTGGTGGAGGAGATCCGCGAGGCGCTCGCGGACGACCTGGACTCACCGGCCGCCCTGGCCGCCGTCGACCGCTGGGCCGCCGCGCAGACCTCCACCGGCGGTACGGACGAGGGGGCACCCGGACTGGTGTCGCGCGCCGTGGACGCGCTGCTGGGAGTGGCCCTCTGACACGCCGTCGCGCCGTCGTGCCGCGGCCGTGAACGGATGAGCCCGCGCCGGGATGCTCCCGGCGCGGGCTCGTCGCTACTCCCGCGGGGCGTGGGCGCCGTGCGCCCGGCGGGGCCGTGGCTACCGGCCGGAGCCGGATCCCCCGTCCCCGTCGCTGTCCCCGTCGCCGTCCCGGTCCGTGCCGTCCGTGCTGTGGGCGTCGTCTGTGCCGTCCGCGTCGTGGTGCGGGGCGTCCCGGCCCTCGGTGCCCCGGGTGCCGTCCGGCTCCTCGGCGTCGTCCCCCTCGCCGCCCGTGCCCTCGGCGTCGTCCTTGGCCACCTCGTCCCTGGGGGAAGGCTTGCGCGGCCTTCCATGGCCGCTGGCGGGGTCGCGCAGATACGGGGTGCCGGAACCGGGGGCCGGACCCGCCGTGCCGCCCTCCCGGCCGTCCGCGAGACCGCCGCTCTCGGTCGCGTGGCCGCCGGGGCCGGGCTGGCCGTCGCGCCGCCGCAGATAGCGCTCGAACTCGCGGGCGATGGCCTCGCCCGACGCCTCCGGCAGCTCGGCGGTGTCCCGCGCCTCCTCCAGCGACTGCACGTACTCGGCGACCTCGCTGTCCTCGGCGGCCAGCTGATCCACGCCCAGCTGCCAGGCCCGTGAGTCCTCGGTCAGCTCACCGAGCGGGATGCGCACCCCGATGAGGTCCTCGAGCCGGTTGAGCAGCGCCAGGGTGGCCTTCGGGTTCGGCGGCTGCGAGACGTAGTGCGGCACGGCCGCCCACAGGCTCACCGCCGGGACGCCGGCGTGCGTGCACGCCTCCTGGAGGATCCCGACGATCCCGGTCGGGCCCTCGTAGCGGGTCTCCTCCAGGTCGAGGCTGCGGGCCAGGTCGGGATCGGAGGTGACACCGCTGACCGGCACCGGCCGGGTGTGCGGGGTGTCGCCGAGCAGTGCGCCGAGGATGACGACCATCTCCACGCCCAACTCATGGGCGTAGCCGAGGATCTCGTTGCAGAACGACCGCCAGCGCATGCTCGGCTCGATACCGCGCACCAGCACCAGGTCCCGGGACTTCTCCCCGGTGTCCGCCCGGACGACCGAGAGCCGGGTCGTCGGCCAGGTGATCTTGCGCACCCCGCCGTCCAGCGCCACGGTGGGCCGGTTCACCTGGAAGTCGTAGTAGTCCTCGGCGTCGAGCGAGGCGAAGACCTCGCCCTTCCACTCCCGGTCCAGGTGCCCGACCGCGGTGGAGGCGGCGTCTCCGGCGTCGTTCCAGCCCTCGAAGGCACAGATCATGACCGGGTCGATCAGCTCGGGAACCCCCTCAAGCTCGATCACCCAGCGCCTCCTTCCGACCGGGGCGGACGGATCGGTCCCGCCTCCGGCTGCAGTTCCCATTGCGTGCCACCCAAGCCTACGGCTTTCCGGGTCTCCGGCCGCAGTCCCCGTCCAGGGGTGCTCCGAGAATCATCCGATCTGTCCTGCAAAAGTTCCGGCACACATCTGGACGGAACGGTGATCACGGCGCTATACATCGGATCACCATGAAAGGTCCGATGTCCTCTCGAGCTCATCGTTTAGGGAGTTCCCGTTGCGTCAGCGGCCATCCGTCACCGGGCTCGAGGTCCACGACATCCGGTTTCCCACCTCGGAGCAGCTCGACGGCTCGGACGCGATGAACCCGGACCCCGACTACTCCGCCGCCTACGTCGTGCTGCGCACGGACGCCGGGGAGGGGGAGCCGGCCGAGGGGCACGGCTTCGTCTTCACCATCGGCCGCGGCAACGATGTCACCGCGGCCGCCATCCGCTCCCTGCGCCCCCATGTGGTGGGCCGCCCCGCGCCCCTGACGCCGGCCGGTCTCATCGCGATGTTCGACTTCGTCGCCGTCTCGGGCAGCTGGGAGGACCGGGTCATCGAGTATGTCGACCACCTCCATGGGCACTTCGCCGATCCGGCGGTCGTCGAGTCGGGCCGCTACCGCGCACCGACGGCGCCGGGCTTCTCCGCACGTATGTACCCCGAGTCGATCGCCGCCTACCGCTATCCGGACGGGCCCGCATGGCGGGCCCGCGTCGCGCGATCCGCGTCAGCGCGGTCCGCGTTGGCGTGTGCCGAATCGGCGGGTCCCGGGCAGGCGCGTCCCGAGTCGGCGCACCCCGGACGAGCGCGTCCCGAGTCGGGACGTCCCGCACCGGCACGCCCCGGGCAGGCGCACCCAGGGCGAGCGCGCCCCGAATCGGCGCGGTCCCGAACCGGTGCACCTCGAATCGGCGCGCCCCGGACCGGCGCACCCCGGACGAGCACAGCCCGAACCGGCACAGCCCGAATCGGCGGGCCCCGCACCGGCACAGCCCGCACCAGCGCGTTCCGCTGGGCAACAGGCCGTACGACAGGAGGAGAACCCGTGACCACCGGCGACTTCGAAGGGCTGGCCGCACTCGTCACCGGCGGCGCCTCCGGCATCGGCGCCGCCATCGCCGCCACGCTGCGCGACCGGGGCGCCCGGGTCGCCGTGCTCGACCGCGACCCGTCGGGCGCCCCGGACGGCACACTGCCGCTCCACGCCGATGTCACCTCCGACGAGGCGGTCAGGGCCGGGGTGGAGGCGGCCGTGGCCGAGTTCGGCGCCCTGCACACCGTCGTCGGCAACGCGGGCGTCGGCGCGATCGGCAGCGTCGAGGACAACTCCGACCAGGAGTGGCACCGGCTGCTGGACATCAATGTGCTGGGCCTGGTCCGCACCGCGCGGGCCGCGCTGCCCCATTTGCGGGCCGCCGCGGCCGACCGGCCCGGCGCCGTCTCGATCACCCACACCTGCTCGATCGCCGCCACCGCCGGACTGCCGCAGCGCGCCGCCTACAGCGCGAGCAAGGGCGCGGTGCTGTCACTGACCCTCGCCATGGCGGCGGACCACATCCGCGAGGGGGTCCGGGTCAACTGCGTCAACCCCGGCACCGTGGACACCCCGTGGGTCGGCCGGCTGCTCGACCAGGCCCCCGATCCGGCGGCCGAGCGCGCCGCCCTGGCGGCCCGTCAGCCCACCGGACGGCTGGTCTCCGCGGAGGAGGTGGCCGCCGCCGTCGCGTATCTCGCCAGCCCCGCCGCCGCGGCCGTCACCGGCACCGCGCTGGCCGTCGACGGGGGGATGCAGGGCCTGCGCCTGCATCCCGCCTCCACCTGAACCGCCGTCGCCCGGCCGCTCGGCGGTAACCGGGCCGCGTCTGCCGCCTTCCGTCGTCACCGGGCCGCGTCTGTCCGCTCCGGTCGTCACCGGGTCGCCCGCCGGGGCTCACGGCGTGGAGCGCAGCCACTGTTCGACGCTCGCGATGTGCACCGTCGCCCAGGACCGCGCCGCCTCCGCGTCGCGGTCGCGCAGGGCGGCGAGGATCGCCCGGTGCTCGTGGAGGGTACGGCTGACCGCGTCCTCCTCAGTCAGCCCGCGCCACACCCGGGCCCGGGTGGTGGGCCCGGAGAGCCCGTCGAGCAGCGAGCGGAGCACCGAATTGCCCGAGGACTGGACGATGCCGCGGTGGAATTCCAGATCGCAGGCGACCAGCTCCTCCACGGACGGCTCCGGCCCGAGCGCGTCCAGCTGCGCCTGGAGCCGGTCCAGCTCCGCGTCGCTGATCCGGGGGCAGGCCAGTGCCGTGGCCGCGGGCTCCAGGATCCGCCGCACCGCCAAGAACTCCAGCACCGTGTCATCGCGGTGGAAGTCCACGACGAAACTCAGCGCCTCCAGCAGCAGCTGGGGATCGAGGCTGGTCACGTAGGTGCCGTCGCCCTGCCGTACGTCCAGGATCCGGATCAGCGAGAGCGCCCGCACGGCCTCGCGCAGCGAATTGCGGGACAGTCCGAGCTCGGCGGCCAGCTCGCTCTCCTTGGGGAGCCGGTCACCGGGGCGCAGCGCACCCGAGACGATCATGCCCTTGATCTTCTCGATCGCCTCGTCGGTGACCGCCATGGTGGACCTCCCCGGACCAGACATCCGACGTATCGGCCCCATTATGGCGCGCGAGAACCGGCGGCGTCCGCCCGGGACGCCGCCGGTCCGCCGTGACCTTCCACCGGGTGCCCGAAGCGGGCTCAGAGCCGGTGCGCCGGACGGCTCAGAAGGTGAACGGCCCCGGGGACTGGGCCGAGGTGGCGGTGCAGTTCACCGTGATCAGACCGAAGATCACCAGCTTCAGCGACTTGGCCTCCAGGACGTCGCCCGCCGCCACCGTGCCCTTGAGCGGGCCGGTGCTCACGGGAGCTCCGGCGGGGAGCGCCGGGCTGGACTTGCCGGTGAAGGTCGTGGTCCCGGAGCCGTTCTTCGACAGCGTCAGCGTCGAGCTCACCGAACCCGCCGCGACGTCGATCGGCGAGGTGATCGCCGAGGAGGACAGGGTGATGGTCGCGGACGTCCCGCTCTGCGTGGCCGTCAGCGTGGCCAGACCCGAGCCGAAGGTTCCGCAATCGGCGGTCAGGGTGGCGGTGGTGGGGGTGACCGCGGTCGCGGTCGGGGCCAGTGCGAGCGCGCCGGCGGCCAGTGCTGCTGCTCCCATTGCCGTGCTGATCCCGAGCTTGATCCGTCTCATGGGACTGCCTTCCGGAGTGGGGAAGTGCGGCTGATGTGTGGGGGGTTCCTGACTGCCCGTCGTCCACGGGCGATGTCATTGATGCGCGCACCGCCGAAGAAGGCAAGAGCGATTCAGCTGATTTTTAACGCGCGAGTAAGGTGGCGGTCCCGCCGGGCCACCCGCCAACTGCCCTGCCCGGCAGAACAGTTGGCAAGGAACGGGATCAGCTCCACAGCGTGCTGGGCGCCTCCTTGCGCACCACCGGGGCGATCTCCTCGGCGAACCTCTGCAGCGTCTCGATCTGCCGGGACCGGCTCAGCCCGATGCCGTCGACCGTGATCGACTGGAGGTCGTGCCGGTAGACCTCGTGATAGGAGAGGATCTTGTCGATGATCTGCTGCGGACTCCCGATGAGCTGCGGCCCGTCCTCGATCGCCTCCTCGATCGTGCGGAACGGGGTGTTGTAGCCGGGCTTGTCCGCCAGATGCGGCTTGAAGTTCTGCCGGACCCGCGCCTCGTAGTAGTCCTTGTACTGCCGCACCGCCTGCTGGGTGGTGTCGGCGATGAACAGCCCGCCGGACCCGGCCGCCACATGCGCGGTCGCCGGGTCGTGACCGTACGCCTCGAAGCGCTCGCGGTAGTGGCGGATCAGCTCGGCGTACGCCTCGCGCGGCTGGATGGCGTTCGCCGTGAACAGCGGATCGCCGTGCCGGGCGGCCAGCTCGGTCGAGTTGCGGCTGGTGGCCGAGCCGTGCCAGATCCTGGGGAGCCCGTCGTAGGTGCGCGGCACGGTCGTCACCTTCTTCAGCGGCGGCCGGAACTCCCCCTCCCAGGTGACTTCCTCCTCGCTCCACAGCCGCCGCAGCAGCTCGTACTTCTCGGCCTGCAGATCCCACTGCCGGTTCTCGTCGAGGCCGAAGAGGTCGAAGTGGCCGGCCTCCGCCCCCTTGCCCACCACCAGCTCGATCCGGCCCCGGGAGATCTGGTCCAGCGTCGCGTAGTCCTCGGCGACCCGCACCGGGTCCAGGATCGCCACCACGGTCACCCCGGTGAGCAGCCTGATCCGGGACGTACGGGCCGCGAGCGCGCCCAGCACCACCGTCGGGCTCGAGGACAGGAACGGCCCCGCGTGCCGCTCCCCGACGGCGTATGCGTCGAAGCCGAGCCGCTCGGCGGCCACCCCCGTCTCCAGGACGTCCTCGAACCGCTCGGCGGCGGAGGGCAGCTCACCGGTCAGCGGGTGCGGGGCATGGCTGATCAGGGACAGTACGGAGAACTTCATGGCGTCCTTCCAGTATTGGGCCGGTCTGCACGGATCGTGGCGGTGTCATCGGTCATCGGGGCGGCGTGCGACGGAGTCGGCTGCCCCGTGTCCGGTCGTGCGTGGGGGCGCGTGCGGCGGGACCGGCCGCCCCGCGCCCGGTCGTGCAGTGGGGCGCGTACGGCGGGACCGGCTGCCACGTGCCCGGTGTGGGGCGCGTGCGGCGGAATCAGCTGCCCCGCGCCCGGTCAAGAGCGCTTCGCCCAGGCGTCGGCCAGCAGCTCGTAGGAGCGCACCCGGTCCTCATGGCCGTGGGTGATCGTGGTGATCAGCAGCTCGTCCGCGCCCGTCGCCGCGCGCAGCGCCTCCAGGCGTTCCACCACCGTCTCCGGCGACCCCACGAACTGGGTGTCGACCCGGTCGGCCACCAGCGCCCGGTCCTCGTCCGACCACCGGTGCCGGGCCGCCTCCTCGGGCGTCGGGAAGGGGATCGCCCCCTCGGCGGTGCGGATGGAGCGCACCCACAGCCCGTACCCGGAGGCCAGCCGCCGCGCGGTCGCGTCATCGGGGGCGACGACCACATCGGCCGAGACCAGCACCCGGGGTCCGGCCAGGGCGGGGGAGGGGCGGAACGCCTTCCGGTACGCCTCCACGGCCTCCACCACCGTCCCGGGGCTGACGTGGTAGTTCGCGGCGAACGGCAGTCCGCGGGCCGCCGCCGTCAGCGCGCTCGTACCGCCGCTGCTGCCCAGGATCCACACCTCGACGGCGGCGCCCTCGCCGGGCACGACATGGGCCTCCACCCCGCCGGCCGAGCGGTACTTCCCGGCCAGCAGGGCCAGGATGTCGTCGATCTGGTCGGGGTACTCGGGTGTGGTGGCGCCCGGCTGCCGCAGCAGCGCCTGGTGCAGCCGGAAGCGCGGTGAGGCCAGCAGCCGCGCGAATCCGGTGTACTTCGGCGGGAGATAGAGCCCGCTGTCGGTGAAGGTGCCCTCGGTCCTCCCGAGCCCGTCCTCCTTCCCGGGCCCGTCCTCCTTCCCGAGCGCCTCCTCCTTCCCGGGCTCTTCGGATTCCCCGGCTCCCTCCGCCACCCCGGCCGCCCCCTCCGCCGGGGCGGCCGGGGTGCGCGGGGCGCCGCCGGAGCGGCCGAGCCCCAGGTCGATCCGGCCGGGGTGCACCGCGTCGAGCAGTCCGAACTGCTCGACCACCGACAGCGGGGTGTGATGGCCCAGCTGTACGGCGCCCGAGCCGACCCGGATGCGTGCGGTGGCCCCGGCGACCAGCGAGATGATCAGCGCGGGGGAGGTGCCCGCCACACCGGGGTTGAGATGGTGCTCGGCCAGCCAGTACCGGTGGTAGCCGAACTCCTCGGCGCGGCGCGCCAGATCCAGGGTGTTGCGCAGCGCCTCGGCGGCGGTGGAGCCGGAGCTGATGGGAACGAGGTCGAGCACGGACAGCGGAACGTCGGAGGACATCGGTGAACGCCTCTCGTAGCTGGGGAGGGAATCAGGCGGATCGCGCCGGAACCGCGTGGCGCCCGCCGGGGATCGCGGCGAGCAGCTCCTTGGTGTAGGGGTGGGAGGGCGAGGCGAAGACCTCGTCCGTCGTGCCCGTCTCCAGCAGCCTGCCGCCGCGCATCACCCCGACCCGGTCGGCGATCTGCCGGACGACGGCGAGGTCATGGGAGATGAACAGATAGCTCAGCCCCAGATCGCGCTGGAACTCCGCCAGCAGTTCCAGAATGCGCGCCTGCACCGACACATCCAGCGCCGACACCGGCTCGTCGCAGATGACCAGATCGGGGCCGAGGGCCAGCGCCCGGGCGATCGCGACCCGTTGCCGCTGACCGCCCGACAGCTCACCGGGCCTGCGCCGCAGCGTGGCCGCGGGCAGCGCCACCCGGTCCAGCAGCTCGGCCGCGCGCCGCAGCCGTGCCGCCCGGTCGCCGACCCGGAAGGCGCGCAGCGGCTCGGTGACGGCGTCGGCGACGGACCGGCGGGGATCGAGCGAGGAGTACGGATTCTGGTGGACAAGCTGCACCCGGCGCCGCAGCCGGCGCAGCGCCGCGCCGGACAGCGCGGTGATGTCCTGCCCGTCGAACCGGATCCGGCCCTCGGTGGGATCGGTCAGCCGCGCCACCATGCGGGCCGTGGTGGACTTCCCCGAACCGGACTCGCCGACCAGGGCGAAGCTCTCACCGCGCCGGATCGTGAAGTCCACCCCGTCGACGGCGCATGCCCGCGCCCGGCCGCGCGGGGTGAACTCCTTGACCAGCCCCTCGGCGACGACCAGCGGCCCCCCGGCGCCGTCCAGCCCCCCGGCGGCGTCCAGTCCCTCGGTGACGACCAGCCCCTCTGCGGCGTCCAGTCCCCCTGCGGCGTCCAGTCCCTCGCCGACGACCAGCCCCTCTGCGGAGTCCAGCCCCTCGCCGACGGGGGCGCCGCCCTCGGCGGCGGGCTCCCCGGCCGCCACCTCGCGCACCCGCACCCGAGCCTGAGCCCGAGGCAGAGCCTGAGCCCGAGGCAGAGCCCGAGCCCGCGCCTGCGCCCGCGCCCGTACCCGCACCGGCTCCGTCGCCATGCTCGGCGCGCTCGCCAGCAGCCGCCGGGTGTACGGATGCCGGGGCGCGGTGAGCACCTGGCGGACCGGGCCGGTCTCCACGATCTCGCCCTCCGACATGACCGCGATCCGCCGGGCCCGGTCGGCCGCGACCCCCAGATCGTGGGTGATCAGCAGCACGGCGGTACCGGCCTGGCGGGTGAGCGTCTGGAGGTGGTCCAGGATCCGCCGCTGCACGGTGACGTCCAGCGCGCTCGTCGGCTCGTCGGCGATCACCAGCTTGGGCCGCGCCGCCACCGCGATGGCGATGAGCACCCGCTGCCGCATGCCTCCGGACAGCTCGTGCGGATACTGCCGGGCCCGGACCCCCGGGTCCGGCAGCCCGGCCTGCCCCAGGATCCGTACGGCCTCGGCGGGGGCGGACGCCCGGTCCGCCAGGCCGTGGATCAGCAGCACCTCGGCGACCTGCCGCCCGATCCGCTGCACCGGGTTGAGCGAGACCATCGGGTCCTGTGGGATCAGCCCGATGTCACGGCCGCGCCGGGCCCGCAGCTCCCGCTCCCCGGCCGTGGCCAGATCGGTGCCCTCGAACAGGACGCGGCCGCCGTCCATCCGCCCGCCGGGCGGCAGCAGCCCGATGACCGCGTGCGCGGTGGTGGACTTCCCCGAGCCGGACTCGCCGACGAGGGCGACCACTTCGCCGGGGGCGATGTCGAGGTCCACCCCGCGCACGGCGGGCGGGGCGCCGTCCCCGGCGCGGTAGGAGACCCTCAGCCCCCGGATGGACAGCAGGGGCGCGGTGTCGGTCGTCATCGGGAGATCTCCTCGGTTTCGCCGTCCAGCGCCCGGGAGACCCGGCCGGCGGCCAGCACGGTGGCGGCGATGGTCAGACCGGGCAGGGTGGTGAGCCACCATGCCGTGGCGAGGTAGTCGCGGCCGCCCGAGACCAGGGAGCCCCACTCCGGTGCCGGGGGTTCGGCCCCGTAGCCGAGGAAGCTGAGCGCGGAGACGGCGAGCACCACGGTGCCGAACTCCACGGCCGCGTAGACCAGTACCGGCCCCGAGGCGTTCGGCAGCACATGCCGCAGCAGCACCGGCAGCGGGCCGGAGCCCGAGGCCCGGGCCGCCTCGACGAAGGTGGCCTCGCGCACCCGCAGCACCTCCGCGCGCATGATCCGGGCGAAGCTGGCGACGCTGGTCACGCCCACCGCGACGGCCACCTTGACGGTGCCGAAGCCGAGCGCGGTCACCAGGGCCAGGGAGAGCAGCAGGGCGGGAATGGCGAGCAGGACGTCGGCGATCCGCATCAGGACGTCGTCGAGCAGCCCGCCCACGTACCCGGCGAGCAGCCCCAGCGCCGAGCCGGCGACCAGGCCCACCGCCACGGCCAGCGAGGTGGCCTTGAGCGAGAGCGCGGAACCGTGCACCACCCGGGAGAACAGGTCGCGGCCCAACTGGTCGGTGCCGAACGGATGGTGGAGGCTGGGCGGCTGCAGCCGCTCGGCCGGCACCCCCGACAGCGGGTCCCGCCCGGTGAACAGCCCGGGGAAGAAGGCCGACAGGAGCACCAGCACCAGCACGGCCACCGCCAGCACCAGGCCGGGCCGGCGCAGCCAGAACCGTGCGGCGGCGCGGCGGCTCATCGGGCCACCGCCGGGGCGGCGGCGGTGATGCGCGGATCGAGCAGCGGCACGAGCAGGTCCACCGCCAGATTGGCGAGCACGAAGGCCAGGGCGCCGAAGACCACCAGCCCCTGCACCACCGGGATGTCCTGGGCGGTCACGGCGGTGGCGGTGACCCGGCCGATACCGGTCCGGGAGAACACCGTCTCCACGACCACCGACCCCGCCAGCAGATTGCCGACCACCACCCCGGCCACGGTCAGCGGTGGGATCGCGGCGTTGCGCAGCGCGTGCCCGAAGTGCACCCGCCGCCGGCTGGCCCCCTTCGCCAGCGCGGTCTGCGCGTACGGCTCGGCCAGCGCGGTCCGCAGGCTCTTGGCGAAGACCTGCGCGATCACCGCGGAGGTGGGCACGGCCAGGGTGATCGCGGGCAGGATCACGCTCCGGAACCCCTCGTTGCCGATGGCGGGCAGCAGCCCCCAGCGGAACGACACCAGCTGGACGAGGATCAGGCCCACCCAGAAGGTCGGCGCCGAGACCCCCAGCGCGGGCAGCGACAGCAGGGTCTGCCGCAGCCAGCGCCGCCGGGTGTAGGTGGCCGCCAGGGCGACGCCCGCCCCCAGCACCACGGCCAGCAGCAGCGCGGCCGAGGTGAGCTGGAGCGTCGCGGGCAGCTGGTCGGCGATCAGCCGGGTGACCGGGTCACCGCTCTGTACGGAGATCCCGAAGTCGCCCCGGAGGGCGTGCCACAGCCGGTCGCCGTAGCTCTCGATCAGCGGCTTGTCGAAGCCGTAGACCTGCTTCAGCTCGGCGATCTGCTCGGGGCTCACGTCGTTGGTGTCACCGCCCCCCGAAGCCATGATCGACACCGGGTCGCCGGGCAGCAGGTACAGCACGACGAAGGAGGTGGTGAAGGCCGCCCACAGCACGAAGACCGCCTGGAGCAGCCGCTGGACAAGGTAGCGCGGCATGGGGTGTTCCGCTCTCTTCGCTGGTTGTCGTCCGGGACGCTGCTCAGGACAGCCAGGTGTCGTGGAACTGGAGCCGGGAGGACGCCTCGAAGTCCAGGTCGTGGACCTTCCCCGAGACTCCGACCACGGTGGTGAGCTCGAAGACCGGCACCTGGTAGCCCTTCTCCAGCACCAGGGCCTGGGCGCGGGCGGCGTACCCGGCGCGCCGCGCGGCGTCGGCCGTGGCCGACTGCTCGTCGAGCACCGCGTCGAGCGCGGAGTCGTGCAGCCGGGAGAGGTTCAGGCCCTTGCTGGAGAAGGAGGTGCGCAGGATGTCGGGGTCGACCCGGGTGGTGTTGCCCCACGCGTAGTCGTAGTCGCCCTTCTGCCGGACCTGGACGTAGTCCCCGATGGAGGTGGACTTCAGGGTGATCTGGACGCCGATCTTCTTCAGCTGCTGCTGGATCAGCTCCAGCGCGGTCTGGTTGGGGCCGAAGTTGGTGGCCCAGACGACCTTGAGGGAGAGCTTTTGGCCGTCCTTGACCCGGATCCCGCCGGGGCCGGGCTTCCAGCCCGCCTCGTCCAGCAGCTTCCTGGCCCGGTCCGGGGCGTAAGCCAGCCGGTCGCCGAGGTTCTGGTACGCGGTGGTGGTGGACGCCAGCGCGCTGGTGGCCGGCTGGTAGCGGCGGCTGAGAACGGTGTCGACCACCTCCTTGCGGTTCACGCCCAGCTGGATGGCCTGGCGGACCCTGGCGTCCCGGGTGAGCGGGCGGGCGGTGTTGGCCGTCAGGGCGAACGGCACCCCGGGGTTGGCGCGGCTGAGCAGGGTGAACCCGGCGGCCTTCAGCCCGTCCTCGTCCTGCGGCGCGACCCCGCCGATGGCATCGGCCTGCCCGGACTGGAGGGAGCCGGTGCGCACCCCGGACTCGGGCACCACCTTGAAGGAGATCCGCTCCAGATAGGCCGGGCCCTTCTTGCGCCACAGCGACGAGCCCCAGCTGTAGCCCGCGCGGCGGCGTTCCTCGACCGACTTGTTCGGGGTGTAGTCGACGAGGGTGAAGGGGCCGGAGCCGACGATGTGGTCGGTGCAGCGCTTCGCCGCCGGGAGCCGGGTCGTGGACCGGGCGAGCAGGCCGAGCGTGAAGGTGGAGGTGGCCTGGAGGAACTGCGCGTTGGGCGCCTTGAACGTCACCCGCGCGGTGTTCTTGTCGACCACGGTCGTGCCCCGGTATCCGGCCAGATAGCTGGCGCCCAGCACCGACTTGGCCCCGAGCCGCACGATGCCGTCGAAGTTGTCCTTCACGGCGCGGGCGTCGACCGGGGTCCCGTCGCTGAAGGTGGCGCCGCCGCGCAGGTGGAAGGTGAAGGTGGTGGCGTCCTTGCTCACCTCCCAGCTCCTGGCGAGCCAGGGCACGATCTTCCCGGTCTTCGGGTCCTGGTCGGTGAGGGAGTCGACCAGCTGCCGGGCGGGGTAGATGGCGTCGTTGTTGCCCTGCTGCTGCGGGTCGACGCAGATCGGG
Organism: Streptomyces hygroscopicus subsp. hygroscopicus; assembly: GCF_001553455.1. Classification (GTDB taxonomy): domain Bacteria; phylum Actinomycetota; class Actinomycetes; order Streptomycetales; family Streptomycetaceae; genus Streptomyces; species Streptomyces hygroscopicus. The sequence goes on from NZ_BBOX01000027.1 coordinate 17,589, forward strand.
TCGGAGGCGAGGGCGAAGGTCAGATGGCCGCCGGAGTGCGGGGTGGAACTCCCCGTGCCGGACGCGCCGGAGGAGGAGCACGCGGTGGCGGCGAGGGACAGGGCGGTGACAAGGCCGAAAACGGCATAACTGCGGCGCGAGCCGAGCATGGGTGAGGTCTCCAGGCAGGAAGAAAGGGGGAAGAGAAAGGGCCGGGGCGAGAAAAAGCCGTCAACGGCCCTGACAGATCGCGCTGGAGACGCGGTGCAGATCGATGTGGCGACGGGCGGTGAGCGAGATGGCGTGGTCCGGGTAGGACATCCCGCGCTCACCCCCTCCTGAAACTGGTTGCCGCCTCAAATTAGCAGTCCGGGCGGCCGGGTGAGAAGACGTTTCTTCTCACACCCGGCCGCCCGGACCCGGGAGAGCGGCCCCGCGGGGGTCAGGGGCGCTCGGCCAGCAGATCCTCGACCCGGCTCCGGATGTCCTCGGAGTCCAGGCCGCGGATGGTCAGGGTGGTGCGGCGGCGCAGGACGTCGTCCGCGGTGCGCGCCCACTCGTAGTCCCGGGCGTAGACCACCTGCGCCCAGATCTCCGGGGCGTCCGGGTGGATGCGCTCCGCGAGCGCCGGGTCACCGGCGGCCAGCCGGGCGATGTCGAAGGAGAGCGAGCCGTAGTGGGTGGCCAGGTGGCGGGCGGTGTCGGCGGCCATGCGCGGGCCGGGGGTGCCGCCGTCCACCAGCAGCCGGTGCTCGACGGCGTGCGGATTGGCAAGACCGGGCAGCGGCATGTGCTTGGGCAGCTGCTTGACCGGCTCCATGTCGTCGGCGAGCGGACGGCCCGGCAGCTGGGCGAGCTTGGTCATCACGGTGCGGCCGATGTGGCGGAAGGTGGTCCACTTGCCGCCGGCTATGGAGAGCATCCCGCCCCGGCCCTCGGTGACCACCGTCTCCCGCTTGGCCTTGGCGGTGTCGCCGGGGCCGCCGGGCAGCACCCGCAGCCCCGCGAACGAGTAGGTGATCAGATCGCGGGAGAGCTGCTGGTCGCGGACGGAGAAGGCGGCCTCGTCCAGGATCTGGGCGATGTCCTTCTCGGTCACCGCGACATCGGCCGGGTCGCCCTCGAACTCCTCGTCCGTGGTGCCCAGCAGCAGCATGTCCTCCCAGGGGAGGGCGAAGGTGATGCGGTACTTGTCGATCGGGGTCGCCAGCGCCGCCCGCCACGGGGAGGTGCGCTTGAGGACCAGGTGGGCGCCCTTGGACAGGCGGATCGACGGTGCCGCGTTCGGGTCCTCCATCCGGCGCAGATGGTCCACCCAGGGGCCGGTGGCGTTGAGCACCAGACGGGCGCTCACCCCGAACTCGGTGCCGTCGGTGCGGTCCTTGAGCTCGGCGCCGGTGACCCGGCCGTCGTTCTTCCGCAGGCCCACCACCTCGGCGTGGTTGAGGACGGTGGCGCCCGCTTCCACGGCCGCCCGGACCGTCATCAGGGCCATCCGGCTGTCGTTCATCTGGCCGTCGCCGTAGACCGCGACCGCCTTGAGGTTCTCGGTGCGCAGCTCCGGCACGTCGCGTGCGGCCCGGTCGGCGCCGATGACGTGCCCGACGCCGTCCCGGAAGGCCGAGAGCGCCGAATAGGCGAAGACGCCCGCGCCCAGCTTGGCCGCGCCGTGCGGACCGCCCTTGTAGACCGGCAGGTAGAAGGTGAGCGGGTTGGACAGGTGCGGGGCGACGGTGCGGGAGACCGCGCGCCGCTCGAAGTGGTTCTCGGCGACCAGCTTGACCGCGCCGGTCTGGAGATAGCGCAGGCCGCCGTGGAGCAGCTTGGAGGAGGCGGAGGAGGTGGCGCCGGCGAAGTCACCGGCGTCCACCATCGCCACCCGCAGCCCGGACTGGGCGGCGTGCCAGGCAGTGGTGATGCCCAGGATGCCGCCGCCGATCACCAGGAGGTCGTACGTTGCCTTGGAGAGCTGTTCCCGGGTTTCGGCTCGGCTCGGGTTCGAACCGGCAGCCGGGTGCGTTCCGAGGGCCGGAACGCATCGCAGGGTGGTCATGTGGTTACTCCTCGTCCTCGATCCAGCCCATGGTCCGCTGCACGGCCTTGAGCCAGTTCTTGTACTCGCGGTCGCGAACGTCCGCGTCCATTCGGGGGGTCCATTCGGCCGCCCGGCGCCAGTTGGCGCGCAGGGCGTCGGTGTCCGGCCAGAAGCCCACGGCCAGACCCGCGGCGTAGGCGGCGCCGAGGCAGGTGGTCTCGGCGACCATCGGGCGCACCACGGGGGCGTCCAGGGCGTCCGAGAGGGTCTGCATCAGCAGGTTGTTGGAGGTCATGCCGCCGTCGACCTTCAGGGCGGTGAGCTCGACCCCGGAGTCCTTGGTCATCGCGTCGACGATCTCGCGGGTCTGCCAGGCGGTGGCCTCGAGCACGGCACGGGCGATGTGCGCCTTGGTGACGTAGCGGGTCAGGCCCGCGATCACGCCTCGGGCGTCGGACCGCCAGTACGGGGCGAACAGGCCCGAGAAGGCCGGTACGAAGTAGGCGCCGCCGTTGTCCTCGACCGAGCTGGCGAGGGTCTCGATCTCGGCGGCGCTGTTGATCAGGCCCATCTGGTCGCGCATCCACTGCACCAGCGAACCGGTGACCGCGATCGAGCCCTCCAGGGCGTAGACCGGCTTCTCGTCGCCGATCCGGTAGCCGACCGTGGTCAGCAGGCCGTTGTAGGAGTTGACCGGCTTGTCGCCGGTGTTCATCAGCAGGAAGGTGCCGGTGCCGTAGGTCGACTTGGCCTCGCCCTCGGCGTAACAGGTCTGGCCGAAGAGGGCCGCCTGCTGGTCGCCGAGCGCGGAGGCGACCGGTACGCCCGCCAGGATGCCCTCGGCCGTGTGCCCGTACACCTCGGCGGAGGAGCGGATCCGCGGCAGCACCGCGGCCGGGATCTCCATCGAGGACAGGATCTTCTGGTCCCAGTCGAGGGTGTGCAGGTTCATCAGGAGGGTGCGGGAGGCGTTGGTGACATCGGTGACGTGCACACCGCCGTTGACACCGCCGGTCAGGTTCCAGATGACCCAGGAGTCCATGGTGCCGAAGAGGATGTCGCCCGCCTCGGCCCGCTCGCGCAGCCCCTCGACGTTGTCGAGCAGCCAGCGGATCTTGGGGCCGGCGAAGTAGGAGGCCAGCGGGAGGCCGGTCTCCCGGCGGAAGCGGTCCTGGCCGACGTTGCGGCCGAGCTCGCGGCAGAGGGCGTCGGTGCGGGTGTCCTGCCAGACGAGGGCGTTGTGCACCGGCTCACCGGTGTTCTTGTCCCACAGCAGGGTCGTCTCGCGCTGGTTGGTGATGCCGATCGCCTTGACGTCGGCGGCGGTGATCCCGGCCTTGGTGATGGCGCCGGTGACGACCTCCTGGACGTTCTCCCAGATCTCGGTGGCGTTGTGCTCCACCCAGCCGGGCTTGGGGAAGATCTGCTCGTGCTCCTTCTGGTCCACCGAGACGATGCGGCCGTCGCGGTCGAAGACGATGCAGCGGCTGGAGGTGGTGCCCTGGTCGATGGCCGCGATGAAGGGGCCCTGACCGTGGGAGGACGCGCTCGTGGTGTGGGTGTCGGTCATGGTCTGCTGCTCTCCTGCGAGTGGTGGGGGTGGACTAGGCGAAGGCGATCTCGTAGATCCCGCCGGCGATGGCGCCGCCGATGAGCGGGCCGACGACCGGGATCCAGGCATAGCCCCAGTCCGAGCCGCCCTTGTTGGGCAGCGGCAGGAGGGCGTGGACGATCCGGGGGCCGAGGTCACGTGCCGGGTTGATGGCGTAACCGGTCGGGCCGCCGAGTGAGAGGCCGATGCTGACCACCACGAAGGCGGTGATCAGGACGCCGATGACACCCAGGCCCTTGCCGTCGCCGTTGAGCCCCTGGGTGAGGATGGCGAGCACCAGCACGGTGGTGGCGATGATCTCGGTGGCCAGGTTCTGCGCGGCGTTGCGGATCTCCGGGCCGGTGGAGAAGACGCCCAGCACCGGGCCGGGGCCGGTGACCGTCCCCCGGTCCGCCGCCGCCGTGTCCTGGGCGCCCGGGCCGCCGACGATCTCGCGGTCGGTGAGATGGGCGTGGAAGTGGCCGAGGTAGGCGACCCAGACCAGCGCCGCGCCGATGACGGCGCCGAGCATCTGCCCGAGGAAGTAGACGGGCACGTCGCTCCACTTGGTGCCGCCCTCGATGGCGAGGCCGAGCGTCACCGCCGGGTTGAGCTGGGCCCCCGAGAGCGGGGCCGAGATGTAGGCGCCGGTGAGCACGGCGAAGCCCCACCCGAAGGCGATGGCGACCCACCCGGCGTCGAACGCCTTGGACCGCTTCAAGACGACGCCGGCGACGACACCACCGCCGAGCAGAATGAGTACGGCGGTACCGATGGTCTCGCCGATGAAGATGTCGGAGCTGGACACCCGCGACTCCTTTGTCCTTCGTCCAGGGGAAGGCGAACCCCCCGGGTCTTGCCGGACGGTCCGCGCCCTCGTGGGAGGGCGTTGGTCGGTCCGCGGCGACTCCACCATAGCGAATATTGTCGTTTGGTGTTCGGCAATGCCGACCGATGAACGGCAGTTTTCTTCACCCGGAAGACCCCGTCAAGGGTCGTGTGAAGGAAAAATCGCGCCTATGTGAAACCGTGATGAAGCAGGTCATGCGGGGACATGGGGGCAGATCGGTCCCGGTCGGCACGATTCGGCCCGCGCCGCGCGATGTGATCCCGGACACGGTTCAGAAGCGGCGCAGCGCGCCCAGGTCCCGGGAGACCGCGCGGGCGCAGTCCCGTACGGCGGCCACCAGATCCGAGCGCAGCTCCCCGTCGGCGCACACCCGCTCGACCGCGCCCGTGATCCCCACCGCGCCCACCGGCAGCCGGCGCCGGTCGTGGATGGGCGCCGCGACCGACGCCACCCCCTCCCAGGTCTCCTCCACGTCGGAGCCCCAGCCGCGCGCCCGGGTCAGGTCCAGCACGTCCTCGAACTCGCTCGCCCCGGTCACCGTGCGGGGGGTGAACGCCTTGCGCTCGGCCTCGGTCACCTCGCTGTGGGCGACCGGGTCGTACGCGGAGAGCACCTTGCCCAGGGCCGTGGAGTGCAGCGGGTGCATCGCGCCGACCTCCAGTACCTGGCGGCTGTCGTCCGGCCGGAAGACATGGTGGACGATCAGCACGCCCTGCTGGTGCAGTACCCCCAGGTACACGCTCTCGCCGCTGGAGCGGGCCAGGTCGTCCGTCCACACCAGGGCGCGGGCGCGCAGCTCGTGCACGTCCAGGTAGCTGTTGCCCAGGCGCAGCAGCTCCGCGCCGAGCTGGTAGCGGCCGGACGCGTCGTCCTGCTCGACGAAACCCTCCTGCTGCAGGGTGCGCAGGATGCCGTGCGCGGTGCCCTTGGCCAGCCCCAGGGTGGAGGCGATGTCGGACAGTCCCAGACGTCGCTCACCACCGGCGAGCAGGCGTAGCATCGCGGCGGCGCGCTCCAACGACTGGATGTTCCGGGCCATCGCCAACCTCCTGACTGCGGTTCGACAATGCTGAACACTATCGGTCCATGTCGACCCCGCGGTACCGCAGTCCACCCGTCGGCGGCCGACGGTCCGCCCACAGACCTCCGGGCCCGCTCTCATCCCGGCTGATGGAACGGCCACCGGAGAATGACCACTGGCGGCTACCCTGGCGTGGTGCGCCCTCCCCAGCGGGGGCGCAAAGCCGACAGCCGTCGCACTCCAGGGAGCACATCCATGGCCTCGCACACGCCAACGCCCACATCCGCCGCCCGAGCCGAAGCGCTCCGCGAAGCGCTGGCCACCCGCGTGGTGGTCGCCGACGGCGCGATGGGGACGATGCTCCAGGCCCAGGAGCCCAGTCTCGACGACTTCCAGCAGCTCGAGGGCTGCAACGAGATCCTCAACATCACCCGCCCGGACATCGTCCGCTCCGTCCACGAGGCGTACTACGCCGCCGGTGTGGACTGCGTCGAGACCAACACCTTCGGCGCCAACCACGCGGCGCTCGGCGAGTACGACATCTCCCACCGCGTCCACGAGCTCTCCGAGGCCGGCGCCCGGATCGCCCGCGAGGTCGCCGACGAGTTCGCCGCCGACGGACGGCAGCGCTGGGTGCTGGGCTCGATGGGCCCCGGCACCAAGCTGCCCACCCTCGGCCACGCCCCCTACACCACGCTGCGCGACGCCTACCAGGCCAACGCCGAAGGCATGATCACCGGCGGTGCCGACGCCCTGCTGGTGGAGACCACCCAGGACCTGCTGCAGACCAAGGCCGCGGTTCTCGGCGCCCGCCGCGCCCTGGACGCCACCGGCGCCGACCTCCCCGTGATCTGCTCGGTCACCGTCGAGACCACCGGCACCATGCTGCTCGGCTCCGAGATCGGCGCGGCGCTCACCGCGCTGGAGCCGCTCGGCATCGACATGATCGGCCTGAACTGCGCCACCGGCCCGGCCGAGATGAGCGAGCACCTGCGCTATCTGGCCCGCCACTCCCGGATCCCGCTGTCCTGCATGCCCAACGCGGGCCTCCCGGTGCTGGGCAAGGACGGCGCCCACTACCCCCTCACCCCGGGCGAGCTGGCCGACGCCCAGGAGACGTTCGTCCGCGAGTACGGACTCTCCCTGGTCGGCGGCTGCTGCGGGACCACGCCCGAGCATCTGCGCCAGGTGGTCGAGCGGGTCCGCCGGCTGACCCCGGCCGAGCGCGCTCCGCGCCCCGAGCCCGGCGCCGCCTCGCTCTACCAGACCGTGCCGTTCCGCCAGGACACCTCGTACCTGGCGATCGGCGAGCGCACCAACGCCAACGGTTCCAGGAAGTTCCGCGAGGCCATGCTGGAGGGCCGCTGGGACGACTGCGTGGAGATGGCCCGGGACCAGATCCGCGAGGGCGCCCATCTGCTCGACCTGTGCGTGGACTACGTCGGCCGGGACGGCGTCGCGGACATGGAGGAGCTGGCCGGGCGGTTCGCCACCGCCTCCACCCTCCCCATCGTCCTGGACTCCACCGAGGTCGACGTCATCCGGGCCGGTCTGGAGAAGCTCGGCGGACGCGCGGTCATCAACTCCGTCAACTACGAGGACGGCGACGGCCCCGAGTCGCGGTTCGCCAAGGTCACCCGGCTCGCCCAGGAGCACGGCGCCGCCCTGATCGCGCTGACCATCGACGAGGAGGGCCAGGCCCGTACGCCGGAGAAGAAGGTGGAGATCGCCGAGCGGCTGATCGCCGACCTGACCGGCAACTGGGGCATCCGCGAGGAGGACATCCTCATCGACTGCCTGACCTTCACCATCTGCACCGGTCAGGAGGAGTCCCGCAAGGACGGCATCGCCACCATCGAGGCGATCCGCGAGCTCAAGCGGCGCCACCCGGACGTCCAGACCACACTGGGCCTGTCGAACATCTCCTTCGGCCTGAACCCGGCCGCCCGGATCGTGCTCAACTCGGTCTTCCTCGACGAATGCGTCAAGGCGGGCCTGGACTCGGCGATCGTGCACGCCTCCAAGATCCTTCCGATCGCGCGGTTCGACGAGGAGCAGGTCACCGCCGCGCTGGACCTGATCTACGACCGCCGCTCCGAGGGCTACGACCCGCTGCAGGAGCTGATGCGGCTCTTCGAGGGCGCCACGGCCACATCGCTCAGGGCGGGCAAGGCCGAGGAGCTGGCCGCGCTGCCCCTGGACGAGCGCCTCAAGCGGCGCATCATCGACGGCGAGCGCAACGGCCTGGAGGCCGACCTCGACGAGGCCCTCCAGGAGCGCCCCGCCCTCGACATCGTCAACGAGACGCTGCTGGACGGCATGAAGGTGGTCGGCGAACTGTTCGGCTCCGGCCAGATGCAGCTGCCGTTCGTCCTCCAGTCCGCCGAGGTCATGAAGACCGCGGTCGCCCACCTCGAACCGCACATGGAGAAGTCGGACGACGAGGGCAAGGGCACCATCGTGCTCGCCACCGTCCGCGGCGACGTCCATGACATCGGCAAGAACCTCGTGGACATCATCCTGTCCAACAACGGCTACAACGTGGTCAACCTGGGCATCAAGCAGCCGGTCTCCGCGATCCTGGAGGCCGCCGAGGAGCACCGGGCCGACGTGATCGGCATGTCCGGGCTGCTGGTGAAGTCCACGGTGATCATGAAGGAGAACCTGGAGGAGCTCAACCAGCGCAAGCTGGCCGCCCGGTACCCCGTCATCCTCGGCGGCGCCGCGCTCACCCGCGCCTATGTCGAGCAGGACCTGCACGAGATCTACGAAGGCGAGGTGCGCTACGCCCGCGACGCCTTCGAGGGGCTGCGGCTGATGGACGCCCTCATCGCCGTCAAGCGGGGCGTGCCCGGCGCCACCCTCCCCGAGCTCCGGCAGCGCCGCGTCCCCCAGCGCGCCGCCCAGGTGCGGGAGCCGGAGCCGGAGGAGGGTCCGGCGCGCTCCGACGTGGCCACCGACAACCCCGTCCCCACCCCGCCGTTCTGGGGCACCCGCGTCGTCAAGGGCATCCAGCAGGCCGACTACGCCTCCTGGCTGGACGAGGGGGCGCTGTTCAAGGGGCAGTGGGGGCTCAAGCAGTCCCGCACCGGCGAGGGGCCCGGCTACGAGGAGCTGGTGGAGCGCGAGGGGCGGCCCCGGCTGCGCGGCTGGCTGGACCGGCTGCACACGGAGAACCTGCTGGAGGCGGCCGTCGTCTACGGCTACTTCCCGTGCGTCTCCAAGGGCGACGACCTGGTCCTGCTGAACGAGGACGGCAGCGAGCGGACCCGCTTCACCTTCCCGCGTCAGCGCCGCGGCCGCCGGCTGTGCCTGGCCGACTTCTTCCGGCCCGAGGAGTCCGGTGAGACCGATGTGGTCGGGCTGCAGGTGGTGACCGTCGGCTCGAAGATCGGCGAGGCCACCGCCGAGCTGTTCGCCTCCGACTCCTACCGCGACTACCTGGAGCTGCACGGGCTGTCCGTCCAGCTGGCGGAGGCGCTGGCCGAGTACTGGCACGCCCGGGTCCGCGCCGAGCTGGGCTTCTCCGGGGAGGACCCGGGGCGGATGGAGGACATGTTCGCGCTGAAGTACCGGGGCGCGCGGTTCTCGCTGGGCTACGGCGCCTGCCCCGACCTGGAGGACCGGGCGAAGATCGCCGACCTGCTGGAACCCGAGCGGATCGGGGTGAAGCTCTCGGAGGAGTTCCAGCTCCACCCCGAGCAGTCCACGGACGCCATCGTGATCCACCATCCGGAGGCGAAGTACTTCAACGCCCGCTAGGACGGCCGTACCGGGCCGCCTTGCGGCGGTCATGAGGCGCGGCGGCACGGTGCGACGTAGACTGGTCGATCCGGTAGAGGCCGGTCGCCTTCCCGTCAGCGGAAGGGGGCCGGCCTTCGTGCCCCTTATCCGGAGGTGTTTGGATGACCAGCAGCATCCCCGCCGTCGACACCCGTACGGCCGAAGGCTCGGCTCTGCAAGCCGTTCTCCTCGACATGGACGGCACCTTGGTCGACACCGAGGGCATCTGGTGGGACGCGGAGGTCGCCATCTTCGCCGAGCTCGGCCACGCGCTCGTCGAGGAGTACCGCCACGTCGTCGTCGGCGGCCCGATGTCGCGCAGCGCCCAGTTCCTGATCGAGGCCACCGGCGCCGACATCGCCCTCGCCGAGCTCACCGGCCTGCTCAACAGCCGCTTCACCGAACTGCTCGACGGCACCGTGCCGATGCTGCCCGGCGCCCGCCGGCTGCTCACCGAGCTGGCCGCGCACGGCGTGCCCACCGCCCTGGTCTCCGCCTCCCACCGGCGCGTGATGGACCGGATCCTGCGCTCGCTCGGCCCGGAGCACTTCACCCTGACGGTCGCGGGCGACGAGATCGAGCGGACCAAACCGCATCCGGACCCGTATCTGTTCGCCGCGGCCCAGCTGGCCGCCGATCCGGGGCGGTGCGTGGTCATCGAGGACACCGCCACGGGTGTGCGGGCCGGGGAGGCGGCCGGGTGCCGGGTGGTCGCGGTGCCGTCCGTGGTGCCGATCGAGCCTGCGGCGGGACGTACGGTCGTCGGTTCGCTCGAAGAAGTCGATCTCCCTTTTCTGCGTACTCTGGTCACTGCAATGCACTGAACGCGCACCGAGCGTATTTCTGCACATTGCAAACTGAATAGTGCGCGTTTATTTTCACGTTCTGTTGGCGACACCGGAACGTGATGTTTGTCACTGCATATGCCGTGGACGAGTGCGGCGGATGCGTGTCCCGTGCCCCGTCTGGGCGATTTGGGTGAGCCCATGTGTCCGGATTGGTGGCATGCCATACGAATCGCGACGGCGTCCGGATATCGGGCGAGGGGCGCTCGTTATCCGGGCGTGATATCGCCTCAACTTCGTTGTGTCTGAGCATCACTGGCACCGCGGACTAATCTCGTCGCGAGTAGCTGATCGATGGCAGGGAGACTCCCGACAATGACGCGCAAGTCGCTGGTGCTGCCGGCCGTGGCCGGCCTCCTCATCTCCACGCTCGCCGCGTGCGGTGGTACCGACGGCTCGGGCTCGGACGGCAAGACGATCGTCCTGGGCAGCACGGACCGCATAGAGGCGTCGAAGGTGGCGCCCGCGCCGCTGGACCCCGCCCTGGCATACGACTTCGCCTCCTGGAGCGTGCTCCACAACACCTTCCAGACGCTGATGAGACTGCCCCGCTCGGGAACCGAGCCGATACCCGACGCGGCGGAGAAGTGCGGCTTCCAGGACAGACGGAGCGAGCAGTACCGCTGCACCCTGCGCAGCGGGCTGAAGTTCTCCAACGGCCACGATCTGACCTCCGAGGACGTCAAGTTCTCCCTGGACCGGGTGCTGCGCATCGACGACCCCAACGGCACCAAGTCCCTGCTGTCCAACGTGGACAAGATCGAAACCCCCAGCGACCGCGACATCGTCATCCACCTCTCCCAGCCGGACGCGACCTTCCCGTCCAAGCTCACCACCCCGGCCGCCGCGATCCTGGACAGCGAGGTCTACAAGCCCGACGCGCTGCGCAAGGGCTTCGAGATGACGGGCTCGGGGCCGTACAGCGCCAAGACCGAGGTGCGCGACAACCGGCTGGTGAAGGTGGTCTTCACCAAGAACCCCCACTACAAGGGCGATGTGAAGCCGAAGTCCGACAAGGCGGAGATGCGTTTCTACGAATCCGCCTCGGCCATGGAACAGGCGCTGGCCAAGGGCGACATCGACGTGGTCCACCGCGGCTTCTCGCCCGACCAGATCGACAAGCTCAACAAGGGCGAGGTCGAGGGCGTCCGCCTCTTCGAGTCCTCCGGCCAGGGCATCCGCTACCTGGTCTTCAACACCACCAATCCGACGGTCAAGGACAAGGCGGTCCGGCAGGCCATCGCCCGTGTCGTGGACCGCCAGGCGCTGGTGCGCGATGTGTACAAGCGGACCGCCGAGCCCCTCTACTCGTTGATCCCCACGAGCATCCCCTCGCACATCAACTCGTTCCACAACGAGTACGGCGACCCGGACCCCGCCGCCGCCCGGAGCGTGCTGCGCGACGCGGGCATCAGCACCCCGGTGAAGCTGACGCTGACCTACACCACCGACCACTACGGCCCCGAGACGGCCGCGGAGTTCAAGGAGCTGCGCAAGCAGCTCAACGCCAGCGGACTCTTCTCCGTCACGATCAAGGGCTACCCGTGGCGGGAGTTCCGCCCCGCGCTCATCAAGCGCCAGTACTCCGCCTCCGGGATGGGCTGGTTCCCCGACTTCCCGGACCCCGACAGCTACACCGCCCCGTTCCTCACCAAGGACAACTGGCTCAACTCGCCCTACCGCAACAGCACCGTCCAGGACGAGCTGATCCCCAAGACCCGGCAGGAGGCCCAGCGCAGCCTCGCCGAGAAGGACTTCCAGTCCATCCAGAACGCCGTCGCCGGCGATGTGCCCTATCTGCCGCTGTGGCAGGGCAACACCTACGTGGCCGCCCGCGGGAACGTCACCGGCGCCGAGTACGCCTTCGACTCCTCGACCATGCTCCAGCTGTGGGAGCTCGGCAAGAGCGACTGACGGCGGCGTACGGCGCCGCGGTGGCAGGACATGCGCTGGGCGGTGGCCCGGAACGACAGCTCCGGGCCACCGGTGGACGCCGGTCGGCCGGCTCCTCGACGGTCTTCCGCTCCGGGGAGACCGGCCACACGCCCGCGGGCCGGCCGCCGACTGTCCGGCCGGGTACGGCGGTCCGCGCCTGTCCGGGTACGGTGGTCCGCCCCCGGTGGCGCTACTGCGCGCCGGGGCGGACCAGCCCGCTCTCGTACGCGTAGACGGCGGCCTGGACCCGGTCGCGCAGCCCCAGCTTGGTCAGCACATGGCCCACATGCGTCTTGACCGTGGTCTCGCTGACGAACAGATCCGCGGCGATCTCCGCGTTGGACAGCCCCCGGGCCACCAGCTTCAGCACCTCGACCTCACGCTCGGTCAGCGTGTGCAGGGTGTCCGGCACCGGCTCCTCGCCCGACGGCAGATGCCCGGCGTACTTGTCGAGCAGCCTGCGGGTGATACTGGGCGCCAGCATCGCCTCACCCGCCGCCACCACGCGGATGGCCTGCACCAGCTCGGTGGCCGGCGCGTCCTTCAGCAGAAACCCGCTGGCCCCGGCGCGCAGCGCCTCCACCACGTACTCGTCCAGGTCGAAGGTGGTCAGCACCAGCACCTTGGCCGGGCCGTCCCGCCCCGGACCGGTGATCTGACGGGTCGCCTCCACGCCGTCCATCCGCGGCATGCGGATGTCCATCAGGACCACATCGGGCTGCAGCGCCCGCACCTGGTCGAGTGCCTGCAGACCGTCCCCCGCCTCGCCGACGACCGCCAGATCCTGCTCCGCCTCCAGGATCATCCGGAAGCCGGTGCGCAGCAGCGGTTGGTCGTCGACCAGTAGGACACGGATCGCCACGGGGATCTCCTTCGCTAGACCGCGTCCATTCTGCCCGCCCGTCACCCACCACCACCCTCAGGGGGCGCTGCGCGACGCTCTCCTTCGCCCGTCGCCCACCGCCACCCTCAGGGGGCGCTGCGCGACGCTCTTCTGTGCCCGTCCGCCCACCACAGCCCTCAGGGGGCGCCGGGCGGCCTCAATTCCCGGGTGCGGCGACCGCCAGTGGATACGGCGGTGGCGTACCGCCGAATTCCGGACAGTGTGCCTGGTGGTCGCACCAGCCGCAGAGCCTGGTCTGCCGCGGGACGAAGGCGCCGGTCTCCGTGGCCAGCCGGATCGCCTCCCACAGGGCCAGCACCTTGCGCTCCACGGCCCGCAGATCCCGCTCGTCCGGGTCGTACGTCAGCACATCGCCGCTGCCCAGATAGACCAGCTGGAGCCGCCGCGGGATCACCCCGCGCAGCCGCCACAGCACCAGGGCGTAGAACTTCATCTGGAACAGGGCCTCGCCCGCGTACTGCGGGGCAGGGGCCTTACCTGTCTTGTAGTCCACGATCCGTACATCACCTGTCGGAGCGATGTCGATCCGGTCGATGATCCCGCGCAGCGTCAGCCCGGATTCGAGCTCCGCCTCCACGAACAGCTCCCGCTCCGCGGGCTCCAGCCGGGTCGGATCCTCCAGCGAGAACCACTGCTCCACCAGCGTCTGAGCCCCCGCCAGCCACTCCGCCAGCCGCTCCGGCGCCGCGGCGCCGCCCTCCTCCTGGAACAGCTCCGCCAGCTCCGGCCTGGCCGCCAGCAGCCGCTCCCACTCGTCCGGCACCATCGCCCTGGCCCGCGGCGCGGTGCGCTCGGCGGCCGGCGCGTCGAAGAGCCGCTCCAGCACCGCGTGGACCACCGTGCCGCGGGTGGCCGCCGGGCTGGGCTTCTCCGGCAGTTTGTCGATCACTCGGAAGCGGTAGAGCAACGGGCACCGCATGAAATCGGCCGCCCGTGACGGCGACAGCGAGGCGGCGCGGCCGGACGTGCGGGCTCCGTCCGCCGATTCGGCCTTCCCGGTGGTGGTTCCCGTGGTGGTTCCCATGGCGAAGACCCTACGACCCGCCACCGACAGCCGGACGCATACCATCGACGTCCGAGCCCCTCGCACTGCATGATCGTGGGGACCGTACCAAAAAAGGGGTGCGACCGAGCATCCGACGAGGGGACACCGTGGACAACAGCGGGCAGCGGCAGTCCGACAACGGGGAATCGGACCGCGCGACCGAGCCCGAGGGCGGTAAGCAACAGCCGCGCCCGCGCGAGGCGGGCGGCGGCTTCCTCATGGGCCGGCCATTCGGCGTGCCCGTCTACGTCTCGCCCAGCTGGTTCCTGGTCGCCGCCCTCATCACCTGGGTCTTCGGCGGCCAGCTCGACCGGGTGCTGCCCGAGCTCGGTGCCGCGCGCTATCTGGTCTCGCTCTTCTTCGCGGTGGCCTTCTACGCCTCCGTCCTGGTGCACGAGCTGGCCCACACCGTGGCCGCGCTCCGCTTCAAGCTGCCGGTGCGCCGGATCCAGCTGCAGTTCTTCGGCGGGGTCTCGGAGATCGAGAAGGAGACCGAGACCCCCGGCCGGGAATTCGTGCTCGCCTTCGTCGGCCCGCTGCTCTCGCTGGTCCTCTCCGGCCTGTTCTACCTGGGCATGCTGTTCGTGGAGCCCGACACGGTGCCGGGGGTGCTGCTCGCCGGCCTGATGATCTCCAATCTGATCGTGGCCGCGTTCAACCTGCTGCCCGGGCTGCCGCTGGATGGCGGGCGGATGCTGCGCGCCGTCGTCTGGAAGCTCAGCGGCAAGCCCATGACCGGGACCGTCGCCGCCGCCTGGAGCGGCCGCGCGCTCGCCGTGGCGGTGCTCGTCGGGCTGCCGCTGCTCACCCAGGCGGGCGGGCTCGGCGAGGAGCCCCAGAGCTTCGGCAGCGTCGACTCGCTCACCGACGCCCTGCTGGCCGCCATACTCGCCGCGATCATCTGGACCGGCGCGGGCAACAGTCTGCGCATGGCCCGGCTGCGGGAGCGGCTGCCGGACCTGCGCGCCCGTACGCTCACCCGGCGCGCCGTCCCGGTGGCGGCCGACACCCCGCTCTCGGAGGCGCTGCGCCGGGCGAACGAGGCCGGGGCCCGCGCCCTGGTCGTGGTGGACGGCCACGGCACCCCGACCGCCGTGGTGCGCGAGGCGGCCATCGTGGGGATCCCCGAGCACCGCCGTCCCTGGGTCGCGGTCAGCGGGCTCGCCCAGGACCTGAAGGACGGTATGCGGGTCTCCGCCGAGCTCACCGGCGAGGATCTGCTGGACACCCTGCGGGCCACCCCCGCCACCGAGTACCTGGTGGTCGAGGAGACGGGGGAGATCTACGGAGTGCTGTCCACGGCCGATGTCGAGCGCGCCTTCGTGGCGGCCATGGCCAGGACCCCCGCGCGCCCCTCCTGAGCCCCCGGGCGTGGTCCGGGCAGGGCGAGTCGCCCGGTAGGCTGTTCACATGTCCGAACCGACCGGTGCCGCCCGCCGTCGCGGGCCCTTCCAGGTCGGGGACCAGGTCCAGCTCACCGACCCCAAGGGACGCCACTACACCTTCACGCTCGAGGCCGGGAAGAACTTCCACACCCACAAGGGATCCTTCCCCCATGACGAGCTGATCGGCGCCCCCGAGGGAACCGTCGTGCGTACCACGGGAAACGTCGCGTATCTCGCGCTGCGTCCCCTGCTCCCCGACTATGTTCTGTCCATGCCACGCGGTGCCGCCGTGGTCTACCCCAAGGACGCGGGGCAGATCCTGGCGATGGCCGACATCTTCCCCGGCGCACGTGTCGTCGAGGCGGGCGTCGGCTCCGGCTCGCTCTCCACCTTCCTGCTGCGGGCCATCGGCGACCAGGGCATGCTGCACTCCTACGAGCGCCGGGCCGACTTCGCCGAGATCGCCTCCCAGAACGTCGAGCGCTACTTCGGCGCCCCGCACCCCGCCTGGCGGCTCACCGTCGGCGACCTCCAGGACAACCTCAGCGACACCGACGTGGACCGCGTGATCCTGGACATGCTCGCCCCCTGGGAGTGCCTGGAGCCGGTGTCCAAGGCGCTCGTCCCCGGCGGCATCCTGTGCGCGTACGTCGCCACCACCACCCAGCTCGCCCGCACCGTGGAGGCCATCCGCGAGCACGGCACCTTCAACGAGCCGTCGGCCTGGGAGACCATGGTGCGCACCTGGCACGTCGAGGGCCTGGCGGTACGGCCCGACCACCGCATGATCGGCCACACCGGCTTCCTGCTCACCGCCCGCCGGCTCGCGGACGGAGTGGAGCCACCGATGCGCCGCCGCAGGCCCGCCAAGGGGGCCTACGGCGAGGACTACGTGGGCTGGGGCACGGCCAAGGACGCCGCCAAGGACACCGGCGCGGCGGACGCCCCGGGAGGCGGCCAGGGCGCCTCCGGCGGCCGGCAGGCCCCCTCCGGCGACGCCTGACGGCCACCCGCGGCCACCCCCGCGGACACCGTTGCGGCACCCGCGCCGCAACGGCCCGGCGCGGTCGCCGAATTCCGCCGGAAGCGGTGGCCGCGCCCCTGCGGGATGTGGCACGATGCGGGACATCTCCCGCCCCAGCTCTTACCTGGAGTCGTCCCGCGTGCAGCCCCTGGGCCCGGATCTCGCGCACACCCGTCCCCGTCCGGTGCACTGGGTCGCGACCGCGGCCGCCGTGGCCGCCGTCATCGCCGGGGCGTCGGTCCTGGAGCCCTCCGGCGCCAAGGCCACCACGGCCACCAGCGCCTCCGCGCCGCGGACCGGCGGGCTTCCGGCCGCGAAGGCCCCCGACCCGCGCACCGCGGACTATCCGGTGGACTGCGGACGGGCCCGGCCCGACGTCACCGACCGGGCCTCGGCGGACCTGGACGGGGACGGGCGGCCCGAGACCGTCGCCGTGGTGCGCTGCCCATCGGCGTTCGGTACCCCGCCCAGCGGCGTCTATGTGCTCTCCCAGCCGGCCCGCGCGGGCGCCGCGCCCCGCGTGGTGGCCACGTTCGTCGATCCGAAGGAAGGGATGAGCGTCCGCGATTTCGCGGTGCGCGGAACGCGGGTTTCGGCCACCTTGCTGGGGTATTCGTCGGCGGATGTCCCGCGCTGCTGCCCGGATCTGCAGCGCAAGGTCAACTGGCAGTGGCGGGACGGCAAGTTCGCGCTGACGGCGTCGCCGGTTCCGGGGAGTGTGTGAGCGGTCGCTCGCGCTGTGTCACTCCGCGTCGGGGCCGTACACCTCGACCCGGTCGGTCACGCGCCGTACATGGATGCAGTCGCCGGGGCATTCCTTCGCGGAATCCCGGACCTCGGTCAGCAGCGCCGCCGGTACCGGGGTGGTCGCGCCCTTCTCCTGGAGCAGCTCATCATCGGCGCTCTTGACGTAGGCTAGACCGTCGATGTCGAGTTCGAAGACCTCGGGAGCGTACTGGGCGCAGATGCCGTCGCCGGTGCACAGGTCCTGGTCAATCCAGACTTCAAGATCGCCGAGCTCCTCGTTCCGCACAGTGTGCTCCCTGCCGTTCCTTCGATACGCCATTCAACATTGTCCAAATATCGCCAACCCTGACGGGTGTTGACCGTGTCGACGATACAACCGGTCGCTTTCCGATGTTGTTGGGTGGGTATTCACCTGGCGTGAGGGAGTGCGCAAGGGTGAAGATCGGACACACGCCGACCGGGTTTGTGATCTAGGGGTTTCAACCCGCACCGGCCCAGGTAGGGTCAGGAAGCGTCCAGCTCCCCTTGGAGGAGGTGAGGACCGTGGCAGCCCACGACGACGACATCAACCGCGGCATCCGGCCGGGGCGGGGGTCTGACGACCCTGCCGGCCAGGTTGCCTATCTCGAGCAGGAAATCGCCGTCCTGCGCCGCAAGCTCGCCGACTCTCCGCGTCATACGAGGATTCTCGAAGAGCGGATCGTCGAGCTGCAGACCAATCTGGCGGGAGTGTCCGCACAGAACGAGCGGCTCGCGAACACACTCCGTGAGGCCCGCGACCAGATCGTGGCCCTCAAGGAGGAGGTCGACCGGCTCGCGCAGCCGCCGGCCGGTTTCGGTGCCTTTCTGCAGGCGAACGAGGACGGTACGGCCGACATCTTTACCGGGGGCCGTAAACTCCGGGTGAATGTCAGCCCAAGTGTCGAGCTCGACGACCTCAAGCGTGGCCAGGAGGTCATGCTCAACGAGGCGCTCAACGTGGTCGAGGCCATGGAGTTCGAGCGCGCCGGGGACATCGTCACCCTCAAGGAGGTCCTTGAGGACGGCGAGCGAGCCCTGGTGATCGGGCACACCGACGAGGAGCGAGTGGTGCGGCTGGCCGAGCCGCTGCTGAGCACCACCATCCGCCCCGGTGACGCCCTGCTGCTCGAGCCCCGGTCCGGCTACGTCTACGAGGTGGTCCCGAAGAGCGAGGTCGAGGAGCTCGTCCTCGAAGAGGTTCCGGACATCGACTACAACAAGATCGGCGGTCTGGGAAACCAGATCGAGCTGATCCGCGACGCGGTCGAGCTCCCCTACCTGTACCCGGACCTCTTCAAGGAGCACGAACTGCGGCCGCCCAAGGGTGTGCTGCTGTACGGCCCGCCCGGCTGCGGCAAGACACTGATCGCCAAGGCCGTGGCCAACTCCCTTGCCAAGAAGGTCGCCGAGGTGACCGGGAAGCCCGCGGGGAAGAGCTTCTTCCTCAACATCAAGGGCCCCGAGCTGCTCAACAAGTACGTCGGTGAGACGGAGCGGCACATCCGGCTGGTCTTCCAGCGGGCCCGGGAGAAGGCCAGCGAGGGCACCCCCGTCATCGTCTTCTTCGACGAGATGGACTCGCTCTTCCGCACCCGCGGCTCCGGGGTCAGCTCGGACGTGGAGAACACCATCGTCCCCCAGCTGCTCTCCGAGATCGACGGTGTGGAGGGCCTGGAGAATGTGATCGTCATCGGTGCCTCCAACCGCGAGGACATGATCGACCCGGCGATCCTGCGCCCCGGCCGCCTCGATGTGAAGATCAAGATCGAGCGTCCGGACGCCGAGGCCGCGAAGGACATCTTCTCGAAGTACCTGACGGAGTCCCTGCCGATCCACGCGGACGACCTCACCGAGCACGGTGGGTCCCCGAAGGCCGCGATCGGCGGAATGATCCAGTCGGTGGTCGAGCAGATGTACACCGAATCCGAGGAGAACCGCTTCCTGGAGGTCACCTACGCCAACGGCGACAAGGAAGTCCTCTACTTCAAGGACTTCAACTCCGGCGCCATGATCCAGAACATCGTGGACCGGGCCAAGAAGATGGCGATCAAGGACTTCCTGGACCACAACCAAAAGGGCCTCCGCGTCTCCCATCTGCTCGCCGCCTGCGTGGACGAGTTCAAGGAGAACGAGGACCTGCCCAACACCACCAACCCGGACGACTGGGCCCGGATCTCCGGTAAGAAGGGCGAGCGGATCGTCTACATCCGTACCCTGGTCACCGGAAAGCAGGGCGCGGACACCGGACGCTCCATCGACACGGTGGCGAACACCGGTCAGTACCTGTAACACCGCGGTCCGGCTGCGGATGTCCTGGACGGGGCATCCGCAGCCGGATGCGCTTTTCGGACCGCATTCTTCGTATGAGTCCTATGAGTCCTATGAGCCCGACCGGAGCAATGACTGAAATGATCTCCGCAGCACCGCTTGGCCGTTCTAGGCTCTTCGGTACCGCACTGTCGCGGCATGGGGGATCGAGGGCCGCGCACGGACCGGAAGCGCAGCGGTACTTGAGCGCCGACCCCGCCCGGGGGCGGCGCCGGGCAAGGAGGGCCGCATGACCGTACGGCGCGTAATGGGAATCGAGACGGAGTACGGAATCTCCGTCCCGGGGCACCCGAACGCCAATGCCATGCTCACCTCATCCCAGGTGGTCAACGCCTACGCGGCGGCGATGCACCGGGCGCGTCGCGCCCGCTGGGACTTCGAGGAGGAGAATCCGCTGCGGGACGCCCGCGGCTTCGACCTCGCACGCGAGTCGGCCGACGCCAGCCAGCTCACGGACGAGGACATCGGCCTGGCCAATGTGATCCTCACCAATGGCGCGCGGCTCTACGTGGACCACGCCCATCCCGAGTACTCCGCCCCCGAGGTCACCAACCCCCGGGACGCGGTGCTCTGGGACAAGGCGGGCGAGCGGATCATGGCCGAGGCCGCGCTGCGCGCGGCCGAGCTGCCCGGCGGCCAGCCCATCCACCTCTACAAGAACAACACCGACAACAAGGGTGCCTCCTACGGCACGCATGAGAACTACCTGATGAAGCGGGAGACCGCCTTCTCGGACATCGTGCGCCACCTGACGCCCTTCTTCGTCTCCCGCCAGGTGGTCGCGGGCGCCGGCCGGGTCGGCATCGGCCAGGACGGCCATGAGCACGGCTTCCAGATCAGCCAGCGGGCCGACTACTTCGAGGTCGAGGTCGGTCTGGAGACCACCCTCAAGCGCCCGATCATCAACACCCGGGACGAGCCGCACGCCGACGCCGAGAAGTACCGCCGGCTCCACGTGATCATCGGGGACGCCAACCTCTCCGAGCTCTCGACCTACCTCAAGCTCGGCACCACCGCCCTGGTGCTGTCGATGATCGAGGACGGCTTCATCGCCGTGGACCTCGCGGTGGACCAGCCGGTGCGCACCCTGCACCAGGTCTCCCACGACCCGACCCTGCGCCGTCTGGTCACGCTGCGCAGCGGCCGCACACTGACCGCGGTGCAGCTCCAGATGGAGTACTTCGAGCTCGCCCGCAAATACGTCGAGGACCGCTTCGGCGCGGACGCCGACGAGCAGACCCGGGACGTCCTGACCCGCTGGGAGGACGTGCTGAACCGGCTGGAGCGCGATCCCATGAGCCTGTCCGGCGAGCTGGACTGGATCGCCAAGCGGGAGCTGCTCGAGGGCTACCGCCGCCGTGACGCCCTGGAGTGGGACGCCGCCCGGCTCCATCTGGTGGACCTGCAGTACGCCGACGTACGCCCGGACAAGGGTCTGTACAACCGTCTGGTGGCCCGCGGCAAGATGAAGCGGCTGCTGGACGACCAGGATGTCGCGCGTGCTCAGAACAAGCCCCCGGAGGACACCCGCGCCTACTTCCGCGGCCGCTGCCTGGAGCAGTACGCGGACGACGTCGCCGCGGCCTCCTGGGATTCGGTGATCTTCGACCTGCCGGGTCGTGACTCCCTGCAGCGGGTCCCCACGCTGGAGCCGCTGCGCGGCACCCGCAACCACGTCAAGGAGTTGCTGGACCGCTGCCGCACGGCCGAGGACCTGGTCCGGGTGCTGTCCGGCGGCTGAAATGCCCTTGGGCCGGGAATCATCGAGGTGGCCTCCGTGCGTTGTAGCGAGTGGGAGGCCGATGTCGGACCCGGATTGTAGGGTCTGATCTTGAGACCGATCGAAATCAGCGGGCGAACCGAGCGGGGTGAGGGAAATGGCGACCAAGGACACCGGCGGCGGGCAGCAGAAGGCGTCGCGCTCGACCGAGGAGGTCGAGGAGCAGGCGCAGGACGCGCAGGCCGCGGAGGATCTCAAGGAGCGGCAGGAGAAGCTCTCGGACGACGTCGACTCCGTGCTGGACGAGATCGACGACGTGCTCGAGGAGAACGCCGAGGATTTCGTGAGGTCCTTCGTCCAGAAGGGCGGCCAGTAAGGCGCGTCTTCCCCGTCCTGCGTCCCCCTCGGAAGGAAGGGGACGCAGGACGGATGACTTCCATGGCCAGGGGTATGGTCCGTGCAGTATCAAGATCTGGTGGAAGGAAACGTGTGGAAGCCAACACTCGTAGCACAGGGCGTCTGCCGGCTGCCTTCCTGACGCCCGGCTCCTCGTCGTTCATGGACTTCCTGGGTGAGCACTCGCCCGAGCTGCTGCCGGGGAACCGACCGCTGCCCCCGGTGCAGGGCGCCATCGAGGCCCCCCACGGCACGACGATCGTGGCGGTGACGTTCCCCGGCGGCGTGGTGCTCGCCGGTGACCGCCGCGCCACCATGGGGAACGTCATCGCGCAGCGTGACATCGAGAAGGTCTTCCCCGCCGACGAGTACTCGGCCGTGGGGATCGCGGGGACCGCCGGTATCGCCGTGGAGATGGTCAAGCTCTTCCAGCTCGAGCTGGAGCACTTCGAGAAGGTCGAGGGCACCGTGCTCTCGCTCGAGGGCAAGGCGAACCGGCTGTCGACCATGATCCGCGGCAACCTCGGCATGGCCATGCAGGGCCTCGCCGTGGTCCCGCTCTTCGCGGGGTGGGACGTCGACCGGGAGAAGGGCCGTATCTTCTCCTACGACGTGACCGGCGGGCGTTCGGAGGAGCGCGGCTATGCCGTCACCGGCTCGGGTTCGATGTTCGCCCGGGGCGCGCTCAAGAAGCTGTACCGCGAGGATCTGAGCGAGGAGCAGGCCGCGACCGCCGTGCTCCAGGCGCTCTATGACGCCGCCGACGACGATTCGGCGACCGGTGGCCCGGATCTCGCCCGCCGCATTTTCCCGATCATCACCTCCATCACCGAAGACGGTTTCAGGAGGTTCGGCGAGGACGAGGTGGCCGAGCTCGCCCGCGCCATCCACGAACGGCGGCTCGAAGAGCCGGACGGCCCCCGCGCCGCCCTGCTCTGAGAGGACGGTCGACCGGAATGCATTCGCCAATGACAGAAGGGACGGACAGCCGGTGACGACGCCGTTCTATGTTTCTCCTCAGCAGGCCATGGCCGACCGCGCCGAATACGCCCGCAAGGGCATCGCACGCGGGCGCAGCGTGGTCGTGCTGCAGTACGCCGACGGCATCGTCTTCGTTGCGGAGAACCCGTCCCGCGCACTGCACAAGGTCAGCGAGATCTACGACCGGATCGCCTTCGCGGCGGTCGGCAAGTACAACGAATTCGAGAATCTGCGCATCGGCGGTGTCCGTTACGCCGATCTGCGCGGCTATACCTATGACCGTGAGGATGTCACGGCCCGCGGGCTGGCCAATGTCTACGCCCAGACCCTGGGCACGATCTTCTCCAGCGCCGCGGAGAAGCCGTACGAGGTCGAGCTGATCGTCGCCGAGGTCGGGGAGGGCCCCGAGGACGACCAGATCTACCGCCTTCCGCACGACGGCTCCATCGTGGACGAGCACGGATCGGTCGCCGTCGGCGGCAACGCCGACCAGATCAGCAGCTATCTCGACCAGCACCACCGGGACGGCCTGACCCTCGCCGAAGCGCTCAAGCTGGCCGTCGACTCGCTCTCCCGGGACAACAACGGCGGTGAGCGCAGCCTCACCGCGGAGCAGCTCGAGGTCGCGGTCCTGGACCGCACCCGGCCGCAGAAGCGCAAGTTCAAGCGCGTTCTGGGCCGCCAGCTCTCCCGGCTCCTGGAGCCGGAAGAGGGCGCGGCGGGCTCGGAGTCGGAGACGGAATCCTCCGGGACCGAGGAGTCCGACGGCTGAGCCACGCGCCGCCGATCGTCCCGCCACCGCCGCCCCGGGCCACCGGGGCGGCGGTGGGCGTTTTGGATCCGTGCAGGCCCCGCACGGGCTGAGCGCCGCGCCCTGGAACGAGCCGCTCACGTCCGGGCCCCGGCGACGCAGGGGTGGCGTGGGCTCCTCATGGTGGGTGTGGAGGTGTGGGCGTTCTGGCTCACGCTGGGGGCCGGGGCTGGCCGGGGTCGGGGCGCTCTCGGTGGTGCGGTGTGGCGGCCGGTGTCCCGGTCATGCTGCAGGTGGCTCCGGGGCGTCGTGCTGTGTGGGTGGTGGGGGTTTGGCAGCGCGGTCGGTGCGTGTGGGGGCGTGGGCGTTCTGGTCCACGCCCGGCCCGGGCCGGCCGGGGTCGGGGCGCTCCCGGCGGCGCGGTGTGGTGCGTGGGGCGGCGGCCGGAAGGCGTGCCGGTCCCGCGGGCGCGTCCGTAGCGGGCCGCGGGGCGGGTCCCGCTGAGCGCGGCGGTGGCCCCCGGGCCGGTCAGTTCCGTGGGGGCGGGGCCGTGGAGCCCCTGGGGACCAGTTCGACGGGCAGCACGGTGTCCTGGGGAGTGCTGCCCTCCAGGAGCGTCATCAGGGCCCGCATACCGGCCGCTCCCACCGCCTCCGCGGGCAGCCGGACCGTGGTCAGCTCCGGTTCCACCGCCGTGGCCAGGGCCAGGTCGTCGAAACCGGTCACCGAGACGTCGTCCGGGACCCGCAGCCCCAGCCGCCGGGCCGCCTTGCAGGCGCCCGCGGCCAGGATGTCGTCGTCGCAGAACAGGGCGGTCGGCCGGCGGCCGGGGCGGGCGAGGACGCGCTCGGCGGCCCGGCGGCCCTCCTCGACGCTCAGCCCCGCGGGTTCCGTGCACAAGGCGGCGCCCGGGACCCCGGCCACCGCCTCGGCCAGGGCCCGGGCGCGGACGTGGAAGGTCCAGGAGTCCACCGCCGCCGCGAGATGGGCCACCCGGCGGTGTCCGAGGGCCAGCAGATGCCCCGCCGTCTGCCGCGCCCCGTCCGCGATGTCGAGGTTGACCGTGGCCGCCGCCGCGGCGTCGTCCGGGTCGCTGTCGAGCATCACCAGCGGCAGGCCGCCGACGCGCACCAGGGTCAGCGCGTCGGCCGCCATGGAGGAGGCGATCACCCCGTCGAGCGAGGCGCGTGCCGAGTCGAACGGGTCCCGGGCCGGGCCCACGCCCTCGGGCGACGGATAGAGCACCACGCCGAAGCCGTGGTCGGCGGCGACCCGCTCGGCGCCGGTGTAGACGCGGGCGAAGAACTCGGTGGTCAGGGCGGGCACCACCAGCAGCACGGTCCTGGTGCGGCCCAGGCGGAGGCTGCGGGCCGCGAGATTGGGGCGGTAGCCCAGATCGCGGGCGGCGGCGCGCACGGTCTCGGCGGTGCGCTCGGAGACCCGTCCGGGCCACTTGTCCCCGAGCACCAGGGACACGGTGGCCTGAGACACGCCCGCCGCCCGCGCCACGTCCCGGCTCGTCACCCGGCCCGCCACCGGGCGGCCCGGAGCCGCTCCGGCACCGTCCGGGCCCTCGCGCCGCGCGGGCTCACCCGTCCGGCCGGACCCCGGGGCACCCTTCCCGGCGGGTCTGTCCGCCGGGCGGGCGCGGCCCGCGCTCGCCACCATCCGCCTTCCGCTCCCTCCGCCGCCGGGTCCGTCGCCCCCGGCTGCTCGATTCCGGCCCGCGAGTGGACCCGCGGTGGCGGCCATGGTACGTATGACGCCGACGGTTATACGTACAACGTCGCACCCGACCCGCGACAACCCGGGACGAACCGCGACCACCACAGGAATCCGCAGGAAGGGGCAGGCAATGGCGGCTGGCTACGGGGAACTGCTGCGCACCCGGCATGCGGCACGGCTGCTCGTCGGCACGCTCCTGGGACGGCTCCCGAACGCCACCGCCGCCCTCGCGGTACTGCTCTTCGCCCGCGCCGAGGGCGGCAGCTACGCCCTCGCCGGGGCGCTGTCGGCCGTCTACGGCGCGGCCAACGCGGTGGGCCAGCCGCTGCTGGGCCGGGCCGTGGACCGCTTCGGGCAGCCGCGGGTGATGCTCCCCGCCGCCGTGGCCTCCGCGCTGGGCATGGTCCTGTTCGCCGTCGTCGGGCTGGATCCGCTGCCCGTGGCGTACGCCGCGATGCTCATCGCCGGTCTGTTCACCCCGCCGCTGGAAGGCGGGCTGCGGGCGCTGTGGCCCTCGGTGCTGCGGCACGAGGACCAGGTGCACGCGGCCTACGCGCTGGACGCCGTGGCCCAGGAGGTGATGTTCTCCGTCGGCCCGCTGCTGGTCACCCTCGTGGTGGCCGTATGGTCCGAGGCGGCCGCGCTGCTGGTCATCAACGCCGTCGGGGTCGTCGGCGCGCTGTCCGTCGTCGTCTCGCCGCCCTCCCGGCGGTGGCGCTCCGCACCGCGCGAGGCGCACTGGCTGGGCGCGCTGCGTTCGCCCGGCCTGCTGGTGCTGCTCGGCTCGTTCTTCTTCATCGGGCTCGCCCTCGGCGCGATCGCGGTGGCCTCGGTGGCGTACGCCGACGAGCACGGCGGCGGCATGGTCTCCAGCGCGCTGCTGTCCGCCCTCGGCGCGGGCGCGCTGGCCGGCGGCATCGTCTACGGGGCCCGTAGCCGGCCCGGCGCGCCCGAACGGCGGCTGCGGCTGCTGGTGGCCGCGCTGGCGCTCGGCTATCTGCCGCTCGTGCTGGTGCCGGGCGTGGCCCTGATGACCGTGCTGGCGGGGGTGGCGGGCGTGTTCCTGGCCCCGGCGCTGGCCTGCGCGTTCGTCGTGGTGGACCGCCACGCGCCGTCCGGCACGGTCACCGAGGCGTTCTCCTGGCTGGTGACCACCTTCGTGGTGGGCAACGCGGTCGGCACCGCCGTGGCGGGGCCCGCGGTCCAGTTCGGCGGGGCGGTGTCCGGATTCGCGGTGCCGGCGGCCGGTGGAGCGGCCGCGCTGGCGGTGCTGCTGACCGCCCAGCGGTTCCTCCTGGACGGCCCGCGCCCGGCCCCGCGGCCGACCGAACGGCGAACACCGGATGAACCCTGTGCGGAAAATGATCGCAACCATGCCGTCGAACCCGGTTTCAGACCACGCCATCAGGCGTAATGTTCAGGCATGGACCGCCGCATTTTCGGGCTGGAGAACGAGTACGGCGTCACGTGCACATTCAGGGGACAGCGCCGGTTGTCTCCTGACGAAGTGGCGCGGTACCTCTTCCGCCGTGTCGTCTCCTGGGGCCGCAGCAGCAATGTCTTCCTGCGCAACGGCGCCCGCCTCTATCTCGACGTGGGCTCGCACCCGGAATACGCAACCCCCGAGTGCGACAACGTGACCGAGCTGGTCACGCACGACAAGGCCGGCGAGCGCATTCTCGAGGGTCTGCTCGTGGACGCGGAGCGCCGCCTGCACGAGGAGGGAATCGCGGGCGACGTCTATCTGTTCAAGAACAACACCGACTCCGCGGGCAACTCCTACGGTTGCCACGAGAACTATCTGGTGGCGCGGCACGGGGAGTTCTCCCGGCTCGCCGACATTCTCATTCCGTTCCTGGTGACGCGGCAGCTGCTGTGCGGCGCGGGCAAGGTCCTCCAGACCCCGCGCGGTGCGGTCTACTGCGTCAGCCAGCGCGCCGAGCACATCTGGGAGGGCGTCAGCTCCGCGACGACCCGCTCCCGGCCGATCATCAACACCCGCGACGAACCGCACGCCGACGCGGAGCGCTACCGCCGGCTGCACGTCATCGTGGGCGACTCCAACATGTCCGAGACCACCATGCTGCTCAAGGTCGGCGCCACCGACCTGGTGCTCCGCATGATCGAGGCGGGCACGGTGATGCGCGACCTGACCCTGGAGAACCCCATCCGGGCCATCCGCGAGGTCAGCCATGACATCACCGGGCAGCGCAAGGTGCGGCTCGCCAGCGGGCGCGAGGCGTCCGCCCTGGAGGTGCAGCAGGAGTACTACGAGAAGGCCGTCGACTTCTGCGAGCGCCGTGGCATCCGCACCGGCATGGTCGAGCGCGTCCTGGAACTGTGGGGCCGCACCCTGGAAGCGATCCGCACCGAGGAGCTCGACCGGATCGGCACCGAGATCGACTGGGTGATGAAGTACAAGCTCATCGAGCGGTACCGGGCCAAGAACAACATCACCATGTCGCATCCGCGGATCGCCCAGATAGACCTCGCCTACCACGACATCCACCGCCGCCGCGGGCTGTACTACCTGCTGGAGAAGCGCGGCCAGGCGGCCCGGGTCTGCAACGACGTGAAAATCTTCGAGGGCAAGTCGGTGCCACCGCAGACCACCCGCGCCCGGCTGCGCGGCGACTTCATCCGCCGGGCCCAGGAGCAGCGCCGCGACTTCACCGTCGACTGGGTGCATCTGAAGCTCAATGACCAGGCACAGCGCACCGTGCTGTGCAAGGACCCGTTCCGTTCGGTCGACGACCGGGTGGAGAAACTCATCGCCGGTATGTGACCGGCGTACGGCTTACCTTGGCCGCGGGCCCCGTGCGTTCTCCGGACGGGGCCCGCGCCACGTCGTAGAGTGGCGCGCACTGGCCATCGCAAGATCTACCTAACGAGGACTCCGTGCGCCGACGCTCCGTACTCCTTGCCGTGCCCGCGAGCCTGCTCACGCTCGCGGGCTGCGGTGACGAAAAATCAGGGTCCGCCAAGAGCAAGCCGTCCCCGGAGCCCACGAGCCAGAGTCCCTCACCGGCCCCCAGCGGCAAGATCGTCTCCGGGCCGGTGCCGGCCATTACCGCTGGTAAGAAGTTCGGTGAGAAACCGAAGGTCGCCAAGGGCACGGGGAAGCCGTCGAGCGATCTCGCGGTCAAGACGATCAGCCAGGGAAACGGCAGGAAGACGGTCAAGGGCGACTGGCTCCAGATCAACTATCTGGCGCAGATCTGGGACACCGGGAAGGTCATCGACAACACCTTCGACAAGAAGAAGACCGCCGCCTTCCCGGTGGGCCAGGGCCAGGTCCTCCCGGGCTGGGACCAGGGGCTGCTGGGCCGGCATGTCGGCAGCCGGCTGGAGCTGGCCGTCCCGCCCGCGTACGCCTACGGCAAGCAGGGCCAGCCGCAGGCCGGTATCAAGGGCACCGACACGCTGGTCTTCGTCGTCGACATCGTGAACGCCTACGATGCCAAGAGCTCGGCCAAGGGCCGCAAGGTGGAGCAGACCGACGCCGATCTGCCGAAGGTGTCCGCCAACACCGACGGCAAGGCCCCCACCATCACCATCCCCAAGAAGTCCGCGCCGAAGAAGCTGGTCTCGGAGTACGTCATCGAGGGCGACGGCAAGGCGGTCAAGAAGACCGACGCCCTGCTCGTCCAGTACAAGGGCGTGCTGTGGGACGGCGGCAAGGAGTTCGACTCCACCTACAAGCGCGGTCAGCTCGCCCAGTTCTCGCTCCAGCAGGTCGTCAAGGGCTGGTCGCAGGGGCTGACCGGCAAGAAGGTGGGCAGCCGGGTGATGATCGTCGTACCCCCGGACCTGGGCTACGGGAAGACGGCCCAGAAGGGCATCCCCGCCAACTCCACGCTGGTGTTCTCCGTGGACATCCTGGCGATTCTGTAGCCTGTGCGGGTTGCCCACAACGTCACAAGGAGCAATTTAGTGAGCATCGAGAAGCCCGAGGTGGACTTCCCGGGCGGCGAGCCGCCGGCCGACCTGGAGATCAAGGACATCTGGGAGGGCGACGGCCCCGCGGCCAAGGCCGGTGACAACATCGCCGTGCACTATGTGGGCGTGTCCTTCAGCACCGGCGAGGAGTTCGACGCGAGCTACAACCGCGGCACCCCGCTGCGGATCCAGCTCGGCGTGGGCCAGGTCATCCCCGGCTGGGACCAGGGCCTGCAGGGCATGAAGGTCGGCGGCCGCCGACAGCTGATCATTCCGCCGCACCTCGGTTACGGCGACCGGGGCGCCGGCGGCGGCCGGATCAAGCCGGGCGAAACGCTGATCTTCGTCTGCGATCTGATCTCCGTCTGAGACCGGCCTCCGGGACCGGCACCCGCC
>NZ_BBOX01000028.1 GCF_001553455.1 Streptomyces hygroscopicus subsp. hygroscopicus
GTCTGAGACCGGCCTCCGGGACCGGCACCCGCCTCGCCGAGGGCTCCTGCCACCGGGCAGGGGCCCTCGGCTTTTGCCGTGCGTCCCGGTAGCGGTACGGTCACGTCGTTGAGGTCACGAAGAAAGGGCGTCGATGGCGATTGCCAAGGCCGAGCGGCTGATGAATCTGGCCCTGTGCCTGCTGGGAACGCGGCGTCCGCTGACCAAACGGGAGTTGCGGGGCTCCATAGAGGCGTACCTCCAGGCCGACGCGGCCAACGACGAGGCGTTCAACCGCATGTTCGAGCGCGACAAGGACGATCTGCGCGAACTCGGCCTGATCATCGAGACGGTGGAGGGCGTCGACGGCGAGGTCGGCTATCTCGCCCGCCGGGACAGCAACCGCCTCCCCCCGATCACCCTCGACGCCGAGGAGGCCGCCGCCCTCGGCCTCGCCGCCAAGGTCTGGCAGCAGGCCCGGCTCGCGGGCGCCGCCAGCGGCGCGCTGCAGAAGCTGCGCGCCGCCGGGATGCCGGTCGCCGAGGACCCGTACGACACGCCGGGACACAGCGCGCTGGAGCCGCGCATCCCGGTCCATGAGAGCGCCTTCGAGCCGCTGATGCTCGCCTGCCGCGACCGCCGCCCCGTCGTCTTCGACTACCGCAAGGCCAACGCCGCGCGCCCCGAGCAGCGCCAGGTCGAGCCCTGGACCCTGGAGTGCTGGCGCGGCCACTGGTACCTCGCCGGATGGGACCGCGAGCGCGCCGCCGAGCGGGTCTTCCGGCTCTCCCGGATCACCGGCCGGGTCCGGCTGCGGTCCGGTTCGTTCACCGCCGAGGTGCCCGACCACGTCACCGTCCGGGAGACCGTGGAGACCTGGGCGGGGGAGACTGCCACCGGCACCGCCCGGATCAGGCTGCGCTCCGGCCACGGCTATCCGCTGCGCGCGAAGGCGCTGTCCACCCGGGCGGCCGGCGACGGCTGGGACGAGCTGGAGATTCCCTACGGGCACGGCCTGGACGCCTGGCTCGTGGAGTTCGGCCCGGACGTGGTCGTGCTGGCGCCCGACGAACTGCGGGCGGATGTCGTGGACCGGCTGCGCGCGGTCGCCAAGGGCTGAGGGGAACGGAGCGACTTCACCATGGCCGGAAACGCCATTGACCAGACCCGGCGGATGCTTTCCCTGGTGACGTATCTGCGCGAGCGCCCCGGCGCCCGTGTCGCCGATGTCGCCCGGGCCTTCGGCATCAGCGAGGACGAGCTGATCGCCGACCTGGACGTGCTGCCGCTGTGCGGCACCAGCTTCCGCGGCGGCGATCTGCTGGACATCGACACCGACGGTGAGCGGATCTGGTGGCACAACCCCGACGACGTCGCGGCGCCGCTGCGGCTGGCGGCCGACGAGGCCACCGCGCTGCTGGTCGCCGCCCGCGCCGTCGCCACCCTCCCCGGGCTGCGCGAGAGCGACCGGGACGCGCTGCTGCGGGCCACCGCCAAGCTGGAGGCCGCGGCCGGGGAGGCGGCGGGCGCCAGCTCCCGGCTCTCGGTGATCTTCGAGTCGGAGGGCGGCGTCTTCGCCGACGTCGACCGTGCCATCTCCGAGCGCCGCCGGCTGTGGCTGCGCTACTACTCGCCCGCGCGGGACGAGATCACCGAGCGTGAGGTCGACCCGATCCGGCTGTTCGCCGTCGGCCGTACCTATATGGAGGCGTGGTGCCGCCTCTCCGAGGCGCGGCGGACCTTCCGGCTCGACCGGGTCGTCGAGATCAAGCTGCTCGACGAGGGGTCCGATCCGCCGCCGATCGAGCTGCGCGATCTGTCGGACCTGTCCACCCAGCTGGTGCAGACCGGCGCCGAGGACCCCGAGGTGATCGTCGAGGTCGGCCCCGGCGGACGCTGGGTCGCCGAGTACTACCCGCACGACAGCGCCGAGGAGTTGCCCGACGGCGGTCTGCGGATCACGCTGCGCGCGCCCGACCCCGGCTCGCTGCGGCGGCTGGCCCTGCGGCTGGGCGGGGACGGCCGGATCGTCGCGCCGCAGGGGCTCGCGGACAGTGCCCGGGACGCGGCGCGGCAGGCGCTCGCGGCGTACGGTGAGTGAAAGGACACACGCAGTGACCGCACGGGGGAGTGCCGCTTCGGTTGTCTTCAAGGCGGCCTGTCCGGAGTGCCGGGGCCGGTTCGAGCTGACCGCGGGCGCGCTGCGGCTGGCGATCGGGGCCAGCGACCGCACCACCTTCTACTCCTTCACCTGCCCCGACTGCGGAACCGCGGTGCGCAAACCGGCGGGGGAGCGGATCGTGGAGCTGCTCACCGGTGGTGGGGTGCGTACGCTGCGGCTGCACTCCACCGTCTAGGCTCTGGCGCATGCTCTGGCCGATGCTCGCCCTCGCCCTCGCCTTCTGCGGAATCGCCGTTCTCGCCGTGCTCTCGGTGCGGGTCCACGCGGAGGTCCGCGGACTGGCCCGGCAGGTGTCGGAGAGCTCGCGGCGGATCACCCGGGCCGCCGAGGACCTGGAGCGGGCCTCGGTTCCGCTGGGCTCCCACGTCGACGCGCTGCGCCGGGAGCGAGGGGCCGCGCCGCACCCCGAGTGAGGCGTGGCGGGGTGCCGGGGCGGAGGATCCCCGCCCCGCGCCGGAGCGATCGCCCCGGCCGCTCCCGGGCGGACGGCGGCTGACGGGTGCTCTGCTGTGCCGCCGCCGGGCGGGGTACGCTGGCTGTTCGCGGCCCTGGTAACGAGGCGGAGGGCCGCAACCCGGAGTCCGCATGGGGATTGCCTCCGGTTCACCCCTGCGCGCTACGATCGCTGACAGCACGGCTGCCGGACACCCGTCCGACCGGTCGGGCAGCCCACCCCCCGCCGCCTCGGTGAGAAGGTAGACGCTTATGTTCGGAAGGCTCGGCGCTCCCGAAATCATCCTCATTCTTGTCGTCGTCGTGCTGCTGTTCGGTGCCAAGAAGCTCCCGGACATGGCCCGCTCGCTGGGCAAGTCGGCCCGGATCCTCAAGAGCGAGGCGAAGGCGATGAAGTCGGACGGCCAGCAGCAGAACGCGCCGGCCGACCCGCCCCACCCCGGTCAGGACGATGCCACCCACCGCACCATCCAGGCCGCGCCCGGAGATGTGACCAGTTCGCGCCCGGTGTCGGAGCCGAGCGACAGCACCAAGCGCTGACCCAGGGCCACCTGAAGGCGGCACGAAGGGCCGCCACCGGACGCACGAGATGAGGACGTGGGTTGCTCAAGTCTGCCCGCAAGAAGGAGAAGGACCCCGAGGGGCGGATGCCCCTCTCCGAGCACCTGCGTGAGCTGCGCAACCGGTTGCTCAAATCGGTCCTGGCGATCTGCGTGGTCACGATCGTCGCGATGTTCTTCTACATGGACATCGCCAAGTTCCTGATGCAGCCGGTGCTGGACTCGGTCGGCTGTGGCGGGGCGTCGCTCTCCGACCTCGCGGACAAGGGGAGCAAGGGCCACGACTGCGCCTACTTCACCGTGAACGGTCTGCTGTCGCCGTTCACGATCATGCTGAAGGTCTCCTTCACGACCGGTGTGGTGGTGGCCACCCCGGTCTGGCTCTACCAGCTGTGGGCCTTCCTCGCACCCGGGCTGCACCGCAACGAGAAGAAGTACGGCCTGTTCTTCGTCGGGCTCGGCGTACCGCTCTTCGTCGGCGGCGCCTTCTTCGCGTACAAGATCCTGCCGACCAGCGCCAAGGTCCTCATCGGCTTCACGCCCGAGGGGGCGAACAACCTCCTGCCCCTGGACGACTTCCTCGATCTGCTGGCCCGCATGGTCGTGGTCTTCGGGCTCGCCTTCGAGCTGCCGCTGCTGCTGATCCTGCTGAACTTCACCGGCATCCTCAGCGGGCGCCGGATGCTCGGCTGGTGGCGCGCCATGATCATGGGCATCACGGTCTTCGGCGCCGTCGCCACCCCCAGCACCGACCCGATCGGCATGTTCGCCCTGGCCGGGCCGGTCACCGTGCTCTACTTCGGCGCCGTCGGCGTCGCCCTGTTCAACGACCGCCGTAAGGCGCGCCGCCGGGCCGCCGACCCGGACTTCGGCCTGAGCGACGACGAGGCGTCCGAGCTGGATCTGACGCCCGAGTCCATCGCCGCGCCCGGCGCCACGCGGGAACTCACCGACGGGGACGACTCCGGCACCACCCGGCGCAACGGCTACGACGACATCACCTAGCCCTACCCGGCGGTAACCGCCCGGTCCGCGGCCGTCCGCCGGGCGGCCCGGCCCGGCGGACCGAACAAAGCCCCGATAAAGATCGCGTGCGCTGTCGGAGGTGGCCGGTAGGCTCGTAGATACGATGACCGACGAGCTATCTCCCGCCGAGCGCTATGCGGCGTCCCGCGTCCGGGCCGCCGAGCAGGCCACCGCGCTGGCCCCCTTCCGCGACATGTACGACTTCGAGCTGGACCCGTTCCAGATCGAGGCGTGCAAGGCCCTGGAGGGCGGCAAGGGCGTGCTGGTGGCCGCGCCCACCGGCTCGGGCAAGACCATCGTGGGCGAGTTCGCCGTCCACCTGGCGCTCACCCAGGGCCGCAAGTGCTTCTACACCACGCCGATCAAGGCGCTGTCCAACCAGAAGTACACCGACCTGGTGAAGCGCTACGGCGCCGACCGGGTCGGCCTGCTCACCGGGGACAACAGCGTCAATTCCGGGGCACCGGTGGTCGTCATGACCACCGAGGTGCTGCGGAACATGCTCTATGCCGGATCCCAGTCGCTGCTCGGCCTCGGCTATGTGGTGATGGACGAGGTCCACTACCTCTCCGACCGGTTCCGGGGTGCCGTCTGGGAGGAGGTCATCATCCACCTCCCCGAGTCGGTGACGCTGGTGTCGCTCTCCGCGACCGTCTCCAATGCCGAGGAGTTCGGCGACTGGCTGGACACCGTCCGCGGTGACACCGAGGTCATCGTCTCCGAGCACCGTCCGGTGCCGCTGTGGCAGCACGTCCTGGCCGGGCGCCGGATGTACGACCTGTTCGAGGAGAAGGGCGGCCAGGACGGCGACCAGGGCGGGCGCCGCGAGGTCAACCCCGATCTGGTCCGGCTGGCCCGGATGGAGAACAGCCGCCCCACCTTCGGCCGCGACAAGCGCCGCGGCCGCACCATGCGGGAGGCCGACCGGGAGCGCGAGCGCCGGCAGCGCAGCCGGATCTGGACCCCCGGCCGGCCCGAGGTCATCGACCGGCTCGACGCCGAGGGGCTGCTCCCGGCCATCACCTTCATCTTCAGCCGGGCCGGCTGCGAAGCCGCCGTCCAGCAGTGTCTCCACGCGGGGCTGCGGCTCAACGACGAGTCGGCCCGCACCCAGGTGCGGGCCATCGTCGAGGAGCGCACCGCCGGGATTCTGAACGAAGACCTCCATGTGCTGGGGTACTTCGAATGGCTGGAGGGCCTGGAGCGGGGCATCGCGGCCCACCACGCCGGAATGCTCCCCACCTTCAAGGAGGTCGTCGAGGAGCTCTTCGTCCGCGGCCTGGTCAAGGCGGTCTTCGCCACCGAGACCCTCGCGCTCGGCATCAACATGCCCGCCCGCTCGGTGGTGTTGGAGAAGCTCGTCAAGTGGAACGGCGAGCAGCACGTCGACATCACCCCCGGTGAGTACACCCAGTTGACCGGCCGGGCCGGGCGGCGCGGTATCGACGTCGAGGGCCATGCGGTGGTGCTGTGGCAGCGCACCATGGACCCCGCGGCGCTCGCCGGGCTGGCCGGCACGCGGACGTATCCGCTGCGCTCCTCCTTCAAGCCGTCGTACAACATGGCGGTCAACCTCGTCTCCCAGTTCGGACGGCACCGCTCGCGCGAGCTGCTGGAGACCTCGTTCGCGCAGTTCCAGGCCGACAAGGCGGTCGTCGGGATCTCCCGGCAGGTGCAGCGCAACGAGGAGGGGCTGGCGGGCTACCGCGCCTCCATGACCTGCCACCTCGGCGACTTCGACGAGTACGCACGGCTGCGCCGCGAACTGAAGGACCGCGAGACCGAGCTGGCCCGGCAGGGCGCGGCCCAGCGGCGCGCGGCGGCCGCGGTCGCCCTGGAGAAGCTCCGCCCCGGCGACGTCATCCACGTGCCCACCGGCAAGTACGCCGGGCTCGCGCTGGTGCTGGACCCCGGGCTGTCCGCCGGGCGGGTGGGCGGCCACCGCGGCATGGAGTACCACGACGGGCCCCGGCCCCTGGTGCTCACCGCCGAGCGGCAGGTCAAGCGGCTGGCATCGATCGACTTCCCGGTCCCGGTCGAGCCGCTGGACCGGATGCGGATCCCCAAGTCGTTCAACCCGCGCAGCCCCCAGTCCCGCCGCGACCTGGCCTCCGCGCTGCGCACCAAGGCCGGACACCACGATGTGCGGCGCCGCCGCAAGGAGCGCTCGCCCGCGGCCGACGACACCGAGATCACCCGGCTGCGGGCGGCCATCCGGGCCCACCCCTGCCACGGCTGCTCCGACCGCGAGGACCACGCCCGCTGGGGCGAGCGCTACCACCGGCTGCTGCGCGACACCCGGCAGCTGGAGCGGCGCATCGAGGGCCGTACGAACACCATCGCCCGCACCTTCGACCGGATCTGCTCGCTGCTGACCGAACTGGGCTATCTGCGCGGTGACGAGGTCACGGACGAGGGGAGGCGGCTGGCGCGGCTGTACGGCGAGCTGGACCTGCTGGCCAGCGAATGCCTGCGCGACGGCATCTGGGAGGGGCTGGCCCCCGCCGAGCTCGCGGCCTGCGCCTCCGCGCTGGTCTACGAGGCGCGCACGGCCGATGACGCGCTGCCGCCCAAGCTCCCCGCCGGCCGGGCCAAGGACGCGCTCGGCGAGATGGTCCGCATCTGGGGCCGGCTGGACGCCCTGGAGGAGGAGCACAAGATCAACCAGGCGGAGGGCGTCGGCCAGCGCGAGCCGGATCTGGGCTTCGCCTGGGCCGCCTACCGCTGGTCGTCCGGGCACGGCCTCGACGAGGTGCTGCGGGAAGTCGACATGCCCGCGGGCGACTTCGTGCGCTGGACCAAGCAGCTGATCGATGTGCTCGGCCAGATCGCCGCGGCGGCCCCGGAGGGCACGGTGCCGCGCAACGCCCGCCGGGCGGTCGACGGGCTGCTGCGCGGGGTCGTGGCGTACTCCTCGGTGGGCTGACCGGCGGGGCCCTGCTCCGCCGGCCGGCCCGTCCGTCAGGCGGGGCGTCCGTCAGGCGGGGTCGTAGACGTAGGGCAGGGCGTTGCTGTTCCCGGCCGGGGTGTGTGCCACGACGTTCACCGTGCCGGGCGCCCCGGCCGGGGAGGTCGCGACGATCTGGGTGTCGGAGATCGCCGAGAACGAGGCCGGGGCGCCGCCGAAGGTCACCGCGTCGGTGTAGGTGAGATTGGCGCCGGTCAGCACGATGGCGTCGCCCCCGACGCTCGCGCCATGGGAGGGATTGAGGCTGGTCAGGACGGGCGCCCCGAGATAGGTGTAATAGGGGTTTCCGGTGCCCGGCGTGCTGGTGCCGCCCGGTGTGGTGACGGTGACGGCGACCGTGCCGGAGCCGGCCGGGGCGGTCACGGTCAGCTGGCTGTCGGAGACCACGGTGACGGCGGTGGCAGGGTTCCCCCCGAAGTGCACGGCCGTGGTGAGGCTCAGATTGCTGCCGAAGACGGTGACGGTGTTGCTCCCGGTGGCCGGACCGAAGTGCGGCGACAGATCGCTGACGGTGGGTGCGGCGATGTAGAAGTACGGCAGCGGATTGCTGGTGCCGCCGGCCGTGGTGACCGTGACACTGACCGAGGACGGCGGCCCGGCGGGCGCGCTGACGGTGATCTGGGTGGCGGAATTGGTGAGGATCGTCGCCGAGTTGATCCCGAACTTCACCGAGGTGGCTGCGGTGAGGTTGGTGCCGGTGATGGTGACGGTGTTGCCGCCGGTGGTGGGGCCGGAGGTGGGGTTGAGGTTGGTGATGGTGGGTGTGGGGGTGGTGGTGTAGGTGTAGGGGAGGGGGTTGCTGGTGCCTGCTGGTGTGGTGACGGTGACGTTGGTGGTGCCGGTGCCGGTGGGGGCGGTGACGGTGATTTGGGTGGGGGTGTTGGTGAGGATGGTGGCGGGGTTGGGGCCGAAGAGGACTTGGGTGGCTGCGGTGAGGTTGGTGCCGGTGATGGTGACGGTGTTGCCGCCGGTGGTGGGGCCCGAGGCCGGGCTGAGCGCGGTCAGGACCGGAGCCGCGACCGTCGTATAGGTGAAGAACACGTTCTGGGTGCTGGTCCCCGACGGCCCCGTGACCGTGACCTTCACGGTGCCGCTCCCGGGGGGCGTTCTTGCGGTGATCTGCGTGTTGCTTACGACGACCACATCGGTGGCCAGGCTGGGGCCGAACCTGACCGCCGTGGCGCCGGTGAAACCGGAGCCGGTGAGGGTGACGGAGGTACCCCCCGCGGGCGGACCCTGGGCGGGGCTGACGCTGGTCACAACGGGGGCCATGGTGCTCTCTCCTTCTCGTACCGCCTGGAACGGCCGCGCCCCGGCCAGT
The DNA here is from genome assembly GCF_001553455.1 of Streptomyces hygroscopicus subsp. hygroscopicus. GTDB lineage: Bacteria > Actinomycetota > Actinomycetes > Streptomycetales > Streptomycetaceae > Streptomyces > Streptomyces hygroscopicus. The sequence continues at coordinate 8,490 of NZ_BBOX01000028.1, forward strand.
GCTCATCGGCCGGGGCGCGGGGGGCGTCGCCGTCCGTCCGCGCCACGCGACGCGGAGGGACGGCGACGTGGTGGTCGTGCCGTCGGTGCCCGGTGTTACGGGCGGTCAGGTGATGGTGAAGGCCTCGGCGTTGGAGTTGCCGCCGCAAGTGTGGACGGTGATGGTTCCGGCGCCGGTGGCGAGTCCGCCGGGGACGGTGGCGACGAGCTGGGTGTCGCTGATGGGGGTGAACACGGCGGTGGCGGTGGCGGCGGCGCTGTCGGTGAAGGTGACGGTGTCGACGTTGACGAAGCCGGTTCCGTTGATGGTGACCTGGTCTCCTGCGGTGCCCGTTGCCGGAACCACCGAGGTGATGGCCGGGGCGAGGTAGTAGTCGATCAGGGTGCTGCCCGAGGCGCTGGTGCCACCGGCGGTGGTGATGGTCACGGGCTGGGTGGACACCGTGCCGACCTGACCCGGG
>NZ_BBOX01000029.1 GCF_001553455.1 Streptomyces hygroscopicus subsp. hygroscopicus
GCTCAGCCCCGTGGTCGTCGGCGTGGCGATGACGAAGAACGGCAGGGCGTTGCTGGTGGCGCCGGTGTTGGTGGTGACGCTGACCGAGACCTGTCCGGAGCAGGGCGCCGTGCTGGGCACGACGAAGGTGACCTGGGTCGCGGTGACGGAGGCCGGAGTGACCGCTGTCGAGCCGAAGTTGACCCTCGTGGTAGAGCCCAGAGAGGTGCCGTTGATCTGAACGGTGTCCCCGGGTTTGCCCTGGTTGGTGGTGGTGGTCGTGTCCACCAGCGAGGTGATGGTTGCCATGATCCTTCTCTTTCGGTCGTGCCGCTCTGCCGGGGACGCGAACGGAGGGCGGGCCGATGACTGGGGTGGCTCGCGAACCGTGTGGGACGTTCCGGTAGGGCGGGGAAGGGCGCGGGAGGACCCGCCGCCTCGGGGCCGGCACCGGAGGCGGGTCGTCCGGTGGGAAGCGACTCGGCGCCGTCGCACGGGGCGCCGTCAATCTCGCTGCTACCGATTTAAGCGATCGAGTGAAGGACGCGATAGGTGCAATTGATGCATGGCGGTATTCATGTGTAAGTAGGGATAAAAGCCCCCGGGCTGGCGATATCTGCCGTTGTGCGCTCCCCGGTGACGCGAAAGCGCGGCCCGGTGAGGAGAGAGCCGTCAGGGACCGCCCCGTCCCGGGCTCCCCAGGCGTACGCCTCGGGAACCGGGCCCCCGGGCAGCGGGAAGACCTCGTCCGGGCGGGTCAGTTGGTCCGCGCCGAGCCGGATGTCGCGGGCTTGAGCGGTGTGTTCGAGGTGGCCGACAGTGCGGGGACCGGTGATCGGTCCCGTCACCCGGCCCGGTGCAGCAGCCATGCGAGACCGACATGGGCCGGAGGACGCCCCGGCTCGTCGCAGAACGCCTCGTACGCCCGACGCGCGGGCGGTGGGCGGCGAGGCGACGGGTGGTGACCTCGGGACCGGAGCCGCGGCCGTTCGGTGGTGCGGCGCGGAATGCCGACGAGGGTGTCCATGGCCTGCCGGAAGTTATTCCACGGGGTGGTGGGCCGACCCGCTCCCCTGCGTCCGGGGCAGGGCGCCACGGCTCGCCCCCTGCCCCGTCATGATCGCCGTACTGCGCGAGACGGCGGCGGACACGCGGATACGCATCGCCTCCCTCACCGCCAACCGTGGTGCGGTACCGCGCTGCCTGGACGCGGCGGAGGCAACCCACTGGAGCGATCTGCTACCCGATCCGGTGGCGCGATCACTCGTCGGGCAGGCCCTGGCTAGGCCGCGACCCCGCCGGGCTCCGCCCCCTCCTGCTCGGCCTCGACCTGCCGGTTCCACTCCCGCTTCGACGCCTGCCAGCCGTCCTCGTCGTGGCCGCGCCGCCAGTAACCGGAGATGGACAGCCACTCGCGCGGGATCTGCCGGTCGACGCGCAGATGGCGGCGGATCTCCTTCACGAAGCCCGCCTCGCCGTGGACGAAGGCGTGCACCTGTCCGTCCGGGAACTCCAGCTCCCGGACGGCCGCCACCAGCGCCTCGCCGACCGGTGCGCCGCCCCGGTGCAGCCAGCTCACCTCGACCCCGTCCGGCACGGTGAGCTTGAGCTCCTCCTTCTCGTCCGCGACCTCGATGAAGGTGTGCACCGGCGCCCCGGCCGCGCCGCCGTCCCGGGACGCGGTGGCGGCGAGCCGCTCCAGCGCGGCGGCGATCGCGGGCAGCGCGCTCTCGTCGCCCGCGAACAGGTGCCAGTCGGCGTCGGCGCTGGGGGCGTAGGCGCCGCCCGGCCCCATGAAGAAGATCTCCTCGCCCGGCTGGACCCGGGCGGCCCACGGCCCGGCGAGCCCCTCGTCGCCATGGGTAACGAAGTCCACGGTCAGCTCGCGGGCCGCCGGGTCCCACGCCCGCACCGTGTACGTACGGGTCACCGGCCACTGGTCGCGCGGGAACTCGGCGCGGACCCGCTCCAGGTCGAACGGCTCGGGGTAGGTGGCGCCCCCGGACGGGAAGAGCAACTTGATGTAGTGGTCGGTCCACTCGCCCGCGTGGAAGTCGGCGAGGCCGTCGCCGCCCAGGACGACCCGCACCATATGCGGGGTGAGCCGGTCGGTGCGCACCACCTGTGCGCGATGCGGCGTGCGCGTCCTGCGGGCCGGACGGTCTGCCATGGCGACCTCCCTGATCAAAAAGAGTTAGGTTTACCTAACCTAACAGCTCACCCCTGGAGAGTGGAAAGGAGCCTGCGCAAAGATCCGCCCAAGCCCCAGCGCTCCGCCAGCGCCGCCACGGCCCCGGGGTCGCGCGGCGACCGCGGCAGCGCCGCGTCGAAGGCGGGCAGGGCCACGTCCGCGGCGACCCGCACCACCTTCGGGGCGACCTCGACATACGCCCGCGCCTCGGCCAGCCGCTTGCGCTGGGCGGGGGTCAGCTGGGCGGCGGGGTCGTCGACGGCGGCCATGATCCCGGCCAGGTCGCCGTGGGCGGCCAGCAGCTTCGCGGCGGTCTTCTCGCCGATGCCGGGCACGCCCGGCAGCCCGTCGCTGGGGTCGCCGCGCAGCAGCGCCAGATCCGCGTACCCCAAGCCGCCCACGCCGTACTTCTCGCGCACATAGGACTCGTCGACCAGTCGCAGCGTGCCCACGCCCTTGACCGGGTAGAGCACCCGCACCCCGCGCTCGTCGTCCACCAGCTGGAACAGATCGCGGTCCCCGGTGACGATGTCGACCGGGCCGGCTGCCCGGCCGGTGAGCGTGCCGATCACGTCGTCGGCCTCGTAGCCCGCGGCGCCCACCCGGGCGATGCCGATCGCGTCGAGCACCTCGTCGATCACCGGGATCTGCGGGGAGAGGGTGTCCGGCACCTCCTCCTGGTCCACCCCGCCCGCCTCCGGGGCCTCCTCGGCGACCCGGTGGGCCTTGTAGGTGGGGATCAGCGCGACCCGCCAGGCCGGGCGCCAGTCGGCGTCCATGCAGGCCACCAGGTCGTCCGGGCGGTGGTCCTGGACGAGCCGGGCGATGAAGTCGAGGAGGCCGCGCACGGCGTTCACCGGAGTGCCGTCCGGGGCCCGGACCGAATCCGGCACGCCGAAGTAGGCCCGGAAGTAGAGGGAGGCGGTGTCGAGGAGCATCAGGCGTCGCGTCACGCCCCTGATCATGCCTCACCGCACTGACAGGAACGCGACGATCATGTGATCTGAGTCACCGTTTGGTTTGCGCCATCGCGATCAGGGCAGGCGCGCAGCCGGAGCGAACCCGTTCAGTGATTCAACTATTGCGGCGGCCTGCGGTCCCATACCGCGCTGCTCCACGACCCGCCGGCGGGGGTGGCGGGTCGCTTTTTGTTGCGATCTGAGAGGTGCATGTGTCAAAACTGCGAGCCGAGCATCTGTACAAGGTGTTCGGCAGACGACCTGATGAGGCGGTGGCGAAGCTCGAGGGCGGTGCGGACCGTGACGAACTGCGCGCGAACGGCACGACAGCGGCGGTCATCGACGCATCCTTCGCCGTCGAGGCGGGCCAGATCTTCGTCGTCATGGGTCTGTCCGGATCCGGTAAGTCCACGCTGTTGCGCATGCTGAACGGGCTGCTGGAGCCGACCGCGGGACGCGTGCTCTTCGACGACGACGATCTGACCGCGCTCAGCCCCAGGGACCTGCGCCGGGTGCGGTCCCACAAGATCAGCATGGTCTTCCAGCACTTCGCCCTCTTCCCGCACCGCAGCGTGCTGGAGAACGCCGGCTACGGCCTCGAGGTACAGGGCGTGCCGCGCGAGGAGCGCGTCCGGCGCGCCACCGAGGCGCTGGAGCTGGTCGGCCTGGCGGGCTGGGAGAAGTCCTGGCCCGATGAGCTCTCCGGCGGTATGCAGCAGCGCGTCGGCCTCGCCCGCGCGCTGGCCACCGACGCCGATCTGCTGCTGATGGACGAGTCCTTCAGCGCGCTCGACCCGCTGATCCGCCGCGATATGCAGGACCAGCTGCTCCAGCTGCAGAAGCGGCTCAAGAAGACCATCGTCTTCATCACCCACGACCTGAACGAGGCCATGCGGCTCGGCGACCACATCGCCGTGATGCGCGACGGCCGGATCGTCCAGGTCGGCACCGCCGAGGACATCCTGGTCACCCCGGCCAACGACTACGTCGCCTCCTTCACCCAGGACGTCGACCGCAGCCGGGTGCTCACGGCCGGCGCGATCATGGCCGAACCGAGTGAGGTGCTGGGCACCGAGACCGACGACGGTACCCGGCTCGACACCGAGCGGGACGTACTGGCGGCGGCCCCCGCCACCGTCACCACGGACACCCCGATCATCGAGCTGTTCGGGCCCTGTTCGCGCAGCGGGGTCGCGGTCGCCGTCACCGACGACGACGGCGCCCTGGTGGGGGCCGTCACCCGCGCCCGGCTGCTCGCCGTGCTCGGTGAGCCGGACACCGGAGGGGGCGGGGCGACACCACCGGCCGACGGCAGGCCGGACGAGTCCCGGACCGGGAAGAAGGTGATCACCGGTGCCTAGGCTTCAGGTCGGCGACTGGATCAACTCCGGCGTCAACTGGCTCCGAGACAATCTGAGCTGGCTCTTCGACTTCATATCCAGCGTCGTCCAGGGCATGTACGACGCGGTGAACACCGTGCTCGGCGCCCCCGAGCCGCTGCTGTTCGCGGGCATCCTCGCGGTGCTCGCCTGGTGGCTGCGCGGGCTGATGCCCGCCGTGCTCGCGTTCCTGGGATTCGCCCTCATCGACTCGATCGAGTTGTGGGGCGAGGCGATGAACACGCTCGCGCTGGTGCTGGTCGCCGGTGTGATCACCATCGTGTTCGCGGTGCCGCTGGGCATCTGGGCCTCCCGCAACCGCGCGGTGAGCGCCGTGATCCGCCCGGTGCTGGACTTCATGCAGACGATGCCCGCCTTCGTCTACCTGATCCCCGGCATCTTCTTCTTCGGCCTCGGAGTGGTCCCCGGCGTCGTCGCCACCGTCATCTTCTCGATGCCCCCGGGCGTCCGCATGACGGAACTCGGCATCCGGCAGGTGGATACGGAGCTGGTCGAGGCGGCCGACGCCTTCGGCACCCATCCGCGCCGCACCCTGCTGCGCGTCCAGCTCCCGCTGGCCCTGCCCACCATCATGGCGGGCGTCAACCAGGTGATCATGCTGGCGCTGTCCATGGTCGTCATCGCCGGTATGGTCGGCGCCGAGGGCCTGGGCTCCACCGTCTTCCAGGCGATCAGCTCCGTCGACGTCGCCATGGGCTTCGAGGGCGGTATCGCGGTCGTCATCCTGGCCATGTACCTGGACCGGATGACCAGTGCGCTCAACCAGCGCGTCTCCCCGCTGGCCCGCCGCGCGCTGGCCAGGGAGCAGGCCAAGGCGCTCAGCGGCTTCAAGGTGCTGCGCTGGCGCCCCGCGACCTCCGTCGCCATGGTCGGCGTCGTCGCCCTGGCGCTGGTCGCCGGCGGGATGCACGTCTTCTCCGGGGACGAGGACGGCTCCCAGGTCTCCGCCGACGTCGGCAAGGGCCAGTCGGTCAACATCGGCTACATCAACTGGGACGAGGGCGTCGCCTCCACCTTCCTGTGGAAGGAGCTGCTGGAGCAGCGCGGCTTCAAGCCCAAGGTGCAGTCCTACGACGTCGGCGCGCTGTGGACCGGTATGGCCGCCGGCAACATCGATCTGCAGACCGACGGCTGGCTGCCCGCGACCCATGCCGCGTACTGGGCCAAGTACAAGGACAAGCTGGAGAACCTCGGCTCCTGGTACGGCCCCACCTCCCTGGAGGTCGCGGTGCCCTCGTACGTCAAGGGCGTGAAGACCCTGGACGACCTCGAGAAGAAGTCGTCCACCTTCAAGGGCAAGATCATCGGTATTGAGCCCGGCGCCGGTGAGATGAAGCTGATGCAGGACAAGGTCATGCCGGCCTACGGCCTGAACAAGAACTTCACCCTGGTCAAGGGCTCGACCGCGGCCATGCTCTCCCAGCTGGACCGCTCCTACGCCAAGCAGGAGCCGATCGCGGTCACCCTGTGGTCCCCGCACTGGGCGTACGACAAGTACCACCTCACCAAGCTGAAGGACACCAAGGGGGCCTTCGGTAAGGGCGACCACGTCGACACCATCGCGCGCAAGGGCTTCTCCCAGAAGAACCCGCAGGTCGCCCAGTGGATGAAGAACTTCAAGCTGAGCGAGAAGCAGCTCACCAGCCTGGAGTCCGAGATCCAGGACGCCGGTAAGGGCAAGGAGCAGCAGGGCGTGCGCGCCTGGCTCAAGAAGAACCCCGGCATGGTCAACAAGCTCGCCCCGGTGCCCGGTGCCGACCAGAAGGGCAAGGACGCCGGAGCCGCGCCGAAGATCGGCTACTTCCCGTGGGACGAGGACGTGGCCACCACCTACCTGTGGAAGAACGTCCTCGAGCGGCGCGGCTACAAGCCGTCGATCAAGCAGTACGACGTCGGCTCCATGTTCACCGGGATGAGCAGCGGGCAGGTCGATGTGGAATTCGACGCCTGGCTGCCGGTCGGCCAGAAACAGTACTGGGACAAGTACAAGGAGAATCTGGTCGATATCGGGCCCTGGTACGACAAAACCTCTCTCGATATCGCCGTGCCGTCCTACGTCAAGGGCGTGAAGTCCCTGGCGGATCTGAAGGGCAAGGGGTCCACCTTCAAGGGGAGGATCATCGGCATCGAACCGGGCACCGGCCAGATGAAGATGCTCAAGAACAAGGTGCTGCCGGCGTACGGCCTGGACAAGGAGTACAAGGTCAGCGACGGCTCCTCGCCGGCCATGCTGGCGCAGCTGGAGCGCTCGTACGCCAAGCACGAACCGGTCGCGGTCGTCCTGTGGACCCCGCACTGGGCGTACAGCAAGTACCAGATCACCCGGCTCGCCGACCCGAAGAAGGCGTTCGGGGCCAACAACGAGATCCGTTCGCTCGGCCACAAGTCCTTCCCGAAGAAGTACCCGGAGTTCTACGGGTGGCTGAAGAAGTGGCACATGACCAACCAGGAGCTGGCGAGTCTGGAACAGGCCGTCCAGGAGGCCGGTAAGGGCAACGAGGAGAAGGGTGTCCAGAAGTGGATGGACGCCCACCCCGGCATCGTCGACAAGATGGCGCCGGTGGCTTCCTGATCTCCGTCCGGTGGGCTGTTCCTGGCCTGCTCGGTGGGGTTTCCCGGCCCACTCGGTGAGGACCTGATCCACCGGGTGGGCCGCCCGATGACCGCCTGTGTGGTGGTTGCTCGTGTGGTGGTTGCCCGTATCGCGCCTGTGTGGTGGTTGCCCGTGTCGTGCCTGTGTGGTGGTTGCTCGTGTGGTGGTCGCGTGGTGGCCGCCCGGTGGGTTTCCGGCTCGCCGTACACGGCACGCACACAGCACCGCGGCCCGGAGCACTCGCTCCGGGCCGCGGTGCTGTGTGCTGTGGACGGGCGGCCGGGTTTGTGCCGGCTCCGTACCGGCCTGGTGAGCCGCGGGCGGCCGCGCCGTACGGTGGAGCGATGAGTCCTCGTACCCCCGTACGGCGCGTGGTGTCCCTCGTGCCCTCGCTCACCGAGGCCGTCGCCGCCACCGCGCCGGAGCTGCTGGTCGGGGTGACCGACTGGTGCACCCACCCGCCCGGCCTGGCCGCGGAGCGGATCGGCGGCACCAAGAATCCCGACACCGCCCGGATCGCCGCCCTCGCACCGGATCTCGTGATCGCCAACGAGGAGGAGAACCGCCCGTCCGACCTGGCCGCGCTGCGCACCGCGGGCCTCGAGGTCCTGGTGACCGAAGTGCGCACGCTGGAGCAGGCGTTCGCCGAGCTGGAGCGGGTCCTGGTGCACGGCTGCGGACTCGGCCGGCCCGCCTGGCTGGCCGAGGCCGAGGCCGCCTGGGCCGACGTACGGGCCACCGGCCCGGTGCGGCACGCCGTCGTCCCGGTGTGGCGGCGTCCGTGGATGGTGCTGGGACGGGACACCTTCGCCGGTGACGTCCTGGCCCGGCTGGGCGTACGGCACCTCTACAGCACCCATCCCGAGCGCTATCCCCGGGTCCCGATCCAGGAGTTGACGGCCCGGAACGCGGATCTGGTGGTGCTGCCCGACGAGCCGTACCGCTTCACGGCCGAGGACGGCCCCGAGGCGTTCCCCGGCCTCCCGGCGGCCCTGGTCAGCGGCCGTCACCTCACCTGGTACGGCCCTTCCCTGGCCGAGGCCCCCGCCGCCCTCACGGCCGCGCTGGCGGCGGCGCGCTGACGTCCGAGGGGACGGCTGTCGGCGGCGCCCGTGGGGCGGGGGCGACGGTGGCGAGGCTGGGGTTGGGGGCAACGGTGGGGCTGGGGGCAGTGTCCGTGGCGTGGGTCCGCGGACGAGGTTCGTAGGTCCGGGGGCGGCGGCCGTAGGCCCGGGAATGACGTCCGTAGGTTTGGGGGTGGCGTCCGTAGGTCCGGGGATGGCGTCCGAGGGCGGGCTCACCCCCGCGCGTAGTCGGCGAGGGCCGGTTCGAGCAGGGCGAACGCCTGGGTGGCCTCCGCTTCCAGGACCTCGGCGATCTCCGAATCGGTGTGCCCCGCGAGCGTGAGGTCGTGGATCCGGCGGAAGAGGACGCGGTGCACCCCGGCGAGCAGGGAAGCGGCTGTGCGCACGGTGATGTCGCCCGGGGATGCGCCGGTGGCCTCGGCGAGAGCGGCGGCCAGGGCCTCCTCGCGCTGGTCGTGCAGGCCGCGCAGACAGGCCGAGAGGGTGGGGCTCTCCGCGATCATGCGGGTGAAGTCCGGCCCGGCGAAACCGGCGATCGGATCCCGCGCCGCGACGGCGGAGAGAAAGGCGCGACGCAGCGCCGCGAGGGCGGATTCGCCGGGCTCCCGGGCGGCGACGGTGCGGGCGGGGCCGGAGACGAACTCGTCCTGGTGGTCGAGGGCCAGGTCCTCCTTGCGCGGGAAGTAGTTGGTCACCGTCTTCTTGGCGACGCGTGCGGCATCGGCGATCTCGGCGATGGTGGTGCGTTCGTAGCCCTGCGCCATGAAGAGTCGGGTCGCCCGATCGGAGATCAGCTGCCGCGTCTCCCGCTTCTTGGCCTCGCGCAGGCCCGTGTGGCCCGTGGCCGCGGTGTCCCGCATGGTGCTCGGCTCGATACCCATGAGCGAATCGTACCCTCGTCGTATTTTTACGTTGACACCCTGATGGCTGCGGGCCTAACTTTACGCCGGTCGTAAATTTTTCCTCGGAGGAAGGTGGGCGGCACCGGCACATCGCGCCGACGGCGCCGCCGCCCGCGGACAGCAGGGGCGCCCTCCCGGTCGGCCCGCGCGGCGGAACCCGGCCACCACCACCCACGACGGAGGACTGTTGCTGAACGTCATCACCGTTCCCGCGGCGCCCGGGGCCGCCCGAGCGGTCCGCGACCGAGCCGCCGCGCCGATCGCCGCCCCGCTCCCGGACGACGCCGATGTGCGTGGCGACTGGGTCCGCGCGCCCGGCGCGCGGGGCGGCGCGGTGATCTACGCGCACGGTGGCGGGTTCGTCCACACCATGCCCGAGGCCGAGCGGGTGATGGCCTATCGGCTGTCGCGGGCGACCGGACGGCCGGTCCTGCGGGTGGACTACCGACTGGCGCCCGAACACCCCTATCCCGCCGCGCTCGAGGACGTCCTGGCCGCCTGGCACAGCGTGCTGGACGCGGGCGTCCCCGCCGCCGAGGTCGTGCTCGCCGGTGAGTCGGCGGGCGCCACGCTGGTGCTGTCCGCCCTGCTGGAGATCCGGCGGACCGGCGGTCCGCGGCCCGGTGCGGCGGTCGCGATCTCGCCCGTCACCGACTTCGCCCTGACCGGAGCGTCGCTCTCCGCCAACGACGGCAAGGACGTGCTGAACCAGACCGTTCTCGGCTCCGTACGGGACCAGTACCTGGCCGGAGCGCCCGCCGAGGAGGCCCCGCAGTCGCCGCTGTACGGGGATCCGCGCGGGCTGCCGCCCCTGCTGATCGCCGTCGGCACGGAGGAGGTGCTCCTGGACGACGCCCGCCGCTTCGCCGAGAAGGCCGACGCCGCCGGGGTGAGCGTGCGCCTGGAGGAGTACGAGGACATGCCGCACGCCTTCCACCTGTCCGAGCGGGGCGAAGTGCTGCTGGACCGGATCGGCCGGTGGCTCGCCGACCCGGTCCGCGTCGTCACCGTCAGCCGGCCGGACGCGGGGCCCTACGCGCTCACCGGCGGCCCCGACGGGGCCCTGTGGTTCACCCTGGTCCACCAGGGCGCGATCGGCCGCAGGGACTTGGACGGCCGGATCGCCGTCCACGCCGTCGGCGCGCAGCCGATGGTGATCGCCCCCGGGCCCGACGGCGCCCTGTGGTTCACCGAGCACGGCACGCACCGCATCGGCAGGATCACCGTGGACGGCGCGACCTCCACCTTCGCTCCGCCGACCGCCGAGGGCGGTCCGTACGGGATCGCCGCGGGCCCGGACGGGGCGATGTGGTTCACGCTGGCGGGCGCCGACCGCATCGGGCGGATCACCATGGACGGCCACATCACCGAGTACTCGGCGTCCGGGGCCTTCCCGTCCGCCGTGGCGGCGGGGCCCGATGGCGCGATGTGGTTCACCCTCAACCAGGGCAACGCCATCGGCCGGATCACCATGGACGGCCGGACGGTCACCCACCCCCTGCCGACCGAGGCCGCCGCGCCGGTGGGCATCGCCGAAGGGCCGGACGGCGCCCTGTGGTTCACCGAGATCGGCGCGGGGCAGATCGGCCGCATCACGGTGGACGGCACCGTCACCGAATACCCGCTGCCCGACCGCCAGGCCCGGCCGCACGCCGTCACCAGCGGCCCCGACGGGGCGCTGTGGTTCACCGAATGGGGCCGCGGCGGCGTCGGACGCATCACCACCGACGGCCGGATCACGGCGTACGACCTGCCCCGTGCCGACTGCGAACCGCATGGCATCGCCCCGTACGGCGGCGCGCTGTGGTGCGCGCTGGAGACGGGCTCCCTGGCCAGGATCGAGGCGCCCAGGTGACGGCACGGGGCCTGCGGCGGGTCTGCGGCGGGTCTGCGGCGGGTCTGGGCCCCGGGGCCGCGTCCGGCCCCGCCGTGGCCCCTGCTCCAATCTCCGATCCGCGATCCCGGACTTTTCTGGTCCCGGCCCTTCCGAATCCGGGCGCTTCCGAATCCGGACCTTCTAAATCCGGACCTTCTAAACCCGGACCTTTCTGATCACGGGCCTACTGATCCCGAACTCTCCGATCCCGAACCCTTCGATCCCTGAACCTGCCTCGACGACCGGTCCCCGAGTCCCCGACGACGACCTGTCTCCTGAGCCCTCGCGACGACCCGTCACCCGAGCCCCCGACGAGAGGAACCCCCTTGGCCCGGACCCCCTTCGACCCGGAAGCCGAATTCGACCGCCAGGTGCGCACCCTGACCGACCTCGGCTACCCGGCGCTGTCCGGCCTCGGCCCGGAGCGGTTCGCCGCGCTGGTCGCACCGCTGCGCGCCCGCGCCGCGGCGGCCCCGGTGAGCCCTTGCGAACCCGGGGCCGACGGCCGTGTGCCCTTCCTGCTCGTCGTCACCCGGAACGTGGCTCCGATCGAGGAGACGATGCCGCGCACCACCCTGCACGGCGGGCGCCTGCCCGGCTTCGTCGACCGGACCTTCGAGCCCGGTGCGCTGGAACGGTTCGTCGCCACCGAGGAGACCGGGCTTCCCGCCCAGGACGCGTATCTGCTGCTCGAGGTCGAGCGGGGCGAGGAGTTCTGCGGCGCCGTGCCCCACGACGCCATGAACGTCATCACCGGGCGGGGCCGCACGCTTCTCACCATCGAGGAAGGGATCGCGCTCATCACCCACTTCCCGCAGGTGCTGGTCAAGAACAAGTGTTTCTCGCTGGGCGGTTCACGGTGCGGTGACCGCCGGGTCCCGGCGATCTGGATCAGTCAGAAGGCACCGAAACTGGGCTGGTGCTGGGAGGGCAATCCGCACACCTGGCTCGGCATGGCCTCGGCGGGGACCCGGGCCGCGGGCCCGGCGTAAGGAGGCCAGGCCCGGGGGACGGGTTCGGGTGTAAGGGAGCCAGGCCGGGGGACGGGCCCGGGGCGAGCGGGCTCGGCCTACGGCGCCGCCGAACACGCCCGGCGCTACGACCGGTTCGCCCGCTTCCTCGCCGCGCACGGCTATGCGGTGGTCGCCTCGGACCACCGTGGCCACGGCGCCACCGCCGAGTCGACGGGCGGCCTCGGCATCGTGGGCGAGGAGGGCGACGCCTGGCGGGCGATCGTCTCCGACCTGCGCACGGTCGGCGACCGCACCCGAGCCGAGCACCCCCGCGTCCCACTGGTCCTCCTCGGCCACAGCATGGGCTCGATGCTGGCCCGCGACTGCGCCCAGGAGTACGGACAGGAACTGGCCGGGCTGATCCTCTCCGGAACCTTCCGCTCACTGCCGGGAAGTGAGACCGAGGAGGCGCTGGCGAGCATCGGCGGGGAGATCGCGGAACGGGGCCGGACGGCGCTGTCCACCTTCACCCCGACCCTCTTCGCCTCGTTCAACGACCCGTATGAGTTCGAGACGGGCTTCGAGTGGCTGTCTCGCGACGCGGCGGAGGTGGCCGCGTACGCGGCGGACGAGCGGTGCGGCTTCGCGTTCAGCGCCGGTCTGTCCCTGGACTGGGTGCGTGGTGTGCGCAAGATCAACGATCCGCGCCACCAGTCCCGTATCCCGGCCGCTCTGCCGGTGCACCTGGCGGTGGGCACCGAGGACCCCTGCAACCAGGGGATGACGCTCGTCTATGAACTCCTCGAGGACTTCCGCTACGGCGGCACGCGGCAGCTGAGCTGGAAGGGGTACCGGGGGGCCCGGCACGAGATCCTCAATGAGACCAACCGGGAGGAGGTCCAGCAGGACCTGCTGAGCTGGCTGGAAAAGCACATCTGAACCACGGACTGAACTGACCGCACAGACCGGCCCGACCGCACCGGCCGCACCGACCGGAACGACGGCCCGACCGCACAGACCGGGCCGACCGCCACCGACCGCACCGACGCACCAACCTCACCAACCAAACCTCACCAACCAAACCTCACCAACCCAACCTCACCAAGCTCGCCAACATCACCCCAACCGGACCGCCCCGCCCCACCCCGACCCGACCCGGCGAGGGCACCACGGCCTCAGCGTCGCAGGAACCCGGCGATGCGCTCCCGCAAGGACGCCGGGTCCAGCCCCTGCCCGGCGAGATGCTCGTCGATCGTGCCGTAGCGGCGCAGCTCGCGCCGAGGGATGCCCAGGCCCAGCACCCGATGCGGACGATCGGCGAGCGTGTCGTTCACGGCGCCGATCGAGGTGCCCGCGAGATACGGCTCGACGATCACGACGTCAGCCGCGGCCCCCG
>NZ_BBOX01000030.1 GCF_001553455.1 Streptomyces hygroscopicus subsp. hygroscopicus
CCGCGCCGGCCCCGGCAGCCCCCGTGCCCGCCCCGGCACCAGCCGCGGTCGCCGCGCGCAGCGTTCGCTCGTCGAAGGGCCGCACCGTGGTGGCGTACAGGACGGTCACATCCAGCCCCTCGACGGCCGCCAGAACGTTGTCGAGCATCGGCCCGACCGCGATCACCACACCGTCGCGCCCCTCCCGTACGGTCAGGAAACGGCCGGGGGCGATGTCGCGCGGAGCGGAGTTGGCGTGCGCCGACAGCCGTACGTACACCGAGTCGTCACCGGCCGCGGCCGCGTCCCGCAGGAGGGTCTCGGCCTCGTCGGGATGGCCGGGCACATGGACGGTCCAGCCATCGAGCGTGTCCAGCAGGGCAACATCGCCGGGAGCCATATGGGTGTAGCCGCCGGCCGGCCAGTCGTACGATCCGGCCGCGCTCACCAGTACCCCGCCCATGCCCTGATGTCCGAAGTCCAGCTTGACCTGCTCAAAGGGCCGCTCGATCAGAAAACTGGCGAAGGTGTGCAGAATCGGCCGCATCCCGGTCAGCGCCAGTCCACCGCCGACGCCGACCAGCAACTGCTCGCGGATGCCGACGTTGATCACCCGGTCGGGATGCGCCCGGGCGGCGTCCGCGAAGCCGTCCTTACCGATCTCCGCCAGCACGACGGCCAGCCGGGGATCCTCGTCGAGGAGACGGGAGACGATGGCGGCGAAGCGCTCACGCATGGTGTCCATGAAGACAGTTCCTCTCACCCTGAAACGAATCAGACCTTGGCCTCGACCTGGGCCACAACGGCATGCGGCCGCCCCGGGTGGGGCGTCGTGCAGCCCTCGTACAGCGCCTGATGATCACGCCCGTCCACGGTCGCCGTGGACCACCCGGCGGCCTCGAAGCGCGCGGCGATACCGCCGGGTCGGCCGTGGGTGGCGGAGGCGTTGTCGACGACGACCGTATGCAGCCGCTCCAGCCCGATGGCTCCGGCGTAGGCGATCGCCTCGTGGTTGCTCCCCTCGTCCAGCTCGGCGTCGCCGATGAGGACCCACACCGCCACCTCGGAGAGCCCCTGCGCCCGCAGCCCGAGCGCACTCCCCACGGCCAGCGGCAGCCCATGCCCGAGCGAGCCGCTGCTGATCTCGGCACCCGGCACGAGCACCCGGTCCGGATGGTGCCCCAGCGGCGAGTCGTACGCCCCGAACCCCGGCAGCAGCGACTCGGGGAAGAACCCCTTGGCGGCCAGCACGGCGTAGTACGCCATCGGCCCGTGCCCCTTGGACAGCAGGAACCGATCCCGCTCCGGGGCGTCCACGACCTCTGGCGAGACCCGCAGCACCCGGTCGTAGAGCACCCAGAGCACGTCGAGCGTCGAGGTCGCGGCCGGCCCGTGCTTCTCGTCCCCGGTCATCAGGCTCATCAGCCGCGGAAGATCGCCGTACCCGTATGCGGTGTGAACGTCGGTGAAGGTCATACGGCCGAGCGTGCAACTTAAACCCAAGTTCAGATCAAGCCCCCCCGAACCATCTCACCGCGTTGCACCCGCCCCACCCCACCACACCTCAACCGAAGTAACGTTCAGTATCAGTGCGACCGCGAAACGTAAATCCCGCAGCTCACTCCGCCGGAGTCTCGATCTTCCCCCAGGGGCGGCAGCGACCACCCCCTGAAGTGCGGTATTGTTCTTCATGCGCGGTCGGCGAGGGAAAGCCCGAGTCGAACGAGCACCGGGACGTGGCGCAGCTTGGTAGCGCACTTGACTGGGGGTCAAGGGGTCGCAGGTTCAAATCCTGTCGTCCCGACCAGCATCATCGCAGGTCGGAGGCCGTTTCCGCGGGTAGCGGAGGCGGCCTTAACCATTTCCGGGCTGGGAGCAGGTGGGAGCCCTCTGGGAGCCCTCGTGCTCCCAACTCGCCCACGTGTCAACGGTGCCCGATTCGTCCGTCACTCGATCCGGTAGACCTCCGGCGCCGTACCGCGCCCCTGTGTGTCGTCGTCAACCGTAGGCCCCTGGGGCCACCCCATCGATTCGGATGCTCTCTACATCGAGAGGCATAAGGAGCCCTTGTCGGCTCTTGAGCACCTTTCGTGGTGGGAGCACGGTGTCGTGCTCCCCATGCGACAGGGGGCGGGCGGACCGGCGAGGATCTCTCCGGCCAGTTTTCGCAGACAGCTCGCGCGCGGGTGTCCTGGCCGCAGTGGAGGGCTTGTGTCAAGACGCGGCAAAGCCTGTCCCTGCCGAATACTTCATCCGCGCAGGTCATGCTGCATGTTGGTATTCGTGGAGGATGCCGCCGAGGTGGTCGTGGCGGTGTATGTCCAGGCGGCTCAACTTGTCCGGATCGTTGATCGGTGTGGGCAGTGGGTGCAGCGGTCGGGCGTTGGCGATGCCCTGGTGGGGGCGGTGGGCGTTGTAGAACTGCCCGTACTTGTGCAGGGCGTGCAGGAGGTGGCGCTGGTTCCAGATCAAGGTCCGGTCCAGGAGCTCACGTCTGCAGGTCTGTACCCACCGTTCGATGAGCGAGTTCATTCTCGGCATCTGGATGCCGCTGAGAACGACTGTGATCCCCGTGTCCGCGAGGACGCCATCGAACAGGGCGGGGAACTTCCGGTCCCTATCTCGGATCATGAATCGTGCCCGGAAGTCGACGTCTTCGAGGTCCATGACCAGGTTCTTCGCCGCTTGTGTTACCCAGGCGGTGGTCGGGTGTGCGGTGGCGCCCAGGATCCGGATGCGGCGACTACTGTGTTCGATCACCACGAGTATGTACATTCGCGCGCCGGACAAGGTGACCGTCGCAAAGAAGTCGCAGGCCAGGAGGGCGTCGGCTTGCGAGCGCAGGAAGTCGGCCCACGTGCTGGAGCTCCGGTCGGGCGCCGGATCGATGCCGGCATCCTTCAGGATCTTCCAGACGGTCGACGCGGCCACCTTCACACCCAGCACGAGCAGCTCACCGTGCAGACGCCTGTACCCCCACTGCGGATTCTCCCTCGCCAGACGCAGCACCAGAATCCGGATAGAGCGCACCGCACGAGGTCGACCAGGTCGCTTGGGCCGCGATAACGCGGCATGGTGGCGTGCGACAAGGTCGCGATGCCAGCGCAGCACCGTGTCAGGACGCACGAGCAGTCGCACACGCCGCAGGGTGGGTAGCGGAAGCCGGTGCAGCAGCGCCGCCAGGAACGCCCGGTCGCTTGTGCTGAACCGGACCTTTCTCTTGCCGAGTTGGCGTTCCAGGACCGCGATCTGATGGCGCAGGGCGAGAATGTCTGCATCTTTGTCCTGGTCGCTCATCGGCAGCAGACGCAGCACCGCGAACGCATTCGTCACACCAAGGTAGGCCAGTCGTAGCAGCACGATCGATCATCATGACGCATGGACAACGGCTACGCGAGAGCGCTGGTTCGAGCGACCGCAGCCGACGACTGTGAGGTCCGGTGCAGGCCTCCGACCAGGGAGGATGAATTCTCGGCAAGCACAGTGCCGGGCGTGATGGGGAGGACCTTTGCCCAGCGGCGGCGGGGGATTAGCGAGGACAGAGAGGCGAACCACAGGCGGTCCGCGGGTCCGTACCGTACTCGCCCTTGTAGTTGGCGTCGTAGCACGGCGTTTTCATGGCGCAGGACGACAGCAGCGCCTGAGCGGCACCAGCAACCTGGTGGGTCCGCAGCAGCTCTGCGCGAGGTCGATCTAGATGAGGAGGACGTGACGGCCCGGACGGTGTACGAGCTGTTTCGCAGCGCGAAGAAGGGCACGAAGGGCGAGCCCGGGATCAAGGCGGGCCGGGGAGCGCACTGCTCGGGCCCACCGCTCGGCGAACCACGCCTGCTGGCGAGGGGCCGACGCCCTGGCCCGCTTCACGTTTTCGACGGCGTGTGTTGGCCCCACTGGAACGGTTTCGCCTGGCCCCACTTTTGGGCCGTGTGGGTGATGGGTCGGGGCGGTGCTGGAGAGGAACGGTATGAAGTGGCGCCGCCCCCTCGATCGGGTGACGTTTCGCGGGTGTCCTGGGGTGGAGGCGATCAAGTACGGACGGTGGCCTGCGGAGGCCGGTAGCGTGTGATGCACGGAGCTCGCCCGGCTGCTTCCCCTGACAGGAATGCGGACGGGCGGGCGCCTTGCTGGCGTCCGCCCGCTGAGGGTATAGGGCCAGGCGGCTTCCTGTCGGTGCCGGAAAGTATGTCACCCAGGTGCGACTGGCCTGCCCCTGGACACCCCCACATCACCCCAACGAGCCGAAATCAGTAACGCCGCCTCAGATGGTCGGGGTGTCGTCAACAATCGGCCTGTGAATTTCAATGACCGGCTTCCACCCCGCGGAGAACTCGATGAAGTCTGCACGGGTGGGGTAGGTGTCGAACGCGCGACGGTCACGTTTGGGGTTGTCGGTCCCCTTTCGCCCCCGGGGAATCTGCTCCTCGAAGATGTCGACCTTCACGTCGGGAACCTCCTTGAGGCCCTGGCGCCAGATTTGTACGGTGTCGGCGCCGAAGGCCTGCCGGGCCGCGGCGTAAAGGGCCGTGAGGGCGCCCTTGTCCCCACCAGGGACGAAAAGTGCCAGGTCCAGCACGACACCGGCGGACTGGAGGACCTCGATGGTCACCGAGCCGTTCTCGTCAGCCAAGTAGACTCCGGCGTCATTCTCGTCGTCGGGAAGGCAGGAGACCTCTTCCTGGAATACGGTTCTCGCCGTGATCGAGCCGCCCTCGAAATCCTCACCGGACTTGGTCAGAAAAGCAGGAACATAGCAGTCGGGAAGCTTGAGTTGTGCCGTGTCGGCGGAAATGAACAGCCTGTCCTTCACGCTGAGCTTCGTCACCTCTTCCAGCGAGAGGCGGCGAGCGGTTATCTTCTCCGTATTCACGAATTCCCTTCCAGGTTGCACTGTCCCTCCGATCAAGGACGCTATCACGAAACCCTGAGGTCAACTGCCCAGTAATGCATGGGTAGATGGCTTCCGATGACCTGTGCGGGAGGATACCGAAGCGAGTGCCACTCGGTCCGCCAGGTAGTGTCCCTCGTCATGCTGTTGGGGATCAACTGGACGTTGCATTTCGGTACGTTGGGTAGCGTAGAGGGACCAAAAGAGAGTTTGCGACAGATATCACCCATATCACCTTCGGGCAGGTGCTGGCGAGGTAAGGCGATCCATTCGTCGTGCATCTCGAAGAGCGCAGCGGAAACCAACCGGATGGTCCCACAGCGCAACAACGGAGACCCCACCGGCAACAACATCGGGATGGAGTGCGCAAACCGGAAGTCGCATACCGCCGCGCCCTCTTCGGTCAGAACTTCAGCGTAGTCGGCTGACGCCCGGTTGCTGACGTCTCGTCTTGTTGGGTGGGGTTCGGTACATGGCAGGCCCGGATGTCCGCGATTACGGAGTTCTCTACGCTCTGTAACCTTGGATTGCCTGGGAATGCCGACGCATCATCTGCGACCTCCCCTGCCTCTGCACAGCTCAGACCGCATCCGGAAGTGTCCGGGAGCGATCTTCCGGATCTGCTGGAACGTTCCGCACAGGTCCCGGACCCGCGGGATCCGCGGTAGTACGGCACCCTCTCGTGACGCTCATGGCACTGACGGCCTGCGTCTACGCCGCAGGGGCCTGCCACCCGCACCGCAGCGCGCCTCCGAGCCAAGCTGGCGCCGCTTCCTCCGGTCACGGGCCCACACGCTGCTCGTTTGCGCGGAGAGTTGCCGCGACGCTGGGGGTCAAGGGGTCGCAGGTTCAAATCCTGTCGTCCCGACGGTGTGACCAGCGGGTTTGCCAGTGATGGCAGGCCCGCTGCTTGCGTTCGTGTGACACGTGATGGTGGCGACGTGATGACACCCGGTGAATGCTGGGGCGGTGCCGTGACGGCGCCCCTGGCCAGGGGCGCCGAGACGGGGAGAGACCCGCGGTGAGCGCAGAGCTTTCTGAGCCTTCAGGCTGCGCGCTTTTCTGATTGCCCGCCAGGATTGGCGGTGGCGTGCTTGCGGTCGGCGCGTTCCAGGGCGGTGCCGATGGCGGCGGCGTGGGGGAGCAGGTGGCCGTAGAGGTTGACGGTGGTGGCCAGTGTCGAGTGGCGCAGCGTCTTGGAGACCACGGCCAGCGGTACCCGCGAGCTGATCATGATGGTGGCGGCGGTGTGCCGCAGGTCGTGCACGCCGATCCGCGGCAGGCCGAGCTCGGCTGCGCGCCGCCGCAGCTCGACCAGTACGCCCTGCGGGCGCAGCGGCGAGCCGTCGAGGCGGCAGAAGACCAGCCCCGCCGAGATCATCGAGTCCATGCCCGGCATGGGCCCCATCCTGGGCGCCGAGTTCGTCGCCATCGTCGGCGACCTGTCCGGCTACCGCGACGCCGGCCGCCTTGCCTCGCACGCCGGCCTGGCCCCGGTGCCCCGCGACTCCGGCCGACGCACCGGCAACCACCACCGGCCCAAACGCTACAACCGGCGCCTGCGCTGGCTGTTCTACATGTCCGCGCAGTCCGCGATGATGCGGCCGGGCCCGTCGCGGGACTACTACCTCAAGAAACGTGCCGAGGGGCTGATCCACACGCAGGCGCTCCTCGCACTTGCCCGCCGCCGGGTCGACGTGCTCTGGGCGATGCTGCGTGACAGGAGGCTGTTCACCTCCCTCCCGCCGGTCACACAAGCGGCTTGACACGATCATTGAGATTCTCCCTGGCAGGCGCAGGGCCAGGGAGCGTATCGATCGGATGGTGCGTGGGCGTCCGCGTCGCCTGGGTACGCAGGATGCGGCATGGCGCCGCTTGAGCAGGTCGCGATGCCGGCGCAACACCGTGTCGGGGCGGACCAGCGGCAGAAGGTGCCGCAGTCCTCCTTTGGGGAGGTGGTGGAGCAGGCCGGCGAGGCTGGCACGGTCGCTGTCGGTGAGGGTCGGCTTGCCGACCTGACGATGTAGGACCAGCAGTTGGTGCCGGAGTACGAGGATCTCGATGTCCTTGTCTCTGTCGCTCATCGGCAGGAGGCGTAGGAACGCCAGGGCGTTGGTCGCGGCGAGGTGGGCCAGGCGCAGCAGCACGACAGACCATGATGCCGCGCCGGGTCCCTGCGCAGGTGACGACACTTGGGCGAATGCCGAGGAGAACCGAAGATCCGTGATCAGGCTCCCAACCTGCGTGGATGATTCATCGGCACCCGCAGTGTCGTGGCCCTCTGAGCTCCGAATTACGCGGAACGCAGGCAGGCCGCACCCTTGCTTTCCGGTTTCGGGAAGGGTTCTGACGGTCGTGCCACCGAAGTCGCCGAAGCCTCCCGTGACTCCCGGCTCACGGCAGATTCCCTGATCGCCGCCCACTCCTGTAATCAACTCCGTTTGTTTCATTGACATTTCACTCAGAAGTCGTACCTTGGGAGCGCTCCCATGGTGCCTTTTAACTGGAAGGAGTTCCCCCCACATGCGCAAACAGAGCCCATTAACCGGGCGTTCCCGGTCGGCCCTCCGCCGGCCTCTCCAGGCGCTCGCCATGCTGTTCGCCGTGGTTGTCGGCGCACTGACCTGGTCGGCCCCCGCCCAGGCTCACGGCTCCGTCGTCGGCCCCGCCTCCCGCGCGTACCACTGCTGGGAAAGGTGGGGTAACGACCACATGAACCCGGCCATGCAGACCGAAGACCCCATGTGTTGGCAGGCCTTCCAGGCCAACCCCGACACCATGTGGAACTGGATGAGCGCGCTCCGCGACGGCCTCGGTGGCCAGTTCCAGTCGCAGACCCCCAACGGGACGCTCTGCAGCAACAACCTCTCGAGGAACGCCAGTCTGAACAAGCCCGGGCAGTGGAAGACGACCACCGTCGGCAACAACTTCTCGGTCCACGTGCACGACCAGGCGTCCCACGGTGCCGACTACTTCACGGCCTACGTGAGCAAGCAGGGCTTCGACCCCACGACCCAGACCCTGGGCTGGGGCAACCTCGACTTCATCACGAAGACCGGCCGCTTCGGCCCGGCGACGGACTACACGTTCAACGTCAGCACCTCCGGCTACACCGGACACCACATCCTGTTCGTGATCTGGCAGGCCTCGCACACCGACCAGGCCTACATGTGGTGCAGCGACGTGAACTTCGGCTGAGCAGGGAAGCACCGCACCGGGCACCGGTCTCTGCCGGGCGCCGGTAACCCGCCGCCCGGCCGGCCGAGCTCCGTCGGGGCAGGGGACCCGTTTGGTCACCCTGCCCCGGCGGGGCTCCCTTCGCTCCTCGCGGCATGGCGCCGCTTGGGCAGGTCGCGATGCCGGCGCAACACCGTGTCGGGGCGGACCAGCGGCAGAAGGTGCCGCAGTCCCCCTTTGGGGAGGTGGTGGAGCAGGCCGGCGAGGATGGCACGGTCGCTGTCGGTGAGGGTCGGCTTGCCGACCTGACGATGTAGGACCAGCAGTTGGTGCCGGAGTACGAGGATCTCGATGTCCGTCGAGGAGAACCGAAGACTCGTGATCAGGCTCCCGACTTGCGTGGATGATTCATCGGTACCCGCACGACGACCGCCAGTCCGGGTGCATCCCTCTGACCAGGGCGGATGACGTTCTCGGCAAGCGCAGCGCTGATGGCAGCTGCGCGAGAGCGCCAGCTCCAGCGACCGCGGCCAGATTTCGGGAAACCCGATGCACCCGCCCCCACCAGGACGGATGAGATTTCCGGCAAGGGCAATGCTGCCACCAGGAACTGATCGCCGAACTGGGCCTGCGCCTGGGCGAGCCGTGGAACCTCACCGGCCTCGCCCAGGGCTGCCGGCACACCGGACGCTGGGACAGCCTGGTCACCGTCAAACCCCTCGACCTGACCGGCGGAAGTGGGCTCTCCGGCCAACGCGACGGCGCTGCGCTGACACCGCGGGCCCGCCCGCCGCCGGCCGGCCCGGGGCGTCAACGAGGCTGCGGCCAGGTCACCTGCGCAGGCACTCGATCTGGTAGTCGCCGGTCTCCTCGTCGATCGTGACGCCGTGTGTCTCGCTGCGGAAGCCGGGGAAGTGACGGTCGAAGCTCTCCAGGGCCGTGAGGTACCGCAGGAGGGGGCCGACGGTGTCACCGGTGGATTCCCCGGGCATGAGGACCGGGATGCCGGGTGAGGTGACGGTGACCATGGCGGCCGCCACCCGGTTCGCGGCGTCGGCGATCCGGATCCGCTCCGTGCCGCCACGCACCAGACGCTGATAGCAGTGCTGCGGAGGCCGGACCGGCTCCGGGAGCTGCTGGAAGGCTGTGTCCAGCAGCTCCACCAGACGGGCCGAACGCAGTCGGCCGTACATCTGCCGGCACAGCTCGCGCAGGGTCAGCCCCGCGTAGCGGCGCGGATGCGCGGCTACGGCGGCGGGCAGCACCCGGTCGAGAGGGGCGTCGGCGTCGTACAGGGCCTTGAAGTCCATCAGGGCGTCCAGCAGCGTGCCCCACTTGCCCTTGGTGATGCCCATGGAGAACAGGATCAGCGTGGTGTAGCTGTCGGTTTTCTCGACGACGATGTTCCGCGTGGCCAGGTACGTCGTCAGAACGCGGGCCGGGATGCCCTCCTCGGCCATGTCGCCGGCGGCGGTGATGCCGGGGCAGGTCAGGGTGACCTTGACGGGGTCCAGCATGCAGTGCCCCTCGGTGAGCCCGGGGAAGCCGTGCCAGGCGGCACCGGGCTCCAGCAGCCAGCAGGAGTGCGTGGTGCGCGCAGCAGTTCCGGCGGGGCCTCGTCGAAGGGCGGCGCGCGCCGGTGGCCGGGTCGGTGACGGAGTCCGGCTGCCAGACGCCGAAGAACCAGCCCGGCCGGTCCCCGGCGCTCTCCACCCGCTTGCGCAGGCGGACCATTTCCTGACGGAAGCGGATCGCCTCCGTCACCGCCTCGTCGATGAGCCATTCGCCCTGGGGGCCGTCCATCATCGCGGTGGCCACGTCCAGCGAGGCGATCATCGGGTACAGGGGCGAGGTGGTGCCGTGCATCATCAGGGCCTCGTTGAAGCGGTCGTGCTCCACCGGTGCCCGCGGTGCGGGTCGCACGTGCACCATCGCGGACTGCGACAGCGCCGCGATCAGCTTGTGCGTCGACTGGGTCGCGAACACCGTGGGCCGCTCCGGCCCGGGGAAGGTCCGCTCGTCCACCGCCATGCCGTACCGGCCGGTGTACAGCGGGTGGAATCGGGCGTAGGCGAACCAGGCTTCGTCGAAGTGCACTCGCGGTGTACTGCCCGCGAGCGCTCGCGCGGTCGCGACGGCGTCGTAACTGAGCCCGTCATAGGTGGAGTTGGTGAACACCGCGTACTGAGGCAGCGGCGACACCGCGGCCTCGGCCAGCGGATGCACCGCGAGCCGGGCCGCGATCGCCTCCGGCGCCAGCTCGGCCGGTGGCAGCGGGCCGGCCAGGCCGTAGCCGTTGCGGGTGGGAACCAGGTAGACGGGGCGGGCCCCGGAGACGACCAGCCCCTGCAGCACCGACTTGTGGAGTTGCGGTCCACCAGCGCCAGCTCGTCGCGGGTGACGCTGAAGTGGCCGATCAGGCGGTTGCAGGTGGAGTCGCCGTGCAGTACGAAGTAGGTGGAGTCGGTCCGAAGACGCGGGCGGCGTTGCGCTCGGCCTCGCCGATCGGTCCAGTGTGCTCGAACAGCGAACCCGGTTCCTCGACCGAGATCGACAGGTCGCTGCGCAGTAGCCGCTCGCCGAAGTAGTCGTGGAAGGCCCGCCCCGCCGCTGACTTCGGGAAGGCGACACCGCCGGAGTGCGCCGGGGTGTGCCAGGAGTACTCGTGGGCGTCGTCGAAGCGGCGCAACGCCCGGAAGAACGGCGGCAGCACGTCCTCCCGGTAGGCCCGGGCGGCACTGGTGATGCGGCCGCGATGAATCCCGGAGTGTCCTCCAGCGGCCACACGTATCCGACGACCGTCTCCGACACCCACAGCGGCAGATCGCGGACCCCTCCTCAGTCATGATCAGGAAGACCGGCAGGTCCCGGAAACGCCGGCCGATCCGGCGGAGGACGACGGGCCCGCCGTCCTCCACGCCGCCGCCGGGCAGATCCCAGGCGACCAGTGCCGCCGCCAGCCCCGCCTCGGTACGCAGCACCGCGTCCGCGTCCTGCGCGTCGACGGCCCAGCGCACCTCGAAGCCGCCGGCCTCGACGGCATCCCGGATCTTCCGCAGCTGCTCCGCCCTGGCGCCCTCGGCGCGCGGGTGCTCCGGTACCGCCATCAGAACCCTGCTGTCGGCCATGGCTGTCCTCCCCTCCCCGGGTGGCCGCCCGGCCACGAGGTCCGCGCAGCCGATTTCGAGTGGGCGGTCAAGCACAGCAAGGGCGGCTTCCCCTGGGCCCTGACTCAGGCGAAGAATACGGGGAAGAAGACGCTCGTCCCGGACGAGACCACGGCGACATGACCACGGCGACATCCATCACCTATGCGAACCCCGACGGCACGCTCACCTCCGAGCTCACCGCCGGTCCGGCCCGCATCCAGCAGGACGGCCGGTGGGTGGACGTGCATGCCAGGCTGACGACAGCAGCGGACGGCAGAGTGAAGGCGAAAGCGCACCCGAATGGCCTGGAGCTCAGTGGCGGGGGCGGCACACCCGCGAAGTCGTTGAAGGCCGCAGATGAGGCCACGGCCCGCGACCTGGTCACTCTGGGGAAGGGCACCGAGCAGGTCACCCTGCAGTGGAAGGGCGGCCTGCCCAAACCCGACCTGGATGGCACCCGCGCCACCTACAGGGATGCGCTTCCCGGCGCCGATATCGTCGTCGAGGCCACCCGCACCGGCTTCGAGCAGTACGTGAAGCTGGACCATCGCCCCACCGACGCCTACAGCTACACGATGCCGCTGAAAGCCAAGGGCTTGAAAGCCGCCGCGCGGACGGACGGCTCCGTTCTCTTCACCGACGCGAAGACGGGCGCCGAGCGGGCCGTGATGCCCGCTCCGGTGATGTGGGACGCGTCCGTGGACAAGGCATCGGGCAAGCATGAGAACCGGCACCCGGTGAACATCAAGGTGGTCGACAGGGGCAACGGCGAAGTCGACCTTGTTGTCACCCCCGACAGGGCGTGGCTGGCCGACCCGGCGACCCAGTACCCGGTCACCGTCGACCCGTCGACGGCAAACCTGACAAACGTCTTCGATACCTACGTTCAGCAGGGTGAGACCGGGGATCTATCCACCGACGTCGAGCTGGACTTCGGGAACCCCGGCACCACCAACAGCGATGGCACGCCGCGTACCGCCAGGTCGTTCATCACCTGGAACACCGCGGCGTTCAAGGACGCACTGGTCACGAACGCGGACGTCAGCCTGTGGAACTTCCACTCCGGCAACGACGACTGCAAGGCGTACGAGTGGACCATCTGGGACACCACCGCCTCGCGGTGGACGAAACAGCCGACATGGCAACAGCAGTACCACTCGTCCACCCAGACCAAGGGCAATCCTGCCTGCACCACCGCCCCGGACGGCTGGATCAGCGCGGACGTCACCACTCTGGTGCAGAGTTGGTCCTCTGCTCTGGACGGCAAGGGCCACATGGGGCTGCGCGCGGCCACGGACGACGTCAAGGCATGGAAGCGCGTCAACTCCGCTAACGCCACGTCCAACCCGCCGAAGCTGAACGTCACCTGGAACTACCGTCCTGGGGACGGCATCGCGCAGCAGGCCGGCCCGCCCTTCAAGTCCTACGCTGGGTTGTGGGCCGTGAACACCACCACCCCCACTCTGCGGGACAAGTTCTCGGATGCGGACGGCGACACCGTCAATGGCACCTTCCAGGTCTACGACGCGGCGACGAACAAGCCCATCACCACTCCGGCCGGAGAGGGCTTGATCGTCTCCGAGTTTGTCAAGCCCGGTGAGTGGGCGAGCGTGAAGGTGCCGGCCGGGCAACTGGTCAACGGCAAGACGTACAAATTCCGCACGAACGCCTACGACGGCACTCACTACAACCTGAACTTCTCTCCGTGGCGGGAGTTCGTCGTGGACACTACAGCCCCCGGTGTGCCGAAGAGCGTCGTGTCGGAAACGTACCCGGAGAACCTGCCGGGCGGTGCCGTGGGGGAGCAGGGTCGGTTCGACGTCGATACCGGCGTCGATGACGCCCGCGAGGTGGAGTACCGGATCGGGCCGGCCGACACCGACGACGGTGGTAACAGCGGTAACACCAGCACTGATGGATGGCAGCGCACCCCGACGACCAACAACGGATTCGCCGCCAAGGCCTCGTTCTACGCTGCCCCTGCCGACGACGGCAACGGGCACGCCCACCTGGTGGACATCCGGTAGGCGTGCCCCTCTTTCCCCTCGCCTACGTCAATGGAGGACACGATGAGCGACATTCTGCCCGCCTGGACCGCCATCACCGACTGGCTGGCGGTGCACGCGCCCGCCTCGCACGCCACCTTACGGCCGGGCGCTGCCGTGGCCGAGGTTCGTTCCACCGAGGACGAGCTGGGGCTGAGCCTGCCCCCCGACCTGGCCACGCTGCTGATGGTGTGCGACGGAACGGTCGATGCTTCAGCCCATGACCGCGACCCTGACGAGTACGACCCGGGCCTGTTCCTCGCCCAGCATCATCTGCTACCGCTTGAGGAGATCGCGCATGTCCGGGGCCGGGGAGGGAACACCGACCCGTTCTGGGGCGCATGGATTCCGTTCGCCGTCACCGACTACTCCCTGCCCCCGTGGGGCGGCCTGGCAATCGACGTCGAAGGCCGCCTCGCCACCTTCAACCAGGACGGCGGTGAGCCGCCGTCAACGCCGCTCACCTCCCCTGGGTACGGATCCCTCAGCGAGTTCCTGGACACTGTTGCTGAAGCCCTCACTCAAGGCACCGGCCCGTTGATGGCCGAGGCCACACCCGGGTTTCACCGGGGCGCACTGGTATGGGGGCCGTTGCCGGGCGAGGGCGCTCCATGGACCTCGGCGCACCCGAAGGACGGCTCCACAGCCTGAGGGCAGCGCGATACGGCCATGAGACAGACCGGGGAGCAAATAGCGAGCGGTTGTCAGTCATCCCTGTCCAGCGATGACGCGCAGCACGTGCAGCGGGCCCCTGGCACAGATCATTCATGGTAGGACCGATGTGCCGTTGGTACACACGCAATTGATTGGGAGACGGCATCGAAGCTGTCGGCGAAGTAGCCGCCGCGGTCGCGGCTGATGACCTGACCGACTTGGTATGCTTGCCGAAGTCTATGAGGTAGTTGTGTGCCTGCGGCGTGTGCGGTGGAGAGGTTGGTCCTGTGCTGGGTGTGGCTCCGGGCGTGTACTGCACATATGCGACGCCCGGTCATGATGCCAGATCCCAGGCACCTTGGGACGCAGAGGCCGAGAAGGGTGGACTCCTTTACTCGTCTGATTGCGCGTCAGCGTGACCTGGGAGAACGGACCGGAGCATGCCGCTCAGCCTCGACGCGACTGGGGGGCAAGGGAGCGCAGCTTCAAATCCTGTCGTCCCGACCAGCGTTTTCGTAGGTCGGAGGCCCTTTTCCAGAGATGGGGAAGCGGCCTTCTTCGTGTTGTGCGGCGTGGTGGTCGCATGCACGCCCTGGGGTGTGGAGGCGCCGGGTGAACTGGCGGCCGGGGCGGTGAAGTAGGGCAGCGTGAGGTGTGCACGTACGCCTTCGTCTCCAGCCAAGTCGTGAGGTAGTCGGCGACGGTCTGGTTGGGGTCGGCGTTGAACCCGCTCGCCCTCGAGGATCCGCCGCAGCGCGGCCTGGGCGGCGTTTTGGGTGGGGAGGCCGCCGCGGCCGATGGTGGTGCGGTGGTGGTCGGGGGCGGGGAGGTCGACGGCGAAGGTCCAGCTGCCGTGCTCACTGTCGTTGGTCAGTCGTGGGCAGTGGGTTCCGATCTGGTGGCGGTGTGTGTCGCGGCATCCGCAGCGCCGGTAGATTCGGCCACAGTGGGTGACGGAGCGCATGGAGATCGCCTCCTGGGTTTGGTGCGATGTGTCGACGATCCCAGTCTCCGTCGACGGGCTCACCATGCGATCACCTCAGGCTCCATAGCCCTCTGAGCTGGGTGTTCTCCTTGTTGTGGCCACACGTGCCGAGAGCTGCTGCTCAGGGCGCGAAGGCGAAAATAGTGTGCCAAGCACCCGGAAATTGCGTCCCCCGAGGTGACCTGCGGTTTCGGGCCCGTAGGGCAGAGGCCCGGGCCGAAGCCGCGCTCGAAGCGGTCGACCGGCAGCACACCGCCCTGCCAGAGGAGAGGATGATTACCCAGGGCTGATCATCAACCTGGCGAGAAGGTGATGGGCCTCAACGAGCAGCTCGCCGAGATCGGCAGGCTCATTGCGGTCCGGTTTCGCGAGCACGACCTCGCCGACGTGACGCGGCGACGAACGACTCTTATGGCTGAGGTGCAACATGCGCGCCGGAAACTCTGCGCTACCAATCTGGACGTATCCTCCGCTCCCCCCAAGCCCAACGTCTTTGAGGGCGTCTGCGGCACTGCCTGTCTCTTCGAGCCTCCGCGGATCGCGGACCGCGCGCACGCGAGTGCCCACGCGCCGTTGGACCCGGCGAGCATGTGGCTGACTGTGACCCGTGGTGCAGCGTGGCGCAGGGCTGATGCGGGTGCTGGGCGAGGGGCGCACGGAGGTCCCGTGCGGGGGCTGTTCATGGGCGGGCGATCCTGCCGCCATCTCTACGTCCTTTGGAGACAGCGGATGGCGCTTGCCGCCGGCCGAAGGAAGGTCGACGGCAAAAGCCCAGGTACCGTGCCTCGACCCGTCCTGGAGCCGGGGCGGCTGGCACCCTACTGCCGGCCATCCGGGCGACGGCACCCGCCACGCCGGCACACGCGGCCGCGTTCACGGTTCACCTCCGGTGGGGGAGTGCGTGATCCCACCGTGGAGTGCGTGACCCCACCGTGGAGGCGCCCGCGGTAAAAGGTGGCTGATCACGTGTAGCAAGGCGGCTGCCACCAACCAAGGCTCATCGAGGAAACTGACCGGCGGCGCCCCCTGGCGGGTGCGTGTGGCAGCGTCAGGCTTCGTCGCGCTGTTCGTGCTGGGCCGTCGGCGGGCGGGCTCGAAGGAGTGGGGTCCTATCTGGTGAGCTGGGGTAGTTGCTCGGTAACAGGTGCAGTAGCCCGCGTCAGGCGCATTGGACTCGGGCCTCACCGCGAACAGGGTCTGAGGAGCCGGTAGTAGGTGGCCCCAGAGAAGGCCGGTCAGGAGGCCGCCGACCTGATCGCAACCGCTCGTCCACCCCGTGTCTGCGATGTTCCGCAGTCGGCTGCTCATGGCAAACAGTTCCGACCGCGTGAAGTCCTACCCCGTGGCTGTGGCCTCGGCTGTCCGGGTCCCAGAGCTTTCCAGCCAGGCCACATCCTTATGCAGCCACGCCGGCTCGGCGCGACCCGCAGCACAAGGGGTTCGTCCCGCAGCCGAAGCGGTGGAGTGTCGAGCAGACCTACGGGATCCTGATACTGCACCGGCGCCTGGTCCGCGACTACGAACACCGCCCTTCCTCCTCGTCCTCCCGCGTCTACTGGGCCATGACCCATGTGATGGTCCGGCGCCTCACCGGCGCGAACGTCCCCACCTGGCGCGAAGCGGCGGTGGCCGCGTGAATGTCCAGCCTCTCCTTCAGGCACTGGACATCCAGGAGGAAGCCGCCCGGGCTCAGGCCGACGACCTGCGAAGGCAGATCGAGGGCCTGCAGACCCGGCTGCGGGAGGCCGAGACACACCTCGAGCACCTCGCGATCACACGCAAGACCGTCACCAGCCTCGCCGACCGGATCCCCGCCTCCCCGCCGGAACTACCCGAGCATCCGGACTACGCCCGCATCCTCACCGTTTTCAACGAGGCTACGGGACCACTGCGGGCCAAGGACGTCTGCCAGTCTCTCGGCCACGAACTCCTGCCCAAGAACGTCGAGGGCATCCGAGCCAAGCTCAAGCGTCTGGTCAAACTCGGCGTCCTCACTGAAGCCGACATGGGCAGCTTCGCCAGGAAGCAATAGTCACCGCCACGACCAGCATCCCTGACGCAACCCTCGCCCAGAAACGGACATCACCTCACGAACCGACCACTCAGGCGGACATCTGGGACGAGACCGCGTCCCCCTCGGGCATACCCGTGCAAACCGAGGGCAGCCAAGCCCCCGTCCAGACCGACACAACCTACGACGGCGCCGGGCGGGCCACCAAGACGGTCACCAAGAACTACGGTGTCACCCGCTGGACCACCGAGAGCACCTACACCGGCGACACCGTCACCACCAGCGCCCCCGCCGGCGGTCAGGGTGTCGCCGAGGTCACCGATGTCCGCGGGCAGACCACCGAGCGCCGCGAATACGCCAGCCCCAAGCCGACCGGCTCCGAATTCGCCACCACCGGCTTCACCTACACCCCCGGCGGTCTGCAGAAGACCATCACCGGTCCGGACAAGGCCACCTGGTCCTACTCCTATGACCTGGCCGGACGGCAGGTCGAGGCAGACGACCCGGACAAGGGCAAGACCACCACCAGTTACAACGCCCTCGACGAGGTCACCAGCAGCACCAACGCCGAGAAACAGACCCTCGTCTACGACTATGACGAACTTGGCCGCAAGACGGGCATGTGGAGTGGCACCAAGACGGATGCCAACAAGCTCGCCGCCTGGACCTTCGACACTCTGGCCAAGGGGCAGCAGGACACCGCTGTCCGCTATGACGGAGGCCTGGCGGGCAAGGCGTACACGCGGAAAGTGACCGAGTACGACAGCCTCTACCAGGTCAAGAGCAGCGAGCTCACGCTTCCCGACGAGGATCCGCTCGTCAAGGCGGGAGTGCCCAAGACCCTGGCCTTCACCACCGGCTACCGCCTCGACGGCACCATCAGCCAGAGTCGTGAACCGGCTGTAGGCGGACTCGCCGCCGAGACAGTCTCCTACACCTACAACGCCACCGGCCAGCAGCTCACCTCCCTGGGCACCACCGGATACCTCCAAGGCGCCGCGTTCTCCCCGCAGGGTGATCTGCGTCAACTGACCGTGGGCATGTCCGGGACCAGTTCGGCGAAGAAGGGCTACCTCAACTACGACTACGAGCCCGGCACCCGCCGCCTGACCCGCTCCTACGTCACCGACGACGTCCACGGCTACATGCCGCAGGAGCTGAAGTTCACCCAGGACGACGCGGGCAACGTCACCTCCATCTTCGACAGTACGACACTCGGAGGCACGGGCAAGGCCGACTACCAGTGCTTCGCATACGACGGCTACCGCCGCATGACCGAGGCCTGGACCCCGGCCACCGCCAACTGCGCCACCACCGGCCGCACCACCGCCAACCTCGCCGGCGCCGCCCCCTACTGGGCCAGCTACCGCTACAACACCGCAGGCCAGCGCGGTGAACAGACCGAACACACCACAGCCGGCGACACCAAAACCACGTACACCTACGGCACGGAGACCGGCCAGCCCCACCCGCTCACCAAAACCGAGACCAACGGCGGCACACCCCGCACCTACACCTACGACAAGACCGGCAACACCACCGGTCGTCCCGGCACCCAGGCCACTCAGACCCTGACCTGGAATTCCGAAGGCAAGCTCGCCACCACCGCCGAACCCGCCGCCGGCAGCAAACCCGCCACCGCCACCGGCTACCTCTACGACGCCGACGGCGAACTCCTCATCCGCCGCGCCACCACCACCGACGGCGACACCGTCCTCTACCTCGGCGCCACCGAAGTACGCCTCACCGTCAAGGGCGGGACCAAGACCCTGTCCGGCACCCGCTACTACACGGCCAACGGCCAGACCATCGCCGTCCGCACCGCCAGCACCGCCAGCACCGCGACCACCGGCACCAAACTGTCCTTCCTGGCCGCGGACCACCACGGCACCTCCAGCATCGCCCTGGACGCCACCACCTACGCCATCACCAAGCGCTCGGTGGAGGTGCAGGTGATCTCGTTCCTCGGGGGTGAGGATGATCCGGCCGAAGCCGTGGGAGATCAGTGACGAGCTGTGGGCGGTGATCGAACCGCTCCTGCCCAGGCACGAACGCCGCTATCGGTATCCGGGACGTAAGCGGATTGACGACCGCAAGACGTTGCAGGGCATCTTGTTCGTGCTCTACACGGGGATCCAGTGGGAGTTCCTGCCGCAGGAGCTGGGATTCGGTTCAGGGCCGACGTGCTGGCGGCGGCTGGCCGAATGGCAGGCAGCCGGAGTGTGGGGTGACCTTCAGCAGGTGCTCTTGGACCGGTTGCGGGCAGCGGAGCGTCTGGACTTCTCCCGTGCCGCGATCGATTCGTCTCATGTGCAGGCCAAGCGGGGGCGAAGCCGCCCAAAAGTCGGTCCGAGTCCGGTTGACCGCGCGGCCGGGCTCGAAGCACCATGTGCTGACCGACGGGAACGGTATCCCGCTGCGGGTGTCGCTGACCGGCGCCCACCGCAACGACGTCACCCAGCTCCTGCCCCTGGTCGATGGTCTGCCACCGGTGCGGGGCAAGCGGGGGCGGCCCCGGCGCAAACCGCGAGCGGTGTATGCCGATCGCGGGTAGGACCGCGACATCTACCGCCGACGGCTCCGTGAACGGCGCATCACTCCACGGATCGCGCGTCGCGGACAGGCCCACGGGCCGGGGCTGGGCCGCGTCCGCTGGGTCGCCGAATCCGCCATCGCCCATCTCCACGGCCCACGTCGCTTACGTATGCGCCGGGAGTCCCGGGACGACATGCACGACGCATTCCTCCAACTTGCCCACTGCATGATCCTCGCCCGCAAACTCCCAGCTTTCTGAAAGCACTCCTTACCCCGGTCCACGAGACTCGGATCTGCAAGTCCGCACCTTTTAGCGCGCACGTGGGCGGAGTCGAGAACCGCATGCGAGAAGTCGACCAGGCATACCAGGCATCCTCGTCCAGGAGCGGTCGGGACGCGCAGATCGGCGCAGGCCGGTGCGCACGCCTCGGCGTGGCGCTGTGTGTCACGCACGCGCGCCCCTTCCGGACCGATTCGTTCAGTCGAAGGACGGGGGGCGCTCCCCCGACCAGGGAGCGGTCTGTTCGAGTTGTGAGGCCAGCCGGATCAGCACGTCCTCCCGTCCGTAGGCGGCGACGAGCTGCACACCGATCGGCAGCCCGTCGTCGCTGCGGTACAGCGGCAGGGAGATGGCGGGCTGGCCGGTGACATTGAACGGCACCGTGAAGGCGATGCCCTCGCTCACGGCGGCCACCAGTTCCTCGGGGCTCTGCGCCGTGGGCGCGAGTGCGCCCAGCACCGCAGGCGGCGCGGGCAGCGTCGGCGTGAGCAGCACATCGACCTCCTCGTCCCAGAGTCCTGCCACGCCGCGCGCCCACCGCTGCCACGCCTGGGTGCCGGAGAGCCACTGCGCGGCCGTGACCGAGCGGCCCACCCTGGCCAGCATCTCGTTCATCGGTTCGAGGTCCGCCGGTTCGAGGCGCTCGCCGACGCGCTCCGACCACTGGTCAAGTTCCCAGGCCAGGACCGCCGCGAACAGCGGCACCAGCGCCTCGAAGAGGGCCGGGTCGTCCAGGCAGGGGGCGCTCGTCGGCTCGACGCGATGGCCGAGCGAGTCGAGCAGGCGGGCTGCGTGCTCGACCGCCGCCACACAGTCCTTGTGGGCCGGGTTTGTCGCACCCGGCGGGGTCGTACGGAAACCGATCCGCAGGACGCCGGGATCGGCGCCGACCTCCTCGCGGTAGGGCCGCAAGGCGGGTGGGGCGGTGTACGGGTCGCCGGACGCGGGCCCCGCCGTCGCGTCCAGCACGGCCGCGGTGTCACGGACGGACCTGGTCAGCACGTGTTCGTGCGTCACCGGCCCCCAGTACTCGCCGTATGCGGGGCCCAGTGTGGTACGCGCCCGCGAGGGCTTGAGACCGACGACTCCGCAGGCGCTGGCCGGCATCCGGATTGAGCCCGCCATGTCGTTGCCGTGTGCCACCGGGACCATGCCCGCGGCCACCGCGGCCGCCGATCCACCGCTCGAGCCCCCGGGGGAGCGGGTCAGGTCCCAGGGGTTCCTGGTCGCCCCGTGCGCGAGCGGTTCCGTGGTGATGCTGGTGGCCAGTTCGGGAAGGTTCGTCTTTCCGCAGAACACGAATCCGGCCGAGCGGAAACGGGCCGCGAGGACGGAGTCCTCAGGAGCGCGCCAGTCCCGGTCTCGCAGCGCGCGCATCCCACCGTAGGCGGGATCGCCCGCGGTGAGACAGAGAAAATCCTTGAGCAGCATGGGCACCCCGCGGAAAGGGCCGTCCGGCAGCCCGGCCGCACCCGCCGCGGCGAGAGCTTTCTCGAACAGCGGCGTGACCACGGCGTTGAGTCTGCGGTCGAGCCGCTCGATCCGCCCGATCGCCGCCTCCACGAGTTCCGTCGGCGACAGCACCTTGCGGCGGACCAGGTCGGCCTGCGCCGTCGCGTCCAGCCATGCGAGTTCTTCCTCGGGTATCGAACTTCCCGTCATTCCTACCCCTTCAGAAAGTGGTTGTGCTGTGTGTACCAGCGATGGCGCTGCACACGTCAAGGACTGTCATCAACCGCCGGCCGCGACCGGTGTGCCTCCGCGCGGCCGTCGGAGAGGGCCCTTTGACGGGCAATTTCGTCGTCGGCCGGTCTGCGTGCGACGTATGCCGGTCCGGTACGAGTCGGGTGGAGTGAGCCGAGCTGTTCACCCGCCGATGCCCGTGGGCGCCAGTTCATACAGTGCCGTACCGCCGTGTGCGCCGTTGGCGATGTTCACCACGCCCGTGCTGGTCTCCAGGCGGGTGCCGCGCGCCAGTACACCGGCGAAGCCGCGCTCCATGGTGAACACACCCCAGACTGTCCGCCAGGGCTGCAGGCGGCCGCCCTCGTCCGGGAACAGTTCGGTGACGGGCCGGATCCGGCGCTGCAGCACGTACGGGTTGCCGAGTGCGGCGTCGAGGTGCGCGGCCCAGTCCTCCTTGGTCGTGTTCGAACCCAGCACTATGCCGCTGCCACCGTGCAGCACCGTGGGCTTCAGCACGAGATCGCGCCGGTGGGTAGTGGCGTATTCGAGCAGTTCCACTGCTTCTCCGCGCTCCAGTGTCACCCTGCCGGGCCGGACGGTCCGCGCCCAGGGCAGGACGCGGTCCAGAAACCCGGGTCGGCGAGCTGCAACACCCGGCCGGTTCGGTCAGTTCGAAAGCTGCGCTGATGGCAACCGCGTGGCGGACAACCATGAGTAAACGACGTCGGCTTGGGCCGTGCGGCCGAGCCCGAGGTGAAGGTGACGTCTCCGGCCGTCACGGCCTGGCCCCTCAGACGGCCCGGGTGGACCTCGGCGTCGCTCGACCAGCGTGCCGGCGCGTCGACATGGGCCGAGTTCGCGCGATGGCTCTGCACCAGCGTCAGATCGGCCGCCCCGGCCGCACCGGTGTGGGACATCCCCGCTGCACGGGGGAAGCATCCGCCGTCGTGGGCGCGAAAGGGCTCCTGACGATCGGGGTCGGCACGACGGGCTGCGCCGGTGACACCCGCCGACCGGTCCGCACCTCCGCGGCGGCCCGCGCCCGCACCACCTTCTCGGTGATGAGGTTCGGCGCGCGGAGTTCCTCACCGGGGTCTCACCGGCCTCAATTGTTCGCCAGGCCGGGTCGGGGGGAGATGGTCACGTGGCGTTTCCTCTCGTGTTGCTGTATCGAGGCGCGAAAGATGCGGGGAAGAACACACCGGGGTTCGGCCGGGACGCGGTTTTGCCTCTGACGTCTCGGTGTGAGTGGGAGCGGTCGAGCGGCGTCCGGCGTACCGTGTGCGCGGCATCGAGGTCACGGCCGGAAAGGTGCCCGAACTGCGACTCAGGGAAGGGGACGTCGATCCCGGGAGTCGCGGGGTCTCCAGCTCGCGGAGAAGACGGACCCACGTCGCCACCCACGCGGGGACGTCACCCAGCAGGACGGTGGGGCAACCGCAGGACGTCTCTCATCGCCGACACTGCGCTGCCGCAGGTCAAGACCCCGGGGGGACGGGCCGGCCTTCGAGGGCGCGGCCACGGAGGCCGGCAGGCGGAACCCCGGCACATCGGTGATGGCGGAGTGCGCCGCGACAGCCCCAGTGTCCCGGGGCGACTGCGGCCTGCCGAAACGGTCGGCGACGAACCGCGGGAACTTTTCGGTCAAGGCACCGTGGAGGCCATCCGGAGCAGCACACGGATACCGCATGTCGGTGTTCCGGAGGATGTCGGCGCCCGCCGAGCAGGCTCGGCGGCGCCCACCGTGGTCCCGACCTGCGCGGCGACCTGCGCGAGAAACCCCATCAGGCCCTTGAGGCGAAACATCGACGCAGTCGACGCACAGGGGGCATCGAAAGCCTCGGTGTGCGAGGCCGACGGTCGTGTACGCGGCGATAACGCATGACGTCGTGGCCACGGTTGTCTCCGCCACCATCGGCTTCCTTTCGTCTCGTCACATCAGGTTCGACGTCCGCCCTCAAGCGTCGCGTCGCTCCGTCACATCCACGAGTCAAGAAAATGCCAACATGCGCAAGGATCCCGCCGTGGTCGGTCGTCGCGAACTCACCGCTTCCCACCACTGGGGAAGGAGCCGCTCAGCGCCTGTTGTGGGATTGAACGCGCGGTATTCATCTCGAAGGCGCAGGACAAAGGTTTGGTGTGGGTGGGGGAAACAGACCCCGTGCTGATACGGAGAGTGGGCGGTTCAGAGTCAGCGCGATGAGCACTTGTCAAGGTCGGGAGGGCTTGGGCGAGGAGTCCCGGAATCCGGGCCGGGGGTGGGGCGCTCGGCCGGCCCGCCCGGAACCTGCTCGACACCTGGCCCGTGGTGCCGGATCGATCCGGCACCACGGGCCAGGTGTATCCATTCGCGCACGCGCTTCGTGGTCTGAGGCGTCGGTCCGCCGGTCCTGGTCGATTGCCTCAGCGGGGCTGCGCGGGGCGGCCGCGGACGTCGTCTCCAGGGCGTTGTGCGGGGCCGCGATGGGGCGGGCGGGCGCGGTGGCGCTCCGCCAGGCGATGTATCCGTTGGGACGCACCAGGGTTGCTCCGTCGTGCGGCGGCGGATGCCTCCGGGACGACGGGGTGGGCGTCGCTGCCGATGAGGACGAACTCGACTCCGACGCCGGTGCGGTGGCCGGCCGCGGTGGCGGCGCGTGACCATCGCGGGTCGGCCGACCGGAGCACCCAGCTACGCCCGAAGAGATCCAGCAGCGATCTCTCGCCCCCGGCGGAGCCGGTGTCGCCGTAGGCGCGGATGGGCAAGTGGGGTGCGCGGGTGCCGGGTTGCCCGGTGCGCAGCAGACGAGACACAGCTGTGCGCGATGCCGTACGCGACGCCTTCGGATCGCTGTGGTGGGCGTTCGCCGAGCGCTCAGGCGCGGACGCCGTCGGGTCAAGACGCTGCCCGGACCGGGCGTGCCCACCAGCGTGCTCGCGCCCTCGACATCGACGGGATCGCGGCGCAGGGGGCGTCGACGGGACCGACGCCCCCTGCGCCGGGGCAGCGCGTACGTTGGAACTCCGGGGCGCCGGCCCCCTCAGCCCGGTGTGTCCTGGCATCCGGCCGCGGCCGGCGCTTTGGGGCGCAGGAGGGCGACCAGCGTCATGACGGCGAGCGCCACCACGAACCACGAATAGTCCCGTGTCGCGGCCGCCAGACCGCCCCCGTGCACGACGAGGACCCCGGCGATGACGGCGGGCAGGCTCATGCCCAGGTAGCAGACCACGTAGACCGCCGACAGAACACCGGCACGCTCGTGCTCCGCGACCAGGGGCACGACGGTACGCATCCCTCCCTGGAAACCGGCCCCGAAACCGACGCCCGCGACGGCGGTGCTGCTGAAGAATCCGACGGTCGAGGACTGGTCGACGGCGACCAGCGTGCCTGTCCCGGCCACCACGAGCATCGCGATGCCGACCAGCATCACCGTGCGGGGTGCCATGCGGCCGAGCACAACGGTCGCCAGCGATCCGACCACGGCGAGCAGGAAGAACCCGAGCGCGCCCAGCACCACCGAGGAGGAGCCGGACAGCTGCCTCGCCAGTGCCGGACCGAGCGATCCGTAGAAACCCGCGAGCGCCCACACGGCGAACAGGATCGGCGCCGCCGCGAGCACCGGGCCGCGCAGGCCGGCGGGCACCGTGAACTCGGGTACGACCGCGGCGCGCGCACCGGGCCTGCGGGACACGGTCTCCGGCATCAGGGCCACCGCGACACCTTGCAGGAGGAAGACGCCGACGAGCAGGAGATAGACCAGGTGGGTGGGCGCCGGCGCATACTGGACCAGCAGCCCGGACAGCAGCGCTCCGGTGCCGGTACCGATTCCCGGCGCGGCCGCGTTGGCCACCGTGCCGCGGCCACGGTCGACGTCGACCATCGCCGCACCGAGCGCGCCGAGCGCCCCACCGGTGGAAACACCTTGCAGTACCCGGCCGGCCAGCAGGGCTCCGACCCCGTCCGCGGTGGTGAGCACCACCATCGCGGCCGTCTGCACCGCGAGCGCGGCCAGCAGCACCGGCCGACGGCCGACGTGGTCGGACAGCCGTCCGAGCACCAGCAGCGCGAGCAGTACGGCGATCGCGTACACGCCGAAGACGACGGTGGTGGTGATCGGCGAGAAGTCCCACATGCGGGCGTAGGCCGCGTACAGCGGGGTCGGTGCGCTGGAGGCGGCCAGGAAGGACACGACGATCGAGGCCAGCAGCACGAGGCTGCCGACGCCGGGACGCCGCGCGGGGACGACGGTCTCGCCGCGCCGCGACGGGCTCTGGGTGGAGGGACGGGCAGGATTCACAGTCAACCTCGATGGGGCGGGGCCGGGCACACCGCGTCGCGGGCGGCGATGTCTTTGGGAGCGGCCGGTACGCGTCCACGGCATCCACGGCGTCCGTGCCGTGCGGCGGCCGGCCGCAGGGGCGTCTTCGTTGAGTCGCGAGCCGTACGGTTCGCCGCGGGGGGCGGTCACCGCGCGGCGTTGTCCGGGCAGGCGG
This sequence comes from Streptomyces hygroscopicus subsp. hygroscopicus, assembly GCF_001553455.1. Classification (GTDB taxonomy): domain Bacteria; phylum Actinomycetota; class Actinomycetes; order Streptomycetales; family Streptomycetaceae; genus Streptomyces; species Streptomyces hygroscopicus. Next base: position 25,860 of record NZ_BBOX01000030.1, read on the forward strand.
CCACGCCATCCGCGACGTCGGACACCGGCTCGGACACTGGTTGTGGAGTGGATCCCGCCCGGCGAGCAAGCCGCCGACACCGCCGGCTTCGCTGAAGACGACCATGGCGAGGATCTGCAGCGCCGGCGCGGTCAGCGGCACCGGTTTGCGGCCGAGGTGGTCGGAGGTTCTGCCGAGCAGGAGTAGCGCGGCCGGCACGGCGACGGTATACGTGCCGAAGACGATGGTGGTGGTCAGCGAGGAGAAAAGCCATGCGCCCGCGTAACTGGCGTACAGCGGTGTCGGTGCGGCCGCGGAGGCCAGGAACGACACGATCATCGAGGCCAGCAGCGCGAGGGCGGGCAGGCCGGGACGCCCAGCGGTTTTCATGACGGCCTCACGTCAGTCGCCGACGGGCTCGTGGGCCCGGGAGCGGGCCCACGAGCGGCGGCTACCGGGATGCGTCGGGGTACGCGGCGGTCGCGCGGATTTCGACGAGGAGTCCCGGACTGGCGAGGCCGCTGACCCCGATGATCGTCCAGGTCGGGTAGGGCGGTGCGACGAGGCGCTGCTTGGCCTCGATGAAGCCGGGCAGGTGCCGGCGGATGTCGACGTGGTAGCTGGTGACGTCGACGAGGGCGGACAGGTCGAGGTTCTCCAGTCGGAGGATCTCCTCGATTTTCCGGAGGGCGATCTCGGTCTGCTCTTCGATGGTGTCCGGGATGGTGCCGTCGGCGCGGCGACCGATCGTTCCGGCGATGAACAGGAGGCCGTGTGCGCGGACCGCAGCGGAATAGCCGAAGCCCGCGAAGGCGCTGGTGGTCTGCCCGAAGACGGCGTTGCCCTCGGGGACCTCGACGGTGTGGATGGTCATGGCGGTGCTTCCTTTTCTTTGTTGACGAAAGGCAATCTTTGTTGACGAAAGGTGTGGAGTCCGCGGAGTCAGTTGCCCCAGCGGGACGAGCGGCAGGCGTGCTCCATCCGGGTCCGGCCGAAGGTCTGGCGTTCGCGGAGGAATTCGCCGGGGATCGCGTACCGGGGTGCGTTCTTCGGGTTCTTCGCGGCCTGCGCGACGATCGCGTCGGTGAGTGAGCGGATCATGTCCAGCCGTGGATAGGCGGTGTGCACGGCGTCGGCCTGCTCGTCGGTGAGGGCGTCGAGGTGGCCGGCGCCCATTGCGCCGCCGAAGTCGAGGGCGAGGCCTTCGCGGAGGAGCACGCACAGCGTGCCGCGGCGTTCCGCGATGCCCGGGGAGGTGTGCAGGGCGATGGCCTGCCAGACCTGGTCGGCGTCGGCTGCGGGCACTCCGCGGTCGATGAGGAACGCGGCGGCCCGGTCGGCGCCTTCGACCTCGAACCGCTGGCTGTGCGGGCCGTCCGACGCCACGCCGAGGTCGTGCATCGCGCACGCGGCGAACAACAGGTCGTCGTGGTAGTCGTGGCCGGCGGCCAGGCCGAGGCGGCCGGCCACCAGCCGGGCGAACAGGTAGCTGCGGATGCTGTGGTTGAACACGGACGGCGTTTCCACCGGCCGGATGAGGTTCACGACGGCGTCGGCAAGCGGTGTGCCGGGCAGCGTGATCAGGTCGGCGGTCGCCTCGCGGGTAGGTCCGGTCATGTCTTCAGCCTGGCCGCGACCGCCCTGACCTGGCGAGAGGCAAAATTCCCTCACTTCGATAGAATCCTGCCATGACAGTGCATCGAGTCGCGGTCCTGGCGCTGGACGGGGTCACCCCGCTGGACCTGGCGATCCCGACGCAGATCTTCACCACCCGGCCGGAAACCCCCTACGAGATGACCGTATGCGCGCTGGACGCGAAGGTGGCCACCACCGCGGGCTTCGCCCTGATCGCCGGTGGGGATCTGGAGCAGGTGCGCGGCGCCGACACCGTGATCGTGCCGGGATTCGAACCGATACTGCCGCTGCCGGACGCCGTGCTCGGCACGCTGGCCGAGGCCCGCGACCGGGGCAAGCGTGTGGTGTCGATCTGCACGGGCCCTTCGCACTGGCCGCGGCGGGCGTGCTGGACGGGCTGCACGCCACGACCCACTGGAAACACATCGACGAGTTCGAGCGGGACTTCCCGGCCGTCGAGGTCGACCGCGACGTGCTCTACGTCGACGAGGGCGACGTGCTCACCTCGGCCGGGGTGTGCTGCGGCATCGACCTGTGTCTGCACCTCGTACGCCGCGACCTGGGAGCGGTGGTGGCCAACGAGATCGCCCGCGGTCTGGTGGCCGCCCCACACCGGGACGGCGGGCAGGCCCAGTACGTGCCGGCTCCCGTCGCGACGGCCGGTGAGGCGTCGCTGTCCGGTACCCGGGAATGGGCCCTGCACCGGCTCGGCGAGCCACTCACGCTGCGCGTGCTCGCCCGGCACGCGGGCCTTTCGCAGCGGACCTTCATGCGCCGGTTCACCGAGGAGACGGGCACGACCCCGTTGCAGTGGTTGCAGGGCGCCCGCCTCAGCAGGGCACGGGAACTGCTGGAAACCACGGACCACTCGGTGGACCGGGTGGCGCGGGAGTGCGGACTGGGCACGGCAGCCAACCTGCGGCTGCACTTTCGGCGGGCACTGGGCACCACCCCCACCGCCTACCGCCGCACCTTCGGGCGCTCGACGTCGCACAGTCCGGCCTGTTCACCAGCAGGCCAGCGCTCGCACTGAAAATCGCACCGCCCGACCAGTTGTGAGAGCGGCCTTCACTTCTTCAGGTGAGGCGCTCCGGCGGAGCTGAGGCGGGTCAGTGCGTTTCCGGTGGCCTGGACCGGGTGGTGGCGCGGGAGGACTCCCCGGTGCGGGAACCGTGGATTGCCGCGACGCTCGCGTTCGTCTCAGGCGGTGCCAGTCTGGTCGACCTGCCGCAGCGCTTCGGACAGTTCGCCAGGGTCAACACACCGGGGGCGGGTGGGGCGTGGGGTGCTGAGCCACGTGGCGGAGACGGAGCCGTGCAGGCCGCTCGGCATCAGCAGCCACGAGCCGGTGGTCAGGGAGCGGGTGCCCTGAGCGGTGCACCGGTGGGCGGTGCCGGCGGGGACGTGGACGATGAGCTCGTGGCGGACGTAGTCGGCCAGGACGTGTCCGGGTCATCGATCGGCGGGGGCAAGGGGTGCAGCGGTCTGGCGTTGGCGATGCCCTGGTGTGGTCGGTGTCTGTTGTGGAACTGGACAGGTTGGTTGCGCATGCATGCATTGAGAAAGCTTTCTTGATGAACTAATCTCGAAGAGTGTTCGATCCCATCGAGGTACCGCCACCACCCGGCCCCGTCGTTGAGTTCGCTCAGCACGTCGGACGGCTGCACTCGCTGCTGGACAGGGTCGTCGTGTCGGCCGCGGGCAGCTGCCACTTGTCGCGCGCAGAGTTCGACGTCCTCGTCGCACTCGCGGCGCAGTCCGACGGCCTTCGCCCGCGGCAGCTTTCGGAAGGTCTGCTGCTGACCACGGGCGGCCTGAGCAATATTCTCCGTCGACTGCAGCGTGAGGGTTACATCGAACGGCAATGTGAGCCCTCGGACCGGCGAGGCCGCATGATCCGCATCACTGCTACGGGAATGGCGTTGGCGCGGGAAGCGACTTTTCGTGTCAATGCGAGTATTGAGCGACTGCTCGCCCCTGTTGACCGCATGCACCTGGACCAGGCCAACGCGCACCTTCATCTGATGCTGAGCGATCTCGGCGAGGACGGGCCAGTCCACCGGCTGCAAGGAAAGGTTTGCCCTGCTCAGCAGGGCAAGCAGTGAAGGAAAACAGAGTGCCTGTTTATCAAAAGCGTACGTACCATCTGGCATCGGAGTCCGCCGTACCTGACTACCTGGAACGGTGGGAGGCTCATATAGCGACGCTGGCCGAGTTCAACGTCGTGACACACGGGTTCTCCCGGGTGCCTGGAAACCCGAAGGCCGTCGTCGCCCTGGTCAGCTTCCAGGACGGAGACGATCCCCGCACGGTTATCCGCGACTACATGGAAAGTGAAGGCTTCCGGCGCGACATGGCGGGCTTCGACATGTCGCAGATCGAACGGGTGGACACACTCCTCCTCGATCCCGTGGACACGGTTGAGGAGTTGTCCACAGTAGGCGGCGAGAGCCACAGCCGTCCGGCGCCCGGCGGGAGTGCACGGCTCGCAGGCAAGGTCGCGCTCATTACCGGAGGTGCCCGTGGCCAGGGCGAGGCCGAAGCACGTCGGTTCGCCCGCGAGGGCGCGATCGTCTACCTGTGCGATCTTCTCGCCGAGCAGGGCGAGAAGGTCGCGGAGGAGATCCGCATGGCTGGGGGCAAGGCTCACTTCAAAGTGCTCGATGTCACCGACCCCGCGCAATGGAACCGGGTGATCAGTGAGGTCGAAGCGGAGACGGGCCGCCTCGACATCCTCATCAACAACGCCGGGACCAATGTCCGCCATTCACTCACCGCCACTTCGCGCGAGGCGTGGGACACCATCCTCGACGTCAATCTGACGGGACAGTTCCTCGGTATGCAGGCCTGCGCGCCGTTGATGGAGCGGACGGGCGGCGGAAGCATCATCAATATCGGGTCCACGGCAGGAATCATGGGTCATCCTGTCGCCGCATACTCCTCCTCCAAGTGGGGAGTGCGAGGGATGACCAAGTCCGCGGCCATCGATCTCGCCGCGAAGGGGATTCGGGTCAACGCCATGCATCCGGGCGTGGTCGACACCCCGATGATGGATTCGGGAAGCACCCTATTCAAGAGTCTGGTGAGCATGACTGCCCTCGGCCGCGCGGCAGACGCGGATGAGATGGCTTCGGCCGCACTTTTCCTCGCAAGCGATGACTCCAGCTTCGTGACCGGAATCGACTTGCCGGTCGACGGAGGTTTCAGCGAACTCGCCGCCTACGGTGAGATCTGGAACAGAATCAACAGCTGACCCCCGCTGTTTCCTCACCTCGATCTTCCATGAGGGCCCGTCATCTTCCCGTCGGGCCCTTACGCTTGTTCGAGCCGGAAATTCTGTGAATGGGCAGACCGATTGTACGACTGCCGCACCGGGTAGACGCCGGGTTCACAGCTCCGGCCGTCGTGGTGCCGCTTGAAGGACGGAGTGCAGCTGGTCAGCCGGGTGCGGCAGTGCTTCGAGCCAGCCAAGGGCGTCTGTGAAGACGCCAGTCCCGTGCCGGTGCTGTTGCGAGGCGCAGGCGGCCTCCCCGTCTCAACACTGCCCGTCGTTGCGTGCGCTCGAGCCTCGGGCTTTCACCAGGTAGGGCGTCCGGTAGAGGTTTTCCCGTAACTGGTAGGGGGGTTGGTGTTGGCTGGGCATGGGTGGGGTGATCTCACCTTGACTCTGTCGGGGATCTTGGTGTCGGCGGAGTCAACTGTCCAGGAACCAGCCGCCTGAGGGTCCGCCGCAGCGTGACGCCGCACCGGTGGGCTCGCATTGCGCACCTGACGACGCCCCGAGCGGACCTTCCCTTCCTTTCTAGGTAAAACCGCACCCGGAGAAAAGGGACCCTTGCATCGTCTCGTTGACGCAAAAAAGCAGCAAGATAACCGCGATCATTCCATCGCCGAGTGTAATGACGTCTTGGGGCAACTGCAGCGGAACAGACTTGCAGTGCGACGAGTACCCTTTCGCCTCTGCCGAAGAGGGATCCAACAAGGCGACGACCGATACTCCGTCCGCCTGATCGAGAGTACCGACAACGAAGCAGGCGGGCGGCGACTCAACTCGATGTACACTCTCAATCGGATCCTCGACGGTGATCCGTTCTACGTGAAGATCACTAACTAAGAGAAGGGCTCGCCCTATGGGGCTCGTCGCCGAGTACAGCGTCGACGCCACTCCAGGAAGTCGATTCACCGAAATTTATGACGCAGACGCTTACCTCGACGATGCAGCTGCCATGGACGCTGCACGACATCAGGTGGTAGCCGGCAATGGCTACCACCTGTATCTACACAGCCTCCAAGCCGATATCCCCGTCCGGATCACTATTCGGATTTGGGATGCACCACCACCATGTCCTCCGTCCGACGCCGAAGGAAGCACCACCGTCACCATCGAATCCGCAACCGGGAACCTTGTAATAAATCAGCTCACCTACGGTCCTGCAGGTGCCATGGACCTCCCCCGTGCTGGATTCTACGAAGGGTTTTCCTGGTGGACGGGTCGACAAGCCATGCGCGACTACTACGACACCGTCCTCAGTCAACTAGCTGATTCCGGTCGGAGCGCCCGACTCCCGAATAACTGGCGACATACGCAAAACACTGAGCGCTACTTCCTCGACCTGATGTGGGTACGTGAGCCACAGTCGCTCGACGACGATCTGTGAAAGGCGTTCGTCCTCCACGTCCTAGTAGAACTCCGTTAGGTCTGTGTGTCGACCTTGTTCAGGGGCATGGTGAGTAGGTGGACGCACATGAAGTGAACCGTGTACGGGCGATGCTGGCGTTATACGTGGCTGATGTGTTCGCCTCGGCACCACGCAAGAACCAGCGGGCAAGAGCGACTGCTATCTGCGGGGACTGATGACGGACGGGGCGGTCAAATCCATCCAGGCCATGGCTTCGCGGCTGCCGGACGGCAATGAGCAGAACCTGCAGCAGTTCGTGAACCAGTCCACGTGGGATCCGGTGCCGGTGCGCCGGCGGATCGCGGAGCGGATGGTGCCGCAGATCGCCCCGGACGCCTGGGCGGTCGATGATGTGTCATTCCCCAAGGACGGCAGGATGTCGGTCGGCGTCGCCCACCAGTACTGCGGTGCGCTGGGCAAGCAGGCCAACTGCCAGGGGCCGTCAGCGTGCACGCGGTGTTCGACACGGCCTCGTGCCCGCTGAACTGGCAGCTGTACCTGCCCCGGGCGGACCCACTTCGAAGGCCGCTCCTGGAACGGTTGGTACCACCACGCCACCCTCGTCACCGCCGCCCACGCCTTCCTCACCGAGCAGCACTGGCCCCAAAAGCCGACATACCGCACTCTGATGAGCGTGCTGTGCTGGAACGCTGGACGCGGCGGGCGAACTCCGCCCAGCCTCTGGCGTTACGGGCTCACAACCACCCCCGCTGGCGCGGGGCCGACGTGCGGGGCCCGGTTTCCCTGATTGTCCGTCAGGAACCACCCCCGCTGGCGCGGGGCCGACCAGGAATACGAATCCCTCCCGACCGGTATCGAGGAACCACCCCCGCTGGCGCGGGGCCGACGCCTCGGCCAGCAGGGCGCGGGTGGACCAGGACGAACCACCCCCGCTGGCGCGGGGCCGACACTTGCTGACCTGGGACTCTACTCCCGGTCAACGCCGTTTTCCTTCAGTTGGAGGTTGGCGTGAGCAGCGCCAGCGGGCCGTCTAGCGCGGTCGTGAGGACAGGTCTCGTGGTCATGTTGGAGATGATCTCAGAGGTGAGGTCTAGCGCGAAGTGCATTGCGTGGGAGGCCGGAGCAGCGGGGTGACCAGGTCGCTCCCATGCCGGCAATCGATGGCTCTGTCCCTGCCGAATACCTCATCCGGGACCGGGACAGGTGTGGACCCCCGATCCGGTGCGAAGACCTGACGCACAGGGCTTGACCCGCTCCGTCCGCTGCCTGCAGGGTGCTGGTTATGCGCATAAGTAATGCGCATAACCAGCACCCTCGATGAGAAGGACGCAAGCGTGGAGCAGTCGCGGAAGCGGGCGAAGCGAGGCCGTAACACCGGCTCCGCGGGCCGCACCTCCCGGCCCCGGCAGGCCGAGGTGGCGCAGCTCGCCGGGGTCTCCCAGGCCACCGTCTCGCTCGTGCTGTCGGCGCGTACGGACGGCAAGGCCGCGACGATCTCCAAGGAGACGCGGCAGCGCGTCCTCGACGCCGCCCGCAGCCTCGGGTACGCGCACGACCCGGCGGCGCGGCGGCTGGCCGCCGTGCGCAACAACCTCCTCGGCGTCTTCAGCTTCACCGCGACGTTCCCGACGGATGTGCAGCACTCGTACTACCCGTTCCTCGTCGGTGTGGAGCAGGAGGCGGCGGCCCGCGGCTTCGACCTGGTGCTCTTCACCGGATCGAGCAGCGGCGGAGCGGGCGCGGCGGGGCCGGACGCGCTGAGCCGGGTGCGCCTGGCCGACGGCTGCCTCTTCCTCGGCCGCCACGTGCCGCGTGCGGAGCTGAAGCGGCTGGTGGCCGACGGCTTCCCGGTGGTCCATCTGGGCCGGCGCGACGAGCTGGAGGGGCTGGCCTGGGTCGGCGCCGACTACCTCAGCGCCAGCCGCGCCGTCGTGGCGCACCTGGCGGCACTGGGCCACCGGCGCATCGTCCTGGTGCGCGAGGACGACGACGCCCCGGCGTCCGCGGACCGCGAGCGCGGCTTCCTGGAGGGGCTCGAGGAGACCGGTGCCGAGACCGGCCCGGCGGCGGTGCTGCGCTGCGCCGACCCGGTGCACGAGGTGACGGCGGAGCGGGTGCGCGCGCTGGTCGCGGACGGGGTGACGGCGTTCGTCGCGGAGGAGACGGACACCGGTGCGGCCTGGCGGGCGCTGGACGCGGCCGTCCGGGAGGCGGGGCTCGACTGCCCCGGGGACGTCTCGCTGGCCCTGCTCGGCAGTCCGCCGCCGGACCTGGCCGGGGGGCTCGTGCCCACGGGGTTCGACGTGCCCCGGCACCAGCTCGGCGCCGCCGCCGTACGGCTCCTCGCCGCCCTGGTCGCCGGTGAGCAGGTGCACGAGCCGTTGGTGGCCTGCGAGTTCCGGACCGGCGCGACGGCGGGGCCACCCGGCCGTCGGCCATGACACCCCCGGACCTCGGGTCCCCCGGACCTCGGGTCCCCCGGACCTCGGGTCCCCCGGACCTCGGGTCCCCCGGACCTCGGGCCCCCCGGACCTCGGGCCCTCCGGGCCCCCGGCCGGCCCGGCCAACACCCCCCTGACACCCAAGGCACCACCCTCACCCCCGAGGAGCACCGTGAGAGCAGAACCGGACATCCTGATCGTCGGTGGCGGCCTCGGCGGCGTCGCCGCCGCGCTCGCCGCCTGCCGGGCCGGCCGGCGCGTCGTGATGACCGAGGAGACCGACTGGATCGGCGGCCAGCTCACCGCGCAGGCAGTGCCGCCGGACGAGCACCCCTGGGTGGAGCAGTTCGGCACGACGGCGACCTACCGCGCCCTGCGCGAGGGCATCCGCGCGTACTACCGCCAGTGGTACCCGCTGCGCGCCGAGGCGCGGGGGCTCGCGGAGCTGAACCCGGGGGCCGGCCGGGTCAGCAAGCTGTGCCACGAACCGCGGGTGGCGCTGGCCGTGCTGGAGGGCATGCTCGCCCCGTTCCGGGCCGCCGGTCTGCTGACCGTCCTGACCGAGCACCGCGCCCTGTCGGCCGAGACGGACGGCGATGTGATCCGCGCGGTGACCGTGCGCGACCTGCGCGGCGGTGAGCCGACCACGTTCACCGCCCGGTATGTCATCGACGCCACCGAGACCGGTGAACTGCTGGCGCTCGCCGGAGTGGAGCACGCGGCCGGGGCCGAGGCGCAGGACGAGTTCGGTGAGCCGCACGCCCCCGCCGAGGCGCGGCCGGACAATCAGCAGGGCATCACGGTGTGTTTCGCGCTCTCGCACCATGAAGGCGAGGACCACACCGTGGAGCGGCCCGAGACGTACGACTTCTGGCGTTCCTACCGGCCCGGCTTCTGGCCGGGGCCGCTGCTCGGCTTCGAGGCGCCCGACCCGCGCACCCTGGAGCCCGTGCCCCGCACCTTCGTGCCCAACCCGGACCTCGACCCGCTGGCGGTCAGCGCCGACCAGAGCGCCGACGCCGGGGACAAGGAGCTGTGGGGGTTCCGCCGGATCCTCGCCCGCGGGCTGCACCGGCCGGGCGCCTTCGGCTCGGACATCACCCTCGTCAACTGGCCGCTGAACGACTACTGGCTCAAGCCGTACATCGGCCAGGAGGCCGAAGCCCTGCGCGAGGCCCGTCAGTTGTCGCTGTCGGTGCTGTACTGGCTCCAGACGGAGGCGCCGCGTGCGGACGGCGGCACCGGGTTCCCGGGCCTGCGTATCCGCCCGGACGTCACCGGCACCGCGGACGGCCTGGCCAAGGCGGCCTATGTGCGCGAGTCGCGGCGCATCAAGGCGGTGACGACCGTGATCGAGCAGGATGTCGCGATCGACGTCGTCGGGGTGTACGGCAGGACCCGCTACCGCGACTCGGTCGGGGTCGGCGGCTACCGCATCGACCTGCACCCCTCGACGGGCGGGGACACCTACATCGACATCGGCTCCGTGCCGTTCGAGATCCCGCTCGGCGCGCTGGTGCCGCGCAGGGTGCGCAACCTGCTGCCCGCCGGGAAGAACATCGGCACCACGCACATCACCAACGGCTGCTACCGGCTGCACCCGGTCGAGTGGAACGTCGGAGAGGTCGCCGGCGCCCTCGCCGCCCACTGCCTGGACGAGGGGGTCGAACCGCACCAGGTGCAGGCCGAGGACAAGCGGTTCGAGGAGTTCGGCCGCCTCCTGGACCGCTGGGGCGTGCAGCGCCGCTGGCCCGATGTCCGCGGCTACTGACCCGGCCCGCCGCGTCACCGGCCCCCGCCTCACCGGCCCCCGCGTCACCGCCCACTTTCCCTGGTAGCCCCCCACGTCTTCGACCCACCCATGTCAACGCACAAGGAGGTGCCCGCCATGACTCCAGACCGTCGCATCCGCGTCGGTATCGACGTGGGCGGCACGTTCACCGACGCCGTGGCGGTCGACGCCGCCACGCTGACCCTGGTGGGCCAGGTGAAGGTGCCCACCAGCCACCACCACGAGGACGGCGTCGCCCACGGTATCGTCCAGGCGCTGCGGCGGCTCCTGGACGAGTCCGGGCGCACCGCGTCCGACGTGGTCTTCCTGGCCCACGGCACGACGCAGGCCACCAACGCCCTGCTGGAGGGCGACGTCGCCAAGGTCGGCCTGATCGGGATCGGCGCCGGCCCCGGCGCGGTGGTCACCCGGCGGCTCGCTTCCTTCGGCAAGCTCGAACTCACCCCCGGCAAGCGGCTCCCGCTGGCCTACGCCCATGTGGCCGACCCCTTCGACGAGGCCGCGGTGCTGGCGGCCGTGGAGCGGGTGCGCGCGGACGGGGCCGATGTCCTCGTCGCCACCGAGCCGTTCGGCGTGGACCGGCCCGAGGGCGAGCGGGCCGTCCTCGACGCCGCGCGGAGGACCGGCCTGCCGCTGGCCGCCGCCCACGAGATCACCTCGATGTACGGACTGCACAAGCGGACGCGGACGGCGGTGGTCAACGCCGCGATCCTGCCCCGGATGCTCACCACGGCCGACCTGGTGGACGCGTCCATCACGAAGGCCGGTGTGACGGCCCCGCTGATGGTGATGCGCTGCGACGGCGGCGTCATGTCCCTGGACGAGATGCGCCGCCGCCCCCTTCTGACGGTCCTGTCGGGCCCGGCGGCGGGCGTCGCCGGGGCGCTGATGCGGGAGCGGATCAGCGAGGGCCTGTTCCTGGAGACGGGCGGCACCTCCACCGACATCAGCGTCGTACGGCGGGGCAGGGTCGCCGTGCGCCAGGCCACGATCCTCGGCAGGCCCTCGTACCTGAACGCGCTCGACGTCCGCACCGTCGGCGTCGGCGGCGGTTCCATGGTGCGTGTCTCCGGCGGCCGGGTGGTCGGCGTCGGCCCGCGCAGCGCCCACATCGCGGGCCTGCCCTACGCCTGCTTCGCCTCGCCCGGCGACCTGCGCGACGCCCGGGTGGCCACGGTCCGGCCGATGGCCGGCGACCCCGGCGACTACCTGGTCCTGGACGCCGCAGGCGGCCGCTTCGCGGTCACCATGACCTGTGCGGCCAACGCCCTCGGGCGGGTCAGCGAGGGGGACTTCGCACGCGCCGACCAGGAGGTGGCGCGGGCCGCCCTCGCCCCGGTGGCCGCCGCGCTCGGCACGGACGTGGCCGGTGCGGCACGGGCGGTGCTCGACGCGGGCACCGAACAGGTCGGGACGGTGGTGGAGGCGATGATCCGCGACTACCGCCTGGACCGCGACACCGCACTCCTCGTGGGCGGCGGCGGGGGAGCGGCGGCGGTGACGCCGCACCTGGCCGCCTCCCTCGGGCTCGAAGGACGCATCGCCCGGCACAGCGAGGTCATCAGCCCCATCGGGGTGGCGCTGGCGCTGGTGCGCGAACAGGTCGAGCGCATCGTGCCCGGCGCCACCCAGGAACAGATCCTCGCGGTACGCGCCGAGGCCGAACAGGCCGTCGTCGCACAGGGCGCCGCCGCCGACGGCGTCGAGGTGGAGGTGACCGTCGACCCGCAGACCAACACCGTCCGGGCGGTCGCCACGGGCGCCACCGAACTGCGCACCCAGGACCGCTCCCACCGCGCCGACGCCGATGAGCGGCTGCGCGCCGCCGCCACCAGCCTCAAGACGGCGGAGGCACAGGTGCGGGTGCTGGCGGGGACGGGCGCGTACACGGTGTACGGCACCGAGGTACGGCGCCGGCTGCGGGCCGACCGCCACCCGGTGCGCGTGGTCGACGCGGACGGCGTGGTGCGGCTCGGCGCGCCGGACGCCCGGGTGGCGACCATGACCGTCGCGGAGTCCGGCGAGGCACTGGCCGCACTGGTGCGTGACACCACCTCCTACGGCGACGGAGGGGTGCGGGCCCCCGCGGTACGGCTCCTGGTCGGCGGCCGGATCGCGGACCTCTCCGGCGTCCTCGACCCCGAGGCGCTGCTGGCGCTGGCCCGCACCGAACTGCGCCCGCGCGGATCCGGGGAGCCGGTCGTCGCCGTCGTGGAGTCCCGGACATGAACGACGACCACGACCTGGACCTCGCGGTACGCCTCCTCGCGGGCACCCCCACGCACGAGGGCCGCGACCCCGCGCTGCTCGGCCAATGGGCCCGTACCGCCTCGGAGTTCGGCCGCCGGATGACCGTGCGGCACCAGACCGTCCGGGTGGTCGAGCGGGACGGCGGACTGGAGGCCGGGCTGTTCGCCCGCTACCGGTCCCGGCCGCCGGTCGTCGAGGTGTACGCCGACACCGTGGCACGCGCCGAGCGGCTGGTCGCCGAGCGCGGCTGGCGCCACTGGTTCCCGGAAGGGTCGGTGCGCGCCGCCGCCCTCGCCCACGAGCAGGCGCACGCCTGGCTCCACCACGCCCCGGTGCGCGCGGAGTTCAAGCGCGCGCTCGGCCACACGGCACTGCGGCTCGGGCGGCGCCGCCTGTACGCGTACGTCGCGGGCGCGGACGAGATCGCCGCGCACGCCTACGCCCAGACCGCGTGCGGCCTGGGCCGCAGCCCTCTGCTGCTCACGGAGGCGCTGGCCGCCGCCGTGTCCTTCGAAAGCGAGAACTGACCGATGGGTGTCGTCATCCTGCTCGTCATGGCGGTGGGAGTCGCCGCCATGCTCACCCGCAAACTGCCCACGGCGTTCGCCCTGGTGCTGCTCGCCGTGGTGATCGCGTTCCTGGCGGGCGCTCCGCTCACCGGCAAGGAGAGCGTGCTCGACACGGTGCTCCAGGAGGGGGCGTCCGCGCTCGCCGCCACGATGATCGCGATCCTGCTGGGCTCATGGCTCGGCAAGCTCCTGGAGGAGACCGGGATCGCGGGCACCCTGGTCCGCAAGATCGTCGAATTCGGCGGCGACCGGCCGGTGTTCGTCGCCCTCGGCGTGCTCGCCGTGTCCGCGCTGGTCGGCACCGTGACCGGATCGGCGCCCGCGGCGATGCTCGCCGGTCTGATCGGCATCCCCGCGATGATCGCGGTGGGTATCCCCAAGGTGACCGCCGCGGGCACGGTCCTGATGGGGATAGCCGTCGGCGTGCCCTTCGAACTGCCGGTGTGGCAGTTCTTCTCCACCGCCCTGGACCTGCCCATCGGCACGGTGCGCGGCTTCATGGTGAAGCTGTTCCCGTTCGCCCTGGTGGCCGCCGTCGCCTATGTGCTGGTGGAGTCCCGGCGCCGCGGCGTCGAGCACACCTGGCCCCTGAAGGCGGCGCGGACACGGCCCTCGCGCGCCGACCGCCGCCGGCGGCTCGGCGACGCCCCCTGGTACGCCCTGCTCACCCCGGCGGTGCCCCTCGTCCTCGCCCTCGGCCTGGACGTGGCCATCATCCCCTCGCTGCTGGGCGGCGTGCTGTACGCGCTGGTGACGACGACCCGGCCGCGGGAGATGAACCGCCGCCTGCTGCGCACCCTCTACGGCGGGTTCGAGGTGGCCGCCCCGCCCATCGCCCTCTTCGTGGCCATCGGTATCCTGCTCGCCGCGGTCAAGCTGCCCGGCGCGGTCGACGCCCTGCAGCCCCTCGTCAAGGCCGTCAGCCCGCAGAACACCGTCCTGTTCATCCTCGTCTTCACCCTGCTGGTGCCGCTGTGCCTGTTCCGGGGCCCGCTGAACGTCTTCGGCCTCGGCGCCGGCATCGCGGGCGTCCTCGTCGCCACCGGCATCTACCCGGCCGTCGCCGTCCTCGGCATGACCGCCTCGTACAACCAGGTCTTCGGCGTGTCCGACCCGACCAGCACCCAGACCGTGTGGAGCGCCCAGTACGCGGGCGTCTCCCCGCACCAGGTGATGGTGCGCACCCTGCCGTACGTGTGGGCCGTGGCCTTCGGCGGTCTGTGCGTCACCGCCTTCACCGAGCTGTGACCGGAGCCGGCCCGATCCGCGTTCCGGACATCCGCGCGGACCACCGCGCCCCGTAGCCACCGAACCCGCAGTGCCCGACCCGCAGTATCCGACCCGCAGTATCCGACCCGAGGGAGCCGATCATGCCCGAGCCGCAGTCCGGCCTCGACCGCCGTATGTTCCTGCGCGCCACCGCCCTCTCCGGCGCGGCGCTCACCGTCGGCGGGCTGGTCACGCCGTCCGCCTCCGCCGCGCCCGGCGGATTCCCGGACTACGCCTACGTCCGCACGCTGCTCACCCCGTCGCAGCTGAAGTACAACCCGACCGGCGAGATCATCTTCCCCACGGTCCGCGGGGTGTACGACAAGCTGGCGCGTCCCCTGGGCCGGTACTACCTCTACTACGCGCCGCACGACGCGCCGGGCGGCATCTGCCTGGCCTACGGCGACTCCCTGGAAGGCCCGTTCACCGAGTACCCGGACAACCCCATCGTGGCGAACAGATGGGACCCGCACTACTCGGTCAGCCACGTCTCCTCGCCGCACGTGCTGTGGAGGGAGGACCTCAAGGAGTTCTGGCTGTACTTCCACGGCGAGAACACCACCACCCGCCTCGCCCGCTCGAAGGACGGGATCCACTTCACCTACGACAAGGTGGTTCTGAACACGTCCATGATGCCCGCCGGCACCACCGAGACGTCCTACGCCCGGGTGTTCCGGCACGACCTTCCCGCCCGCGGCGCCCACTACGTGATGCTGTTCATGCTCAACAACACCACCAACCACCGGGACATCGGCTGGGGCTGGTCCGCGGACGGTCGCGACTGGACCTTCGCCCAGACGCCGCTGGTGCGCCACTCGGACGTCGGCGCGGTCAACGTCGGCGGGCCGCACCTGCTGACCCGCGGCGGCTCCGCGTTCGTCGTCTACAACAAGGACAAGGAGAGCGGCGGCGACCTCATGATCACCGAGGTGGGCAAGGACTTCTCGCTCCGCAAGCACCTCGGCGTCTTCTACGACTCCCGCTCGTCGGCGCCCGAGAACGGCCGGGCCGCGGCCCCCTCCTTCGGCACGGACCACGGCGTCCCGTACATGATCTACGAAGCGGGCGAACGCCTCGCCGGATCCATCGCGGTGGCCCGGGGATAGCCCCGGTCCCCGCCCGAACCGGGTACGCACCACACGACCGTCCGTCCTCCTGGGGAGAGCAGTCCCGCATGGCACTCTTCGACCTTCCACGCGAACAGCTGCACCGTTACCGCAGCGCCTCCGCCGAACCGGACGACTTCGACGCGTTCTGGTCCGCCACCCTGGCGGAGGCCCGGCGGTACGACCTCGACGCCCGCTTCGAGCCCGTCGACACGGGCCTCAGCACCGTGCGGGTGTACGACGCCACGTTCGCCGGCTTCGGCGGTCACCCGGTGAAGGGCTGGCTGACGCTGCCCGCGGAGATCGCCGAGCCGGTGCCCCTCGTCGTGGAGTTCGTGGGGTACGGAGGCGGGCGGGGCCTGCCCCACGAGCACCTGCTCTGGGCGTCCACCGGCCGGGCGCACTTCGTGATGGACACCCGCGGTCAGGGCAGTGGCTGGGGCGGGGGCGGGGACACCCCGGACCCGGTGGGCGCCGCCCCCGCCTACCCGGGATTCATGACCCGCGGGATCGACGCGCCCGAGAACCACTACTACCGGCGGGTGTTCACCGATGCCGTGCGGGCGGTGGAGGCCGCCCGCACGCATCCGCTCACCGACGCCTCCCGTACCGCGGTCATCGGTGAGAGCCAGGGCGGAGGCATCTCGATAGCGGTGGCAGGACTGGTCCCCGACCTGCTGGCGGTCGCCCCGGACGTGCCGTTCCTGTGCGACTTCCCGCGCGCCGTCACCCTGACGGACTCGGGCCCGTACCGGGAGATCGGCCTGTTCCTCCGCACGCATCGCGGCCGCACCGGAGAAGCGCTGCGCACGCTCTCCTACTTCGACGGCGTCCACTTCGCCGCTCGTGGCCGGGCACCCGCGCTCTTCTCCACCGCGCTCGAGGACCAGACGTGCCCGCCCTCCACGGTGTTCGCGGCCTTCAACGCCTGGGACCACGAGGACAGGTCCATCGAGGTGTACGACTTCAACGCCCACGAGGGCGGCGGGCCGTACCAGGCGGCGGCGAAGCTGAGGTGGCTCAGGCCCCGGATGTGACGCCGGCAGCACCCCGCGAAAGCCGGTGAACGGTCGGCGTCACACCCGTTGACGCGCGGACCGGAATCGCCGAAGAATCTGCGGGCCCCTTCAGACAACGTTGTCGAGCACTCGGAGGTATCGCCCCGTGTCGCACTCGTCCCCGCCCCTCCGCCGCCGCCGCTTCCTGCACCTCGCCGGGCTCACGGGCGCGCTGGCCGCCCTGCCTCCGCTCACCGGAGCCGCGAGCGCCCACGCCGCGCACGGCGGCACGGATACGCCGCCCGATGCCGTCGCGGCCACCTACCTGCGGGTGCTCCTGGACCACACCCGGTGGTCCGAAACGCAGTGGGACGAGGCCAAGGGCCACTACAGCGCCAAGGACTTCGGGTTCGCCGTGGTCCTCGGCCACGCGGTGCTGCTCACCCACGGCACCTACGACGCGGCGCGTGCGGGCACCGACCGGGAGACCCTGAAGCGGCGCACGCTCGCCACCATCCGCCACTTCGCCGCGTCGAACCGGCTCACCGGCGGCGACGAGTGGGGCCGCAGGCTCTTCTTCGACACCACCTTCCAGTCGTACGTCGTCCTCGCCGCCCGGCTGCTGTGGCAGGACCTCGACACCGCCACGCGGCACAACGTCGAGACCATCGTCCGCGAACAGGCCGCCTACACCACGTCGTTGGGCAGCGGCGACGACCCCGCCTCGGGCGACTGGACGCCGAACGGCCTGAACGGCGGATACGTCGGCGACACCAAACTGGAGGAGATGGGCCTGTACGCGCAGACCCTCGCACCCGCGCTCGCCTGGGCCCACGACGACCACCGCGCCGCCGACTGGGCCACGTGGTACGGCATCTGGTCGCGCAACGAGGCGGGGCTGCCGCCCGCCGACCTCGCCAATCCCGTCCGCGTGGACGGCGTCGCCGTCTCCGAGAACACCGCCCGCAACCTGTACGACACCTTCATCGTCGAGAACCACGGCTCCTTCGGCCCGCACTACCAGGAGGAGCTGTGGCGCACCTCGGGCCGCAACGCCGCGCACTTCCTGGCCGCCGGACGCCCCCTCCCGCAGGTTCTCGCGCGGCAGCCGAACGCCCAGCCGCTGTGGCACACGCTGCTGGGTGTCATGAGCGACGCGGGCGAACCGCTGATGCCGATGGTCGACGACCGCGAGCACCTCTACGGCAGGGACGTCATCCCGCTCGCCTTCCTCTCCCAGGTGATGCGCGACCGGGCCGCGGCGCGTGCGGAGCGGGAACTGGCGTCGCGGCTGGAGGCGTACCAGCAGTACCCGCCCGAGCACCGGATGGCCAAGTTCTCGGGGGAGCCGAAGTACGAGCCGGAGGCACGCGCCGAGATCGCGATCAGCTACCTGCTGCACGTGTGGGCGGCGGCGAACGGGCGGCCCGTCGAGCCGCTGTCGCGCGAGGAACTCTTCGCGCGGGCCTCCGGTGTCACGGACTTCGGGACCGGACCAGGACTGGTGTCGCACCAGTCGCGGGCCGCGTGGGCCGGTGCCGTGACGAAACCCGGGTTCGTGAAGTTCGCCTGGCAGCCGGCCCACGACGACTGGCTGTTCCGGCTCGGCGGCGCGACCCCGATGTTCCTGCCCGCCACCGCCGCGAAGGTCCAGGGCCGTACCGTGCGCGTCTACGAGTCCCTGCGCGACGGCTTCGACGGCAGCGCGACGCTCCTGCGCCTCGATGGCGGCTGGGCCGGGTTCGCGACGCTCCCGAGGGGCTCGATCGTCTACGCGAGCAGCGGCACCGCTGACGCGGAGGGCCGGCTCGAGGTGCACAACCTGACGATGCCCGGCATGCCGGGGCTCGACGGCGCGCGCACCTACCGCTTCGAGGAGGGCGAGGCGACCGTCCGCGCCCGCGACACCTCCGCCGGCACACCCGCCGGACGGGTCGACGACCTCGGCTTCACCCCCACGACGGTGCGCCACGTCCGCATGCTCGGCGTGCGGCCCGACCCGGCGTACGGGTACTCCCTGTACGCCTTTGAGGTGCGCGACGGCGCCCAGGGCGCGGACCTCGCCCGCGGCGGGTCCGCCACCGCCTCGTCGGCCGACGCCGGGAAGGGCGCGCCGCTCGCGGTCGACGGCGACGCGGCCACCCGCTGGGCGGTGTCGAGGGCCGACCGTCCGCGCGCCGACAGCTGGCTGGCCGTCGACCTCGGCGCCGAGCGCCGGATCGACCGGGTCACCCTGCGCTGGGAATCGGCGGCCGGCCGCGGCTACCGCATCCAGGGTTCCGTGGACGGCCGGGACTGGCGGGACCTCGCGACCGGGCCGAGGCCGGCGGTGAGCAGCCGCGGCGGCTGGCTCGACGTCGAGGGACGCGCCGGGCTCGTGGTGCGTGACGGCCGGAACCCGATCGGCGTCTACGACGACACGATCGTCCTCGGCGACGGCCCGGCGGCACCCCTCCTCGTCGAGGGCTTCCCCGGCACATCGGCCGGGGAGCTGCGCGCGATCGCCCGGAGGGCCACGCCCTCGGCGGAGGCCACCGAGGTGCGCACGACGCTGACGGACGGACACCTGACCCTGTTCAACCTCTCCGGCGAGCCCATCAGGACGCGGATCGCGATCCCGCGCACCGGCACGGACACCGTGGTCTTCGAGGGCACACAGACACTGACCGCCGACGGCACGGCCTTCGAAGCCGCGCTGCCCGCCGCCACGGCGGTCGTGCTGCCCCCGCGCTTCACGCTCACCCCCGTCACCAGCCGACGCCTGCCGTCGGGTCTGCGGGTCCAGGTGGTCGACGGCGCGACCGTACGCCTGTCCGGGGCCTCCTGCACCCTGCGCGTCCGGGCGCAGGGGCGCAGCGAGGTCGCCGCCGTCAGGGCGGGCCGGACGCTCACCGTCGTCCTGGCCGGCGCGGCCGCCCACCCGCACGACGACCTGGCCCTCGGCAGGACCGTCTTCCCCACGAGCCCGCTGCCGGAGGGCATGTCCGACCCCGCGGCGGCGGTGGACGGCGACACCCGCACGGCGTGGCGGCCGGGTCCGCACGGCCGCATGGTCGTGGACCTCGGCGCGGCCCGCCCGGTCCGCCTGGTGGAGACCGAATGGACGGCGGACGCGGCGCCGGGCGCGAAGGTCGGCTTCAGCACGGACGGCATCACCTACCGGGACGCCGGGACCCTCACCGGCCGGGGCCGCGTGCGCCGGCTGACCGCCTCCGGGACGGCCCGCTACGTCAGCCTCGAGGTCGACGGGCCGGTGCCCGCGGCGGCGCCACGCCTGCGGCGCCTGACGGTGCGCTGACCGCTCCGCGCCCGCCGACCCAGCCGACCCCGCCGACCCCACCGACCCCACCGACCCCGCCGGGCCGGGTCGGTGCCGGGAGCGCGGTCAGGCCCGTCCGGCGCGTCCGGCGCGGCTGGGGCGACCGCCTCGCCCGCTGGTGGTGAAACGGGACAGCGGCAGGCCGAAGGCGCGGGGGGTGGCCGTACCCGTTCCCGTCCGGGTACGGCCACACGATCGCGAAGTCCGACGGGAGTACCAGGGGGCCGAAGCCGCCCTCGCCCACCGGCGTCACGACTGTTGACGTACCCGGGCCGTAGCCGGTAACTGTTTACCAGCCACTTTCAAACCGGTTTAGAAAACGGCCGAGCCGAAGCCGTGACCGAATCAGCACCCGGAAGACCTCGTCAACCGAACGCACGCCCCCACGGCAAGCGTTGTCAGGATCTGGGCGCGCCCAAAGGAGTCCGCATGACGGAAAACGGAGTCGTACCCCTGCCCGATCGACGTCGCGTCCTGCTCGGGGGCCTCGGGATCACCGCCGGTGTCGCCGGGCTGACGCTGTCGGTGCCAGCTCTCGCACGGGCTGCGGAGGCCGCTGGGAGCCGAGCGGTCACGGATGACATTCAGCTCATCATCGAACGCCTGCGGCAGCGGTTTCTTGCCCAGGGCGACCAGGTGAGGGTCGCCAATGGCATCTTCCTCGCCCGTACGTCCGAGGCCCTGGCCTATGCCGAGTCCCTGCACGCCGACGGCTCGTGGCCCGATGTGGACTACGACGACACCACCAGTTCCGCCAACGGCCGGGTCTGGTCGCCCTATCACGCGCTGTACCGCATGATCGCGATGGCTCACGCCTACCGTGACCCGGATGCCGCGGGCTACGGCAAACCGGAGCTGATCGAGGCCCTGAACCGTGCGCTTCTCTACTGGGACAGTGTCAAACCGACCAGCACGAACTGGTGGGAAGTCGAGATCGGCAAGTCGATGGCCATGGGCCGGGTGTCGATCTTCGTCGGCGACGAACTCAGCACCGAGGCGCGGGAGGTGACCTACGCCCACAACACCGGCCGCCTGGACCCGGTCGGGGCGAACGGCTCCTGGAGGACCGAGAATTACCTCTATGAGGCCATCGCGAAGCACGCGACCGCCGACATCGAGCGGGGTTACGCCACCATGTCGCAGACGGTCGCCGTCGACAGCAGCGGTAAGGTCACCGAGGCCGTGCAGGTGGACGCGTCCTTCTGGGCACATGGGGCGCAGCTCTACAGCGAGGGCTACGGCATGGCCCTGTTCACCATCGTCGCGGCCTGGGCCGATGTCGCACGCGGCACCAGCTTCGCCTTCTCGCCCGAGGACATCGACGCCATCGCCTTCTACATCCTCGACGGGACCCGCTGGCTGATCCGCGGGGAGATCGGGATGATGTATCTCGGGTACCGTCCCCCCAACACCATCGACGGCGTGACGAGTTACGCGGCCGACTTCCTCGAGCCGCTCGACCGGATGGTGCGGGCCGATGAGAGAAACGCGGCGGCGTATCAGCGGCTTGCCGACAATATCCGCGGGAAGATCCGGGGGAACGGCGTCACCGGGCACAAGTACTTCTGGCGCTCGGAGTTCTCCTCACATCTGCGGGACGCGTACGCAATCTTCACCAGGGTCAATTCCCCTCGGATGAAGGGCAGCGAGTACCGCTCCACCTTCCGGCCCGAAGTCGGCAACGAGATCGACTGGAATGCGGCGGGAGCCACCTCGATCCAGGTCACGAACCGGGAATACGACGACCTCGTACCCGCCTTCGACTGGTTCCACTACCCGGGTGTCACCGCGCCTTACACCAAGGTGACGACGCAGTCGAGTCCCGCCAACCGCGGCAGCTTCACCGGCGGCGTCTCCGACGGGCGTTACGGGGCAAGCGTCTTCACCCTCGACCGGTTCTCGACGACGGGGCGCAAGAGCTACTTCTCCTTCGACGACGAGATGGTCGCGCTCGGCGCCGGGATCAGTTCCACCTCGCAGCACGCCGTCCATACGACCGTCAATCAGGGAGCGGCCCGGCCCAACGCCTCCGTCGGCGGCAAGGCCGTACGCCCGGGGACCGATTCAGCCGCCACCGGCGCCTCATGGGCGTACAACGACGAGATCGGCTATGTCTTCCCGGAGGGCGGGCCGTTGAAGGTCTCGAACAAGGAGCAGACCGGGAGCTGGCTCGACCGTGATCCGGTGAAGCGGAATGCCTTTACCCTCTTCTTCGACCACGGCACCACCCCGGATGGAGCCACCTACGCCTACATCCTCCTTCCCGGCGCGACACCCGAAAAGGTCCGCTCCTATGCGGCCAGGCCGGTCGTCAAGATCCTGCGCAACGACGAGCAGATCCAAGCGGTCCGCCACCCGCGGCTGCGGCTGACGATGGCGGCCTTCCATGCCGCGGGCTCCCTCGACCTGGGATCAGGCCGCACGCTGCGGGTCGATCAGCCCGCCATCATCATGCTCGACGAGGGCGGCAGGTCCGCCGTGGTGAGCGTCGCCAACCCCGACCAGCCCGGCCTGACGGTCTCCGTCACCCTTGCCGCCCCCGGCCGCACCCGTCGTGCCGGCTTCCCGCTGGGCGCCGGCCCGAACCTCGGCAAGACGGTGACGCAGCCGCTCAGGTGACGCGAAGCGCAGACATCAACGGGCTTGCGGCCGACGGCTTCTCTCCGTCGGCCGCAAGCCCGTTCAGGTCAGAGGGTCAGTCCGCGGTCCGCTCCAGGGCGGCTACGCCGATCGCGCTGTCCGCCATCCCGTAGAACACGTAGACGGTCCCCGCGATGCGCTCGATCGCGGTCGGGAAGACAACGTTGCCAAGCGTTCCTGTCGTCTCCTCGCGGGTCTCCGGAGACAGCCACGGCTCCTGCGAGCGCGCCAGCACCCGCGCCGGATCGTCCGGGTCCAGCAGCATGCCCCCGGCCCGGTAGACGGCGCCATGGCTGAGCTCGAAGCCCCTCGCGACCGGCCCGGTCACACCGTGGTGGATGAGCAGCCAGCCCTCGGGCACCCGCAGCGGCGGCGGACCCGCACCGATCTTCGCCGTCTCGAACGGCATCGTGGGAGCGGCCACTGGAGCGGAGTGCCGCAGCGAGGTCAGCGCCGAAAGATCGCGGCGGGCCGCCTCGGCGTCCACGTACGCGATCCAGATCGACGGGCGGCCGTCGGCCACCCCGGCCGGGGCCGGGGCGCCCTCGCCCGGGCGCAGCCAGTCCAGGTCCCACATCGGCCGGTGCAGCATCGCAAAGCTCGCACGGCCGTCGGGGCCGGGCACGATCTCGGGGAAGAAGACGAGGTCTTTATTGGGGAAGAAGTTCAAGTCGGTGGACAGGTGCGGCTGATACGTGAAATGCAGTGGGCCCAGACGGCGCCAGCTGATCGTGTCCGTGGAGACGGCCAACGCGGGCCGCGGGCCGAGCGGACCGTAGGCGACGTACGTCATGACGTGCACGCCCAGGTCGGGGATGAAGGTGATGCGGGGGTCCTCCACGCCGGCGTTGTGTGCACCCCGCTCGAAGCCTTCGTCCGGGGACAGCACCACGCCCTGGCGCTCGACGCCGACCGGTACGCCGTCTTCGATCACGACACGGGCGCGGCCGATCCGGGAGACATTGCCTGCCGCGACCATGCGGGGGAAGAGATAGAGCTCGCCGTCGGGTCCCCAGGCGGTGGCCGGATTGAGGACGCCCTCGGCCTCCAGGGGGTCGGTGGGGTCGGCGTTCATGAGCACGCCGACCCGGTTCAGTGCGTACGGGAGCGCGCTGTCGGTGTTGAGCCGGGTCATACCTAGCCTTTGATCGCGGAGCCGAGGTTGGCGGAAGTGAAGTGGCGCTGGAAGAGCAGGAAGAGGACGACGGCCGGCACCGCCAGCACGCAGGCACCGGCGAGCACAGCGCCCATGGGATTGGCCTGGAAGGTGGAATTGGCCTGCGAGAAGTTCGCCAGGCTGACCGCGAGGGGCTGCATCTCCTGGTCCTTGGTCACCAGGAACGGCCAGAGGAACTCGTTCCACGGGCCGATGAAGGTCACCAGCATGGCTGTGAGAATCGCCGGGCGCACCAGTGGCACCGCCACGGAGCGCAGGATGCGCAGCTCACTCGCTCCGTCCATGCGCGCCGCGTCGAAGATCTCGCGCGGGATCTGGAGGAAGTACTGGCGGAAGATGAGCACGGCGACGGAGTTGATGGCGAACGGCAGGATCATTCCGGCGTAGCTGTCGGCGAGGCCGAAGTACCGCACCACCATCACGTACAGCGGGATCATCAGCAGCTGGAACGGGATCGCCTGGACCAGCAGGACGAGCGCGAACACCAGGCCGCGGCCGCGGAAGCGCAGGATCGCCAGGGCGTAGCCGGCCAGCAGGCCGAAGACCAGCGTGCAGGCCACCACCCCGACCGTCATGATCAGCGAGTTGGCCAGGGCGCCCAGCAGGCTGAACGAGTCGTCGATACCCGCGAGGTTGTCCAGGGTCAGGTTGCCCGGCTTGGGCAGCAGGCCGCCGAGGCCGGTGTCGCGCTTCTTCTGCAGCGCCCCGATGAGCATGTAGTAGAACGGCAGCAGCGCGGCGATGGCGCCGAGGCCGAGCGCGGCGTAGCGCAGGATGCGCAGGGTGCGGGCCATATCAGTCCCTCTCCATGACGCGCCGGGCGACGGTCGCGATGATGAGCACGCCGGTGACGAGGATCAGTCCGATGGCGGCCGCGGCATCCGGCTCGCCCTGCTCGATGCCCCGCTGGTACACCAGCAGCGCGGGGGTGAGCGAGGCGCCGCTCGGGCCGCCGCCGGTGAGCAGGAACGGCTCGGTGAAGATCTGCCCGGCGGTGATGATCGACAGCAGGATGACGAGCGAGGTGACGGGCCGGACGGCCGGCAGGGTGACGGCCCGGAACGCCTGCCGGCGCCCGGCTCCGTCGGTCAGTGCCGCCTCGTGCAGCTCCTTGGGCACGTTCTGCAGCGCGGCGAGGTAGAGCAGGACGTAGAACCCGAGCTGTTTCCAGGTGACGTAGACGGCGATGAGCGGCATCACCAGGTGCTTGTTCGCCAGCCAGGACGGGTCCGGGGCCCAGGGGCCGAGGACCTTGTTGACGGCACCGGAGCCGTTGAACAGAAACAGCCAGACCGCCAGCGTGGCGACCGAGGCCGTCACGTACGGCACGTAGTACGCCATCCGGAAGAAGCCGCGCCAGTGGGTCGCGGCGTTCAGTGCCGACGCCAGCACGAGCGCCAGCACCACGGTCAGCGGAATGTTGATCGCCATGAACAACCCGAGGTTGGCGAAGGCGCGCTGGGTCTTCTCCTCCCCGAGGACCTCGGTGAAGTTGTCGAACCCGACGAACGGGTGCGGTACGGAGACGCCGGGCGCGGTGAAGAAGTAGTCGTGGAAGGCCATCCATACGCCGACCCCGAACGGGATGATGAACACGACCAGGACGTAGGCGGTGTACGGCGCGGTCAGGACGAGCCCGAGCGGGCTGTTGCCGAGCCAGCGCTCGAGCCGCGGGGCGCCGGGCCGGCGCCCCGGGATACGGCGTTCGGGTGCGGCTGCCGGCGGTGCGTGCCGGGTCGATGGCCGGGGACGCCGGCCGCGGGGCGGATCACCTGCGGCCCGGGTCCCATCGCGGCTGCTGCGGAGTGATGTCATGGTGTGCCTCGTCAGTCGGCGATCTGGTCGTCGATCTGCTGCGCGGCCTTGTCAAAGGTCGACTTCACATCGCCCTTCCCGGGCAGCACCGCGTCTTCCCAGGCTGTGCGGAACGTCTTCCACACCTCGGTCGAACCGGCGATGTTCGGCACGTCCACCGCCCGCGGCACCGCGTCGGCGAAGGGCTGGTAGAAGGGGTTGTCCTTGAGATAGCCGCCCGCGACGGCGGCCACGTCACTGCGGGTGGGGAACTGCCCCGTCTTCTCCAGCAGTGCCGCGTCGTTCTTCGCGCTCATCGAGAACTTGGTGAATTCCCAGGCGGTCCGCTTGTGCTTGCACGAGGTGAACAGGCCGACGTTCTTGGAGTCCGCGAACGTCGATGTCCTGTCTGCCGGTATTCCCGCGGCCGTGGGCAGCGGCACCACGCCGTACGTCACCTTGCCGTCGAACTGTCCCTTGCCCCACGGCCCGGCGATGCTCATGGCGGCCACCCCGTCGGCGAACGGGCCCGCCCACATGTCGCCGCTGTACGCCTCCGGGGACGAGTAGCCGCCTGCGTACATCTGCTGCCAGAAAGCCAGGGTCTGCCGTCCGGCCTGGGAAGTGAAGGTGGCCTTCTTGTCCCTCACCAGTTGCGTGCCGCCGGAGTTGGCCAGGTACAGCGGATAGAAGTCGAACAGCGCATTGGTGTAGTCACTGGTCGCCGGCGGGTACAAGGCGAACTTCGCCGCCTTGCTGCTCTTGATCTTCTTCGCCGCGGCCAGTACATCGTCGTACGTGTTCAGCTCCGGATTCTCGGCGTCCAGGCCGGCCTTTTTGAAGACGTCCTTGTTGTAATAGAGCATGAACGGGTTGGTTTTCCACGGCACTTGATACAGCTTGCCATCCGGGGAACGGAAGCCGTCCACGGCACCGCCGGAGCGCTTCTTGATGAAGGACTCGGCATCGCCGAAGGTGTCCGAGAGATTCACCAGGCCGCCCTGCTTCTGGAATGCGGCGACCGCTGCCGGAGCGGTGTTGTAGAGGAGGCACGGGGTGTTGCCCGCGGTGATCGCGGCCCCGACGACATCTTCGGTGGACTTGCCCGACGGCACCGCCTTGGCGGTGACCTTCTCCTTGGTGTGCTCGGCGTTCCAGGCGGCCACGGTGGCCTTGGCCCAGGCCTGCTCCTGCTCATTCGTCGAGTACCAGATGTCGATCGGTCCCGAGGTCGGCTTGCCGCCGCCGGCGTCGCCCGAACCGCAGGCGGACAATGGCAGGACAAGCGCCGCGGCGGCGGCCAGCACCGTAACGCGCGGAGAACGCCTCATTGTGCCCAACTCCCTTCCATGCGGGTGATTGAGGGTCCGAAGCGACTCCCCTCTCGTCGCCGCCGGCCCGCCCCGCCAGAATGATCACCGCGGGGTTACGAGCGTCATCAAACCGGTTTAATATCTAAGCGTCAAGGACGGGTGCGAAACGTTTCGGTAACCTGGGTGGCGCAGTTCTGCCACCCAGCAGCCGTACGTCCCGAATCAGTGGAAGGCGAGGCGGTATGGTGCGGGGCCAGGACAAAGCGGGTGGATCGGCGGGCGGTTCCCGCCAGGCGATGCCTCCGCCGTCACGCCGGGGCGGGGGCGGTCGGCCGACGATCGGTGATGTCGCCGCGCTGGCCCAGGTCTCCAAGGCGACGGTCTCCTTCGTCATCAACGACCGCCCCGGGGTCAGCCCGCAGGCGCGCCAGCGGGTCCTGGACGCGATCGACCAGCTGGGCTGGCAGCCCAACGCCGGCGCCCGGGCGCTCTCCACCAAGCGGTCCCAGACCCTCGGCCTGGTGATGCGCCGACCGCCGGAACTGCTGAGTACCGACCCGTTCTTCCCGCAGTTCGTCGCAGGCATCGAGACCGGCCTCGCGCCGCTCGGCTACGCGCTCGTGCTGCAAGTCGTCCCCGACGAGGAAACCGAACGGCAGGCGTATGAGCGGCTGGCCCGTGACGGCCGGGTCGACGGCGTGTTCCTCACCGATCTGCGCACCGACGACCCGCGGCCGGCACTCGTGACGGAGCTGGGCATCGACGCACTGATCGTCGGACCACCGCAGCACGGCGGCCAGGTGCCGGCCCTCGGGGTCGACGACGGCAGCGGGGTGCGGCGTGCGGTCAGCCATCTGCGCTCACTCGGCCACCGGTGGATCGGACACGTCTGCGGCGCCGCGGGGTTCGTGCACACCGAGGCCCGGTGCGACGCCTGGCGCGGTGCGCTGGCGGATGCCGGCCTGCCCGAGATCCCACCCGTGGCGGCGGACTTCACCGGCGCGGCCGGCGCCCGGGCCACGCATCAGCTGCTGGACCTCGACCGTCCACCGACCGCCATCGTGTACGCCAACGACCTGATGGCCATCGCCGGGATCACCGCCGCGACCAGCCGCGGGCTGCGGGTCCCCGAGGACCTGTCGGTGGTGGGCTTCGACGACATCCCGCTGGCCGACTGCATCGCGCCACCGCTGACGACGGTGCGCCAGGACGTGCTGACCTGGGGACGCGCCGCCGCGCAGGCGCTGGTTTCGCTCACCGAGGGAGGAGAGTTCCAGGCTGCCGAACTCCCGCCGGTGGAATTCGTGGTGCGGGCGAGCACCGCACCGCCGCGGAGTTGAGTGTGGAGCCGTGAGCGGAGGCGCGCGGCAGGCTCTCGGCTTCGGCCGACCGGTCCCGTCGACGTACGCACGACGAGCGAGGCGGCCAGGACGGTCGCATCGACCGCCTCGCTGCCATCGATGACGTCCAGAAGATGACGTCCAGAAGCAGCCGGGCGGCCACCTCGCCCGGCAGGCCCGGCGCGGTCTCCCCGCGCGCCCGGGCCCACACGCTGCTCGCCCGGGACTTCATGCACGTGGACACCGTCTGCCTCGGGCGTCTCCACGTCTGCTCCGCCATGGAAATCAAGACTCGGCGCGTCCACGGTGTGGGCGTCACCGCCCGCCCGACGGGCGCATGGAGCGCGGCGACAGGGCCGGGTGCTTCCGGTTCCTGATCCGGGACCGGGGACAGCTGTCCGGCGGGAGTGGCGAGCGTTCCGGCTCCGGACGACGCCGCCTGGTACGGCTCACCGCGCACGAGGGGGTGGGGTCGGTGGCTACGGGCGGTTGGCTCGGTGCGGGACAGTGCCACTCGGACAAGGGGCGGGCGAACCTCTTGCTGATCTCTCGGCTGTGTGCCTCGTCTTCTTCACCGGTGCGGCCACGATGCGCAACGTGCCTCACAGTGTGCACTCACGCGGGTGAATATTGCCCACCTCGTGCATGTGCTGAGTATGTCCGACCTCTCTAGCCTCTTCAGGAACCAGTGCGGGGCAAGGCCGCTCCGGCCTGACGCCCAGCTCCCCACCCCAACACTCGTTTCTTCCCGGCACGCGGATGGCGATGACGCAGGTCGTCGAGACTGGATTTCCCTGGAGGCGGAATGAACGCGGAATCGTATGACTACATCGTCGTCGGGGCCGGCTCGGCCGGCTGCGCGGTTGCGGCCCGCCTGTCCGAGGATCCGAACGTCACGGTCGCGCTGATTGAAGCAGGGCCGCCCGCCCGAGGCCGCCTCTTCGAGATCCCCGCGCTTTTCTCGCAGCAGCTCAAGACCGCATTCGACTGGGACTTCGAGACGGAACCCGAGCCCCGGCTCGGAGGGCGCCGAGCCTACCTGCCCCGCGGCCGGGTGATCGGCGGCACCAGCTCGATGAACACGATGCTCTACGTTCGCGGTCACCGCCATGACTACGACACCTGGGAGCGGCTCGGCAACCCGGGCTGGGGCTATGACGATGTCCTGCCGTTCTTCAAGAAGTCCGAGGACAACGAGCGCGGAGCCGACGACTTCCACGGTGTCGGTGGCCCCCTCGCGGTCAGCGACCCCATTTCGGTTCATCCTCTTCTGACGGCATGGGTCGAGGCGGCTCAGGACGCGGGGCA
This sequence comes from Streptomyces hygroscopicus subsp. hygroscopicus, assembly GCF_001553455.1. Classification (GTDB taxonomy): domain Bacteria; phylum Actinomycetota; class Actinomycetes; order Streptomycetales; family Streptomycetaceae; genus Streptomyces; species Streptomyces hygroscopicus. The sequence goes on from NZ_BBOX01000030.1 coordinate 55,430, forward strand.
CAAACACAACCCGGACTTCAACGGATCCGAGCAGGAGGGCGTTGGCTACCACCAGGTCACGCAGCGAAACGGCCTGCGCTGCAGCAGCGCCGCAGCGTTCCTGGAGCCGGCCGCGGGTCGCGCAAACCTCACCGTTCTGCCCTCGACGACCGCTCTGCGCATCTGTTTCGATGGCAGCCAGGCGGTCGGCCTGGAAGTCGATCACCTGGGAACCGTCCGGACCATCCGTGTCAACCGTGAAATCGTGCTGTCCCTGGGCGCCTACAACTCGCCCCACCTGCTACTCCAGTCCGGCGTCGGGCCGGCCGACGAACTCTCCGCAGGGGGAATCACCCCCCTGCACGACCTGCCTGATGTCGGCAGGAACATGCAGGATCACACCGGGTGCTTCCTCAGCTTCTTCAGCCGAACCGAGCCGGTTCTGGGACCGGACACCTCGCGGGAAGAACAGCTCCTGCGCCGGCACGGTACCGGCCCGATGGCCTGGAACGAGGTCGGCGGCTTCTTCAGCTCCGGCGACGATGTCCCCGCCCCTGACATCCAAGTTCATGCAGCACTGGGCATCGTCCGTGACGAAGGTCTTGCCGCGCCACTGGAGCCTGGAATGTCATTCGGTCCTTACGTCGCACGGCCCGCGAGCCGTGGCTCGGTGCGGCTGCGGCATTCCCACCCCTACGCCAAGCCGCGCATCTTTCACAATTACCTCGACGACGCCGACGACCGCCGGCGGCTGCGAGAGGGCGTCCGTCTGTGCATGCGCATCGCCCGTGAACCGAGGCTGACAGCCATGCTGGAATCGGACCTGCGGGCGGCCGCCGACGCCGGACTCGCCCCGGTGTCGGACAGCGACCAGGACATCGACGACTTTATTCGCACTCAATCGTTCTCCTTCTACCACCCGTCCGGCACCTGCATGATGGGCAAGGTCGTCGACCATGAACTTCGTGTGTACGGGCTCGGGAACGTCCGCGTGGCAGACACATCGATCATGCCGACACTCGTCACCGGAAACACAAATGCTCCAGCCATCATGATCGGAGAAAAGGCCGCCTCATTCATTCGGGCGTCGACCGGCTGAAAGCATTTATGGAACCCCCTCATAAGCCTTGAGAGGGGGCTGACCCATGGGTAATCTGGTCCGCCGGTTTCGACACACTGCTCAGCGCACACAACGCATGTGAGGGAGTTCTGTTTCATGTCCAGCCCGGTCCGAAAGGACTACACACCTCCGGAGCTCCGGCCCGATGCCCTCGTCTCCGTAGGTGCCGCCGCAGAGATCAGCACTGATGTCCTGATCATCGGCTCCGGCATGGGCGGTTCCGCTCTGGCCTGGGCGCTGAAGGACTCCGGCCTTGAGGTACTCGTCGTGGAACGGGGCAATTTCCTTCCACGTGAGCCCGAGAACTCCCAGCCGGCCGAGATGTACATCCGGGGCCGGTACAAGAACGCCGGTTATTGGTACGACGGCAGCTCCGGAAAGCCGTTCGCGCCGGGTGTGTACTACTGGGTGGGTGGAAACACCCGTTTCTACGGCGCCATGCTGCCCCGGTTCCGACGCAGCGATTTCACCGAGGTGGAACACCAGGAGGGCGTCTCGCGCGCCTGGCCGTTCAGCTACGACGACCTGGAGCCCTTCTACACCACCTTGGAGGGTTTGCTCCAGGTGCACGGGCAGACCGGCGAGGACCCGACCGAGCCGCCGCACTCCAAGCCGTACCCCTATCCCGCACTCGACCATGAACCGGAGATCGAGCGGTTCGCCCGATCGCTACGCGGCCAGGGCCTGCATCCGTTCCACACGCCCAACGCCCTGAACGTGGAGACACAGGCCGACCGTGCCGCGGTGACAACGGCCGACGGCTGTCCGGACGAGACCGGTATGAAGTCCGACGCCGAGAACAGAATCCTGCTCCCCGCGCTGCGCGACGGCGTGAAGATCCTCACCGGTGCGCAGGTCACCCGCCTGATCACCTCTCGGGACGGCCACAAGGTCATAGCCGCCGAGGCACGGCACGCGGGCCGTACCGTCCGTATCCACGCCAAGACCTTCGCCGTGGCCGGCGGTGCCGTCAACTCGGCCGCGCTGCTGCTGCGCTCGGCCGACGACCGGCATCCGCGCGGTCTCGGCAACTCGACCGGGCTGCTGGGCCGCAACTACATGGTCCACAACAGCACGTTCTTCGTCGGTGTCAATCCGCTGCGGACCAACCCCACGAAGTGGCAGAAGACCCTCGGCATCAACGACTTCTACGAAGCCGGCCCGGGAACACCCTTCCCGTTGGGCAACCTCCAGATGCTGGGCAAGCTCCAGGCCCCGATGCTCAAGCCCGCGCGCCCGTGGGCACCGAACTGGGCCCTGAAGTTCATGTCGGCCAGAAGCATCGACATCTATCTGACGACCGAGGACCTGCCCTCCCTGGACAACCGGGTACGGGTGGATGGCGACCGCATCATCATCGACTGGACCCCGACCAACCTCGCCCCCCACCACGAACTCGTGCGCCGGGTGACCAGGGCGGTCCGCAAGTCCGGCTATCCGCTGATCTTCACCCAGCGGATGGGTATCGAGACCAACTCCCACATGTGCGGAACGGCCGCTGCCGGTCACGACCCGGGGTCGAGCGTGCTCGATCCGATGTGCCGCAGTCACGACATCGACAACCTCTGGGTGGCCGATTCGTCGTTCTTCCCGTCCTCCGCGGCCCTCAACCCGGCCCTGACGATCGGGGCGAACGCTCTGCGTATCGCGCCGGCCCTGGCCAAGGCGACGAAGAGCTGACGCCGCAAGGCGGTCACGTCCGTCGCAGGGCCGGCCTGCGCAGCAGGTCGTGGCCGCGTACGGCCAGTTGCAGCCGCTGCTGGTTGTCGACCCGGGTGAGGTCGAGGCCGAGAATCTCGGAGAGCCGTTCGAGGCGGTGGTAGAGGGTGCGTCGCTGGACGAAGAGCGCGTCGGCCGCACGCGCCTTGTTGCCACCGCAGTCGAGGAAGGTGCGCAGGGTGGGCAGCAGCGGGTTCTTCACCAGTGCGTCGTGTTCCAGCAGCGGGCCCAGCTCGTCCTCGACATAACGTCTGAGCTCGGGGCCTTCGGAGAGCGCCACGAGCAGCCGCAGCGCCCCCAGGTCGTCGAAGTGGCGCACCTCCGCGGTGGTGGCCGCCGCCGCGACAGAGGCGGCGCTTCGGCTCTGGCGCAGCGCCAGCGGCAGCGCCGCGGGCTCCACGACCCTGCTGATGCCGCCGCGCAGACCGTGCTCGGCCAGGACGGTGCGCACCTCGGCCGCGTCACCGGGTCCGGACAGGCCGACGACCGCCATGTCGAAGTCCCCGGTGTCGCCCACGATGGCAGGCCGGCCCGACTCCCACAGCAGCCGGGCCAGGGCGTGGTCCTGGGCCGGTTCGTCGTCCCCCGAGCAGACGGTGACGACGATCAGGTCCCGGCCGCGCAGATCCTGCCCGAGCGCCAGGCCGAGGCTCACGAACTTCTCACCCGGGATGTCCCCGAGCAGCAGCCGGTTCAGCAGCGCCGTCTGGCGCTGGGAGGCCCGCGCGCCGCTCTCGCGTTCACTCACCAGCGTGATCGCCACGGCCGCGGCGGCCCGCTCCAGCGTGCGCAGCTCGGCCGGGCTCGGCTGCACTCCGCCGTGCAGCAGGTGCAGCCAGCCCCATGACTCGCCCCGCAGGATCACCGGCTGGCGGGCGCAGGGCACGACTTCGCGGAACGACGCCGCCGGCACGTTGGGGACCTCGCGGCCGTGCGTCACGAGGGAGTGGTGGCGTTCGTGGATGGCCCGGGAGTGCGCGCTCCACTCGTCGACGAGCCGGTCGGCCTCCGGGGTGGCGCCTCCGTACGCGAGCATCTGGTGGGCGACGTCCTCCAGCACCACGGGCCGCCCGGTTTTGCGGGCCAGTTCCCTGACCACGCCCACGTAGTCCTCGTCGGCCAGCAGCAGGTCCATGAACGCCTGGCTGGTGGCCTCCTCGGCGATCAGCTGCTTGACGCGCATGCCGACCAGCACCTCGTGGATCTGGGCCGATGTCTCGACGAAGGGGATCTCGTCGGCCAGTCCCACCAAGGGCAGGCCGACCGCCTCGGCCTCCTCGACAGCGGCCTGCGGCATGGTGTCGAACATGCGCCCGGCCAGCTCGACGACGAGGACGGCCGCGTGGGCGTCCGCGAGCCGCCGGACGAAGGCCCGCTGCTGAAGCGCCGTGTCGCCCATGCCGAGGCCGGCCGTCAGCAGCATCTCCTGGCCCGTGAGGAAGCGGTGGATGTCCGGGATCTCCCCGGTGTGCACCCAGCGCACGGGGCGGTCGAGATTGCGCCCTCCGGCGTAGACGCGCACCTCGGTGCGGGTGAACACCTCAAGTTGCAGTGCGGCGCGAACCGTCAGGACATCAGTCATGTGCGCATTACCTCAGAGTGTGCAGGATCTGCGGCCAATATTGCACACCCTGTGCCTGTCGCCCCACCCCCGTGTTTACCCAGACTTCAGGTCGAGCCCGCAGGCACGATCACCTACCAGGAGTGCAGAGTGTCCTCATCACGCACAATCATCAAGGCTCCGGCAGCCTCGGAGCCGACACGGACCAGCCGTCCGGAAATCGTCGAGACCGTCGCGGAGGTCATCGCCGACGTGCGCGCCCACGGCGATGCCGCCGTGCGCCGCTGGTCGCAGAAGTTCGACCAGTGGAATCCGCCGTCCTTCCGGCTGGGCCCCGACGAGATCGCCGCTGTGGTCTCCTCCGTCCCGGAGACGGTCCTCGACGATCTGCGGTTCGCCCAGCAGCAGGTCCGCGGCTTCGCCCAGGCGCAGCGGGACTCGCTCACCGACTTCGAGGTCGAGACCCTGCCCGGGGTGTTCCTGGGCCAGCGCAACATCCCCGTCGGTGCGTCCGGCGCGTATGTGCCCGGCGGCCGCTATCCGCTCACCGCGTCGGCCCACATGACCGTCCTGACGGCCAAGGTCGCCGGTGTGGAGCGGGTCGCCGCGACGACCCCGCCGGACCGCGGCGCCCCGCCGGCCGTCAGCATCGCCGCGATGCACCTGGCCGGCGCGGACGAGATCTACGTCATGGGCGGTGTCCAGGCCGTGGCGGCCCTGGCCCTGGGCACCGAGACGATCGACTCGGTCGACATGTTCGCCGGCCCCGGCAACGCCTACGTGGCCGAAGCCAAGCGCCAGCTCTTCGGTGAGGTCGGGATCGACCTGTTCGCCGGCCCCACCGAAGTAGTGATCGTCGCAGACCACACCGCCGACCCGTTCGTGGTGGCCACCGACCTGCTGTCCCAGGCCGAGCACGGGCCGGACTCTCCCGTGGTCCTCATCACCACCTCCGAGGACGTGGCCACGCGCACCATCGCCTGGGTGGAGAAACTGCTGCCGGACCTGCCCACCGGCGAGGTCGCCGGGCGGGCCTGGCGCGACTGCGGCGAGGTCATCGTGGTTCCCACCCTCACCACCGCCTACGACCTCGCCGACCGGTACGCCAGCGAGCACGTCCAGATCCTCACGGCCGAGCCCCGCGAGGCCCTGCACCGGATGCGCAACTACGGCGCCCTCTTCCTTGGCGACAAGACATGTGTCGCATACGGTGACAAAGTCATCGGCACCAATCACGTACTGCCCACCCTGGGGGCGGCCCGTTACACCGGCGGTCTCTGGGTCGGCAAGTATCTCAAGACGGTGACCTACCAGGAGATCAGGGACGCCGGGGCCAGCGCCCGGCTCGGCGAGATATGCGGCAGGGCGTCCCGCATCGAGAACTTCGAGGGACACGCGCGCTCGGCCGACGTCCGCGCCGCGCGCTACGGATCAGCCTCGCTGGACTGGGCCGATTACCCCCTCGACCAGGTCTGACCCGCGATGACGGACCAGGGCTTACACCGGACCGCAGGCGCGGCGCGGCATCCGTTCCTAAAGGAGCACCTCACCCCCGACCCCCGGAGATCGTCATGTCAGCAACAGAGAACGAGGCGCACACGGCGCCCAGATCCCACCGCGTCCCCCCCTCGGGCGGGACCCCAGGCCTTGTCTCCTCGGCCGAGGACGCGGAACTGCTCGCCGCGCTGGGCTACGAGCAGCGCTTCGACCGCAAGGTCAGCCTGTGGGCGAACTTCGCCCTCGGCTTCGTGTACCTCTCGCCCCTCGTGGGCATCGTGTCCCTCTTCGCACTCGGTCTGTCGACCGTCGGCGGGCCGTCCGTCTTCTGGATAGCCATCGTCGGAGCCGGGCAGTTCCTCGTCGCGCTGGTCTTCGGGGAGGTCGTCTCGCAGTTCCCGCTCGCCGGCGGGCTCTACCAGTGGGTCCGAAGGCTCTGGAACGGGCGCTACGCCTGGTTCAACGCGTGGACCTACATCTGCTGCATCACCATCGGCATCACCAGTACCGCGCTGTTCAGCTCGGACTTCGTGGCCAGCCTCTTCGGCGGGACCGCCGATGAGCCGGGCATCAGTTCCACCCCCACCCAGCGCCTCTGGATCGCGATCGGCATGACCGTCGTCTGTCTGGTCTGCAACTGCTTCGGCACCAGGACACTGGCCCTGATCTCCAAGATCGGGCTCGCCGCGGAACTGATCGGCATCGTTCTCGTGGGCCTGTACCTGCTGATCTTCGAGCGGCGCAACTCCGTCTCGATCTTCTTCGAGACCAGCAGCTCCACCCACGACAACTACTTCATGGCTTTCATCGCCGCCTCACTCGTCGGGCTGTTCCTCTTCTACGGCTTCGAGGCATGCGGCGAGATCGCCGAAGAGGTCCCCAACCCCTCCCGCAGCATCCCCCGGGCCATGCAGCTGACCGTGGCCGTCGGCGGAGTGGCCGCGCTCCTCGCGTTCGTCGGCTACGCGCTCGCGGCCCCCGACCTGCCCTCGATCCTCTCGGGCAAGGACGCCAACCCGATCCCGGCGATCCTGCAGAGCTCGGTCGGCACCGTGGGCACGAAGGCGGTGCTCATGGTCAGCATCACCTCCTTCATCGCGGGCGTCATGAGCCAGCAGGCCGCTGCGAGCCGGATCGTCTTCTCCTTCGCCCGCGACGACATGTTCCCGGGCTCCCGAGTCTTCTCGCAGATCTCCCGCAAGCACCGTGTCCCCCTGAACGCACTGCTGGCCGTGAACGTCGTTCCCCTGGCGATCTTCGTGTTCGTGTACTACTCGCCCGATTCGCTCACCAAGATCGTGGCCTTCCAGATGCTGGCCGGATACGCGGCCTTCATGATGGTGGTGCTCGCCGCGCTGCGGATGCGCCTGAAGGGATGGCGTCCCGCCGGCGCCTGGACCCTCGGCCGCTGGGGATTCGTGGTCAACGTGGCGGCCCTGGCCTACGGCGTCCTCGGGATGGTTCTGCTCGCCTGGCCCACCGGCGACGCCGGAACCCCGCTCCTGGACCGGTGGATCGCGCTGATCGGCTTCCTCGTCGTCTCGGTCGTGGGCCTCGTCTACTTGCTGGCCGGGAAGCCCGAGCGCAAGTCCACCGCACCGGAAGGTGACGCCCTGGAGATCGCCGAGCAGCTGCGCGCCCGCGCCGCGGCCCTCACGCCCACCACCGGAGGGAACATCGTATGACCCGCGTTCTGTACCTGTACGGAGGCTGGCCGGGGCACAAGCCCTACCAGGTCGCCGAGGAATGGGCCGTGCCGATCTTCAGGGACCTGGGCTTCGACGTCGACGAGACCAACGACATCTTCGCGCTCGACGCCGACCTCACCGGCTACGACCTCATCGCGCTCAACTGGAACAACGCCCTCCTGTCCGAGGGGCTGACAGCCGCCCAGGAGGCGAGTCTGCTGGGGGCAGTGGAGGCCGGCACCGGGATCGCCGCCTGGCACGGCGCTGCCGCCGCGTTCCGGACGAGCCTGAAGTACCACTGGCTGATCGGCGGCAGCTTTCTCGAACACCCCGCGGGCGAAGGCGTGAAGTACCCCTACCAGGTCACCGTCACGGACACCGGCCACCCGATCACCGACGGCGTGAAGGATTTCCAGGTCGCCTCCGAGCAGTACTACATGTCCGTCGACCCCAACAACCACGTCCTCGCGGAGACCACCTTCACCGGTGAGCACCTGCCCTGGCTGGAGGGCCGGACCATCCCGCAGGCCTGGACCCGCACCTGGGGACAGGGCCGTGTCTTCTACAGTGCGGTCGGACACGACCTCGACGACCTGCAGAACCCGGACGTCACCCGGCTGTGCGCGCAGGGCTTCGCCTGGGCCGCCCGCCGGGGCGCCTGACTCCCCACCACCCGAACCGACCCGACTGGGAGCACCCCATGCCTGTCCTCACCGGAGGCCAGATCGTTGCGCGGACCCTGCGCAACTACGGAGTCGACTACGTCGCCGGCATTCCCGGCCACGGCATCTGGTCGCTGACCGACGCCTTCCTCGACGACGAATCCAAGATTCCCTTCATCCAGACCTTCCACGAGCAGAGCGCCGTCCACCTCGCGGACGGCTACTACCGGGTCACCGGCCGCCCGCAGGCCGCGGTGACCTCCATCGGCGCCGGCGCCAGCAACACCGTCATCGGCATGGCCACCGCCTTCACCGACTCCACCAGCGTCCTGGTCATCACCGGCGGCCCGCCGACCCATATGCGCGGTCACGGACTGCTCCAGGAGCTCGACCGCTACACGGCCAACGACTTCCCCAAGGTGGCCGAAGCCGTCAGCAAACGGCACTGGGTTGTCACCCGTGTCGAGGAGCTTCCCTTCGTCCTGCACCGCTGTTTCAACTCCATGCTGACCGGCCGTCCGGGCCCGGTGCACCTCGAAGTCCCGATGGACGTGCAGGCCGAGGCCGCGCACGTGGAGCTCCACGACCTTGAACGGCGCCTCCCCGTCGGCCGCCAGCACCCCGACCCCGACGCCGTGGAACGCGCTGTCGACGTGCTGCGCGCGGCCACCCGGCCGGTCATCGTGGTCGGCGGCGGTGCGATCACCTCCGAGGCGTCCGACCAGGTCCTCGCCCTCGCCGAGCGGTGGAAGATCCCGGTCGTCACCACATGGAACGGGAAGAGCGCCTTCCCGGAGGACCACGAACTGTTCGCGGGCAGCGTCGGCCAGACCGGCACGATCGTCGGCAACGCCATCGCCGGCTCCGCCGACGTCGTCGTCTCCGTCGGCTGTCGCTTCACCGACTGGTCCGCCTCCAGCTACGCCAAGGGCGTCACCTTCTCCATCCCGCCCGCGAAGCTGATCCACATCGACATCGACCCGCACGAGATCGGCAAGAACTACCCGGCCGAGGTCGGCATCGTCGCGGACGCGCAACGGGCGGTCGCCGCCATCGTGGACTCGCTGCCCGCCAAGGGCGCCGACCGCACCGAGTACCTGGCCGAACTCGCCGCGCTCAAGGAGCAGTGGGAGGAGAAGCTCGCCAGCCGCCGCGACAGCGACCGCTTCCCGTTCACCTCGCAGCGCCCGCTGGGCGCCCTGCGCTCCGTCCTCCCGCGCGATGCGATCATCGTTGCCGGTTCGGGCAACACCCAGGGCGCGGTCAAGCAGACCTTCCCGGTCTACTCGCCGCGCACGCACCTCACCTCCGGCGGCTTCTCCTCCATGGGCTGGGCCGTACCGGCCGCCATCGGTGCGAAACTGGCCCGGCCGGAGAGCCCCGTGGTGTGCGTGCTCGGCGACGGCGACTTCCTCATGACGGCCCAGGAGATCGCCCTGAGCGTCACCGCCGGCGCCCCGGTGGTCTTCGTCGTGCAGAACAACGCCGGCTACATGTCGATCCGCGGCGGCCAGCGCAAGCAGACCTCACGGCACATCGGCGTCGAGTTCTCGTACCCCGACGGCTCGCCGTACAGTCCCGACTTCGCCGCCATGGGCCGGTCCTTCGGGATCGAGTCGTGGAAGGTCAACGACGCCGCGTCGCTGGAACCGACCCTGCGCAAGGCCGTCCAGTCGGGCGCCCCGGCCCTGGTCGAGGTACCGACGGACCGCGACGCCGCCGGCCCCTGGGTGCCCGGCTGGTGGGACTTCCCGGTGCCGGCGTACATCACGGACGAGCGGCAGGACGAGTACCAGCGGACCAGGGCCACGGAACAGCACCTCTGACAGGGCGTTTGATGTAGGTGAATCACCCCTTACACGCCGGCAGTCCCTCGGCAGTCCCTCGCCAGGCGGGTATGGTCTCGTCCGTTACCCGCTTGGCGAGGTTGTCGATCGAAGCGATGCGGACCATGGCTTCGCGGACGGCGTTGAGGTCGGGCACGTCGGGGTAGCCCCACCGGTGGCGTCGCGCTTGAACCAGCTGTTCGGGAAGGCGAGGAAGCGGTGCCAGGCCACGCCACACCGCTGCTCAGGGGCGAGGAGCCGCCCTTCGCACGACGCGCCCACGAGGCCCTCGACGCCAAGCGCCGGATCGCGGCCGAGGTGTCCTCACAACCGTCTGACGAGGCCACCGCGCGGGGCGCACCGCACCGCACCGCGAACCGAGTGAGGACTTGCCCGACATGACCACCACCATCACGCGGGACGCTCACGCCGTCCTGCTGCCCGCGGTCGACGGATTCACCATCCCCGACTCCTTGGCCTCACTGCTCGCCTCCGGCACCCGCTCCGTGATCATCGGAGAGTCCCGCGCCGAGTACGTAGCCCGTGCCATGACCGAGGAGCGGCAGACAACCGAGACCCCGCAGCAGTTCACCGACTTCACCACACGGCTGCGCGCCATCGCCGGCGCGAGCGTGCTCGTCGCCGTCGACCAGGAGCCCTGGGGGACCAAGCGGCTGCACCGCCTCGTCCCCGGCCTGCCCGACTTCGGACCGGACACCGACCCGGCGGACGTGGAGCGTTCCGCCCACGAACTGGGCCGTGCCGCCCTGCGACTGGGCGTCAACACCTGGCGGTTCAGCTGCCCTTGGTCGCCCGCGCGGGAGCGGATTGACCGGTTCCTGATGTGGCCGGTCACGTACAGGCGGACGCGATGGGATGCCCGCCAGGTCGGTACCGGGCACAGGCGATCAACTGTCTGCGCAGGCGTCTTGGCCGACGAGTTGTGCCACGCGCTCCATGCAGCGCATGCGGGCAGGAGAGAAGTCGTAGGGCATCTTGGTGATCGCCTCCAAGGCGCTCATCTGCGTGTCCTCTGCCAGGTCGGCGTGGGTCTCGAAGAGCTCGTCATCGGCCGTGTCCAGCCCGGCTGCCGTGATGGCCCGCATGAGGGCCATGTGGTGGGTGTATCGCTGGACGGCGATTTCCTCGACGCGCGGGTCATCGGGGTCGACGCCGTCGTCGAGGGCGGCCTCAGCCGCGTCGAGACGGTCCTCCTCGGCCCGTAGGTCGGGATGGGTGGCCAGCGCGATGTACACGCTGGCCTGTAGTGCCGAGCCGAGCGGACCGAAGATCCGTTCCGTGACCAGCAGGGCCTCCATGTCGGCGGCGCGCAATGCGCCAGGGGGCAGGTGGCTGAGCCGATCCGTCACCAGCTTGGAGAGCAGGCCCTGCGGGCTGCCCACAGCCCGCAGGCGCCCGACGGCCGAGCGCTGACGTTTGATGTCGGCCTCCTGGGCGGCCAGGGATTCCTCCAGCCGGGCCAGGGTCTCCTCGATGTCACCGGATTCGTCGAAGGCAGCTCGCATGTCGTCCAGACTGATGCCGGCCTCCGCCATTCTGCGGATCCACAACAGGCGGATCATGTCGTCGTAGCCGTAGCGGCGGCGGCCGTCTGCACCGCGCTCGGGTTCCGGCAGCAGACCGATCTGGTGGTAGTGGCGGATAGCGCGTGGGGTGGTCCCGGCGAAGGCGGCAGCAGCGCCGATCTTGACCTGGCGGGGCGGTGTGACGGAGGGGTACATCGCAGACGGAGCCTTTCGTTCTGTGTCTCTCGACGACACCACATGCCGCTACGGCAGGTGCAACAACGCACCACCCGGGTTCCACCGACCGCGAGGCCCTGACCACCGCCGGGACCGATCACTGTAACGAGGTATCCCGCATCCCACTGGCAGACCTCTGCGCTCTCGTCCGCCAGCCGTTGTGTGCCACGAATTACCACGGTGACATCGGTGGCCAGATAACTCCCCACCAAGTAGCCGCCGCTGGGGAATTCCAACTGGTCGCCGACACGGGGGTCCTCATCAGCCCTGGAGGGCTGGCAAACCGGTCCACGCGAGGGTCTCCTGGTCCTCGGTGCGGGGCCTCAACATCGTTCTGGGCGTGGTCGGCAGACGACTGGGTCCGCCTCATCGCCCCTGACCACAAGGAGTTCGAGGATGCCTGGCCCGGGTGGATGGCGTTCCCGGGCCCTGGGCCGTGATGGTGGAGCGCTGGCCGTGAGCGTCACTGCCTGACCGGGTTCCTGCTGTCCGTTGTTTCGACGTCAGCGGTTCGTCCCGCGGCCTGCGCCCGATACCGCCCCGGTGTGGTGCCGAACTCCCGTTGGAAGGCGTGTGAGAGCGCGTACGGGCTGCCGTAGCCGACTCGGCCGGCGATGGTGGCCAGGGTGTCCGGGGTGTCGCGGAGCAGGGTGGCGGCGCGGATCACACGCCACCAGGTCAGGTACGCCATCGGAGGGCGGCCGACCAGGGTGGTGAACCGGCGCGCCAGGGTGGGACGGGAGACGCCCGCCTCCGCCGCCAGACGATCGATGCTCCACGGCGCGGCCGGGTTCGCATGCAGCGCCCGCAGGGCGGCGGCCGCCACCGGGTCGCCCAGTACGCGGGGCCAGGCTCCGCTGCGGGCCTCGGTCATCCAGGCGCGGATCATGTAGACGAGGAGGAGGTCGAGCAGGCTCGGGAGCGCCACGCAGGAGCCGGGTCGCCTCTCATCCAGCTCACCGGCGAGCAGATCGATGGCGGCACGGAGTTCGAGGTGGCTGCTTACTCGGCTGGGAAGGTGGACGACCTCAGGCAGCTCTGCCATGAGCGGGTGCATGCGGCTGCAGTCGAGCCAGTACGTGCCGCAGAGCATCTCTGTCTCGCAACGATCGGGCTGGGTTCGCGGCTCTGTCTCCTCAAGCCATTGCTCGAACGGCACCGCCTTCTCCTCCGCGACCGCCGCATCGAGTGGGGAATCGGCGATCGCGTGGCCTGTGCCATGGGGCAGCAGCACCGCGTCACCCACGCCGAGCGGTATGGGGGCGCTGCCGTCGGTCAGTAGCCAGCAGTGGCCCTTGAGGACGATGTAGAAGCCCGCGCCGTCGTACGGGTCCAGTCGCGCGCACCAGCTCCCGCTTGTCCGCAGCCGGTGGAACCAGGGGTGCCCGAGGTGCACGGCAGAGATCGCATCGCTCACCACATCCATCCATCGAGGATATCTGCCGTATGAAGGATGAGACGGATTCGTATTTTCTTGAGCCGGATGCTTATTGAGACGATCGTTCGGCCTTTCTTAAGGTCGATCGCGTGATGAACGAGAACGAGAGTGTGCAGAGCATGGTGCTGGGGGACGTCGAGGTCATCCGGGTTGTTGAGTGGCACGAACCGTTCCTGCCTGCCTCCGGCATGTTCCCGGGGGCTGCCGCCGAGGTGTGGAAGGAGAACGAGGGCTGGCTGGCGCCGGACCACTGGGAGCCGGCCAGCGACTTGGTGGTGCTTGCTTTGCAGAGCTGGGTGCTGCGCAGCGCGGGCCGGACCGTCCTGGTCGACACCGGAGCGGGGAACGGGCGCGAGCGACCGGGCATGGGGCCGTTCCACCACGCCGGGAGTGATTTCCTCGGCCTCCTGGCGAGGGCCGGTGTCCGCCCGGAGGATGTCGACGTCGTCGTCAACACCCACCTCCACGTCGACCACGTCGGCTGGAACACCGTCGACGCGGACGGGCAGTGGGTACCGGCGTTCCCCAACGCCCAATACCTCATTCCGGCCGCCGACGACTTCCACTACGGTCCGGACAACGCGTACGGGAACGGCGCGCAGGAGGTCGACCGCCTGATCTACGAAGACAGCATCGCCCCCATCCACCAGGCCGGACAGGCCGTGCTGTGGGACGGCCTCCACCGCATCGACGAACACCTCTCCCTGGAGTCCGCACCCGGTCACACTCCCGGCTCATCCGTGCTGCGACTCGCATCCGGCGGCGACCGGGCCGTCTTCGTCGGAGATCTGCTGCACAGCCCGGTGCAGATCCTTGAGCCCTGCTGCAACAGCAGCGCCTGCCTGGCCCCGGAACAAGCGGTGACCAGCCGCCGTCGGATTCTGGGGAGGGCGGCTGACGAACGGGAGCTGCTCGTTCCGGCGCACTTCGGTGGCGCAGGGGCCCTGGAAGTACGACGGGACGGTGACAGGTTCGCCCTTGGCCCATGGGCAACAGCCGGCCGGAAGAAGAGTGCGTCCGCCGTCGAGTGAGCCGTGGCCTCACCCGCTCACCATTCCGCCGTCCTCCGAAGCCCTCGACGCCTCGGCGGACGGCGCGACCGTCGCCACCTGCGTCAGCCCGGGGAGTCCACGGGCTGAGCCGGGTGCATCGGCATCCGGCACGGAACCACCCACCCCTCGGTCTTGAGGCTGTTCCCTATGACGCCTCAGCCTCATGGTGATGGTCGTCGGCGCGCTGGTCAGCGCCCTCACCAGCGACCTGCTCACCATGACCGCAGGCCGGGCCCTCCAGGGCTTCGCCATGAGCGCGATACCCCTCGGCATTGGCCTGATGCGCGACATACCCCCGCGAGAAGCTTGGCTCGGCGATGGCCCTGATGAGCTCCTCCATGGGCGTCGGCGGCAGCCTCGCCCTGCCCGCCGCGGCCCTGGTCGCCCAGCACACCGACTGGCACGTCCTCTCCTACGGGGCCGCCGGCCTCGGCGTCCTCTGCATCGCCCTCACCCTCCTCGTCGTCCCCGAGTCCCCGACCCGCACGCAGGGCACCTTCGACGTCCTCGGTGCGACCGGGCTGTCCGATGCCGGCGGTGGTGATACTCCACGGCATGGAACGCGGCGACCTGCGCACGGAAAGCGTCGCCTGCCGCCCCGTTCGGAAGTGGGACGCCGCACTCGGCACGGCGGTCGTCGTCACCGGGACGGGGATGGCAGCCCTCTGCTTCGGATCGCCGAAACGGTGACCGATGCTTGTGATCAGCTCGGCCTCGAACGCTTCGCCCTCGTCGGTCTCTCCTTCGGCGGCGCGCTCAGTGTGCGGATCGCTCTGGACCGGCCCGGCCAGGTGTTCGCGGCCATGGCGCTCATGCCGTGGAACGCGGGCGGTACCGAGGCGGGCGATCCCGTCATCGAAGGGTTCCACAACTCCTTCCGTGACGTCGAAGCCATCACGCGGGCCACTGGGGCCATCTCGCTGGAGCCGGGCAAGACCACCGATGTCGTGCGCACGATGACGAGTGCCGTCACAGAGCGGTTCTGGCGCAGCTGGCTCGGGCCCGGTGGCGGTGCTTACACGAGCATGTCCGAGGAGCTGTCCGGGATCGCCGTGCCGGTGTGCTACGTCATCGGCGGCCGGGACACCATCGCCCCGCAGGACAAGTTGATCGCCGACGTCCGTGCGATGCCCGGAGGCCGGCTGGTCTTCCTGCCGGAGGCGGGACATCTCGCCCCTTACGAGTCTCCCGAGCTCGTCGCCCGGGAGATCCGCGAGTTCATCGGCCGCTACGCGACCACGCCGTCGCCGGGCGCGGATTCCGCGCCCGGGTCCTCGCCCAGCGCACGGCCGAGCAGATAGCGACGCCTTTCATGCCGCGCGCCGGGCGTCCGGCGGAACCGGGCTCGACCGGGGCGTAGGCGGGGTGCGTACGCCGCCCGCGCCCCACGTACGCCGCCCGCAGCCCGCGTACGCCGCTAGACCTCGGCGCCGGGCGGGGCCTCGTTACTGAGGGCCAGGGTGGTGAGCGGGTTCCAGTAGTCGCGGTAGTGCAGCACGAGCCCGTCGCGGACGCGCAGCACGGAGACGAAGGCGAGGTCGACCTGCTCGCCGGTGGCCGTCGCGGTGGACGTGCCGGCGAACTCGATGACGAGGACTTCCGGGTCCTTGGTCTCGTGCACCGTGAGGTCGGTGACCTCGCTGGTCCCCATCATCCGCGAGTAGTTCATGAAGTACTCGCGCACCGCCTCGCCGCCCTCGATCCGGCGGGGCCGGCCCGGCGGGGTGAAGGGGAACTCCATGACCGCCTCGGGGTGGACCAGGGTCAGAAACGTGGGGATGTCGTTGACGAGCAGCAGCTCCATGCAGCGGTTGAAGACGCCGACCGGCGTGGTGTCCGTGGTGTCCGTGGTGTCGGTCACGGGGAATGCGTCCCTTCGGGGTGGGGTCAGGTGCGGGCAGAGACGGTGGAGCCGTCCACCCGGAGCGCGCCGGACGGGCAGCGCTCCACCGCCTCGCGTACGGCCTCGTGTGTCTCCGGCGGCGGGGCCGGGTCCAGGACGACCACGGTCGCTTCCACCGGGTCCTGGTCGAAGATCTCGGGGACGGCCAGGGCGCACACCGCGGCCCCGATGCACCGGCCGGTGTCCGCCACGATCCTCATCGGGGAAGTACCTCGTCCCAGGCCGCGGGGACCTCCGCTGGTCCGCGGGCGGTGCTGTCGTCCCGGCACTCGATCTCGGACAGCGGCTTGACCAGCCGCAGGGACGGCACGCGGGTGGCGAGTCCGCGCAGCGCGGCGGTGAGCTGGACGCGGGCGATCTGCTGGGCCACACAGGCGTGCGCGCCGTGGCCGAAGCCGAGGTGCGGGCCCGGCTTGCGGGCCATGTCGAAGACGTCGCCGTCGGGCAGCAGGGCGGTGTCCCGGTTGGCCGACTGCACCGCCAGCACCACGTAGTCTCCCGCGGCGATCGGCTGCCCGTGCACCGTGGTGTCCTCGGTCGCCTGGCGCAGCAGGCCCGTGGGAGAGCCGAGGAAGCGGACGACCTCCTCGGCCGCGGTCGGGGCCAGGCCGGGGTCGGCGCACAGCCGCTCCCACCGCGACCGGTCCGAGAGCAGCATGAGCAGGCCGCCCGACAGACGCGAGGAGATGACGTCGAAGCCGAAGATGAACAGCGCGCCGTTCATCATGATCAGCTCATGGTCGCTCAGCGGCCGTTCGGCCTGGGCGTTGAAGGCGATCAGCCGGCTCACCACGTCGTCGCCGGGCTCGGCGCGGCGGGCGGCGACCAGCTCCTGCATGTAGACGTAGAGCGGGAGGAGGGCGGGCCCCAGCTCCTCGGTGGCCTTGCCGGTCGGGTCGAACAGGGCCTTGGCGGTGTCGTAGAACAGGTGCCGCGACTCCTGCGGGACCCCGATCAGCTCGGCGATCACCGTGGTGCTGATCAGGCGCGAGTAGTTGACGTGGAGGTCGTGCGGCTGCGCGGCGCCCTTCAGCCCGTCCAACGCGTCGTCCACCGTCTCCTGGACCAGCGGCGTGAGCTCGGCCAGGCGGCGGGGGTGCGACAGCTGCGGGGCGAAGTTGCGCCGGATGCGGATGTGCTCGGGACCGTCCATGCGCGTGAAGAGGTCGTCCACCGGCGACTCGGGGTCGAACCCCGGCATCACATGCGCGGTGGACCCCGGCCGGGCCGAGAAACGGCGCCCGTCTCCGAGCACCTCGCGCACCCCGGCGTAGTCGGAGACCAGCCAGGCGTCGAAGCCGGCCGGGGTGGAGACCCGGACGACTTCCCCCGAGGCGCGCAGCGCGGCGTACTCGGGCGGCGGGTCGAAGGGCAACTGCCGTTCCGGGGCCTGCGGCAACGGGGGGTGCGTGGTCACTGGTGACTCCTTATGACCTCTGGGGCATGTACCGACTGCGGTGTCTGGACTGTAACGGCGCCCGTTACGGGGCGGGCCGGATGCTGCCGAGGGATTTCCCGGGTTCGTACGGCGTTGCGAGCCGGGCGTGGGGTTCGGGCCGCGTGTCGTGAGCGGGGCGTGGGGTTCGGGCCGCGTGTCGTGAGCCGGGCGTGGGGTTCGGGCCGCGTGTCGCGGACCGGGCGTGGGGTTCGGGCCGCGTGTCGTGAGCGGGGCGCGGGGTTCGGGCCGCATGTCGCGAACCGGGCGCGGGGCCGGGCGGTCACCGGCCCGCGCCGGCCGGGTACTCGCCGGTCAGGATCGCCGTGGCCACGTCCACCCGGCTGCGGTAGCCGGTCCTGGCGAAGAGCCGGGTCAGTACGCCCTCGACGCTCTTCTCGCTGGTCTGGAGCACGGTGGCCAGCTGGCGGTTGGTCGAGCCCTCGGCGATCAGGGTGGCCAGCAGCCGGTCGTTCTCCGACACCGCCGCGGCGCGGTGGGGCACCGGCACGTCGTGTTCGCGCATCAGCCGGCGCAGGCGGTAGCGGTACAGCAGCGCGTCGAGACCGCCGTACAGCTCATAGGCCTCGCTCAGCAGCGACGTGGCGCCGCATCCGGTGGCGGCCACCACCGACAGCGTCCTGGCCAGGGCGCGCGGCTGACCCAGCGTCCGCGCCAGCGCCACGGCCCGGTCGGCCACGGCCGGATCGCGGTGGACGGCGACCCGGGCCAGCAGCGCGTTCACCGCGCCGTGCGCGGTCCCGAGAAGAGCGGCCGCCCGCTCGACGCCGGCCAGCCCCTCCTGGGCCGCCGCCGGGTCACCGCGGCTGACGGCCAGCCAGACACGGATGAGCCACAGGTCGCCGGTGCCGGCGACGACCGCGTCCTTGGCCGCGTGGGCCAGCCCGTCGGCGACGTGGGCCTCCGCCCGTTCCGGGTCGCCGAGGGTCCAGGCGATCTCGGCGTCCATGGCGTCCAGCAGGTGGCCCGACGTGGCCGGTTCGGCGCGGGCGGCGTCCAGCGCGGCCCGCGCGGCGGCCGGGCGCCCGCGGCCGAGCAGGATCCCGGCCACCGCGTGCTGGAGAGCGCCCGAGGCGGCCTCGGAGCCGGTACCCGTCCGCGCGTGGTACAACGCCTCGTCCCAGCGCCCGCGCTGCCAGGCGAGCAGGCCCCGGTCCACGCCGGACAGCCGGTCGGCCGGCAGCCGCGCGGCGGCCAGCACCCGTTCGGATCCCTCGGTCTCCTGACACACCAGCAGGGTCCGCACCCGCACCCGTGCCCACAGCTCCGGGCAGCGGACTGCCCACTTCGCACCGGGCGCCTCCAGCAGCTGCCGTAACCGGCCGGGGCGGCCGGTGACCGCCCCGGCGCAGGAGAGCAGCAGCTCGCCGACGGCCGCCGCGGCGGCGTCGCCCACCCAGGAGCCCCGGGCGCCGGCCAGCCGCCGGTACGCCTCGTCCCAGCGGCCGAGCAGGCACAGGGCGATCGCCCGGCCGACGGCCCGGGACGCCGCGTCGTGCCCCGTCTGCTGCTCGCCCGCGGCGATGCGCCGTACCGCCGCGACGTCCCGCAGCCCCCACAGGGCGGTCACCCGCACCAGCTGGGCGTCCAGGGCGGCGCCCGGCGGCAGTTGGCCGGCCCGCAGCCGCAGCAGCTGGTCCGCGCTGTGCGCGGCGGCCGCGTGATCCGCGGCCAGGCAGCCGGCGTTGGCGTGTTCCGCCAGGGCGACGGCGCGCTGCCGGGCGCCGACCGCAGACTCGACGGCCGCGGCAAGCCACCGGGCGGCGGGCCCGGGGGTGCGCGGCATCGCGGCCGTCCCCAGGGCGAGCAGTTCGGCGCCGATCCGCCCGGGTTCGCCGAGCGGCCGGCAGCGCATCAGCTGCTCGGCCCGGTAGTCGTCGGTGACGGGCCCCGCCTCGCCCGACCACAGCGCCGTGACGGCGGCCCGGGCCAGCTCGCGGCGCTCGTACGGGCCGAGAGCCCCGGCCAGCGCCTCGGCCCAGTACGGCACCGCGAACCGCCACCCCCGCCCGGCCGTCCGCAGGATGCCCTCCTCCACCAGCGTCTCCAGCGCCCGTACGGTCTCCCCGGGGTCAAGGCCGAGGGCGACCGCCGCCAGCCGGGGCAGCCGCTCGTGCAGGGGGTGCAGTACGGCGGCCGCCTTCGCGACGGTCCACACCGGTTCGGGCAGCAGCCGGAACCGCGCGAGCAGCGGATGGCCGGGCGGCAGCGGGGCGGGACCGGTGTGCCCGAGCAGATGGGCGCGGCCGTCGGCCACCTTCAGCGCCCCGGCGGCCGCGTAGCCGTCGATGGCCGCGTGGAGCGCCGCCGGGACGCCTCGGCTGTCCCGGCGCAGCCGGTTGGCGAGCGCGCGGTCGGGACGCGCCTGGAGGAGGTCGGCGGCGAGCCGGTCGGCCACCTGCCGGGGCAGCGGCGGCAGCGTCACCACGCGGGCCGCCCCCTCGGCCACCAGCCGCCGCAGCGCGGGCGGGAGAGGTGCCGCGACGGGGGAGCGTACGGCGCACACCCAATGCGCCGTCGACCGGTTCAGCCTGTGCACCAGCTGTTCCAGCACCTGACGCGAGGAGGCGTCCAGCCACTGCGCGTCGTCGACGAGGACGAGGAGGCCGGGGCGGGCCAGCAGCAGCCGGGCGAGTTCCGCGGTGACCTGCTCGATGCCGGTGGACCTCGCCGGTGCCTCGCGGTCCGGGCCGCGGCGCGCCGGAGCCTGCCGCCGGACCGCGACCGGCAGCCGGGTGAGGGCGGCGGCCAGGCGGGCGGCCGCCTGCAGCGGCACCATGCGGCCGTGCCGGGACAGCGGGAGCGTCAGCGTCGTCTGCCCGCGCCTGGCCGCCTCGCGCGCCACTTCCTCCAGCACCGCGGTGCGTCCCGTCCCGGCCGGTCCCGCCAGCACCGTCAGGACGGCCGGGCCGCGGCCCGCGTCGTCCGCGGCACCGGCGGGACCATCCACGAGTTCCCGGACCGTGTCCTCGCGGCCGACGACCGCGTGGCCGCTCATGTGGAGACCCGGGCCGGGCCCGCGGCGGTCAGCCGCCCGGCCAGGCTCGCCGTCGCCAGCTGCACCCGGGAGCGGCAGCCGGTCCGCGCGAACAGCCGGACCAGATGGTCCTCGATGGTCTTCTCGCTCATCCGCTCCCGCCGGGCTATCTGCCGGTTGGTCCAGCCCTCGCAGATCAGCTGGATGATCCGCAGCTCGGTGGGGGAGAACGTCTCGCGCCGCGCGCGCGGACGCGGGACGCTGACGCCCCGGCCCCGCATCAGCGTCCGGATCCGCCGGCGCAGATGCGCCGAGTCGAACGGCCCGGCCAGCTCGTACGCCTCGCGCAGCCACCTCCGGGCATCGCCGAGCTCGCCCGCCAGCAGACAGGCCGTCACCAGGGCGGGCTGGTGGGCGCGGCGGCGCGCCAGTTCGGCGCCCGCCTCGGCGGCGGCGGCGTCCCCGGCGACCACCGCCCGGGTCAGCAGGCGGGCCTCCGCCAGCAGCGGGTCGGGGTCCCCGGCGCAGCGGTGCTCGAGGTCGGCGAGCAGTTCGCGGGCGTGCCGGTGCTCTCCCGCGCTGACCGCCATCCGGGCCAGCCGCGGCAGCAGCCCGGCCACGCCGTGGCGG
>NZ_BBOX01000031.1 GCF_001553455.1 Streptomyces hygroscopicus subsp. hygroscopicus
CCGTCATCTGCGAGATCAAGGACTGACCCGCGCCACCGGACACCCGCGCCACCGGACACCCGCCACGGCGGGCCCGGCCGGTCACCTCCGGACCCGGTTGGTGAATCCGCCCCGCTGGACCTCATCCGGCGGGGCGGAGTGCTGCGAAGGGTGCGACACGGGTGCGGGCGAGGGGCGGCCGGTGAGCCGGTGAAGTGGTGTCGCCGCCGGGTCCCGGCGGGGCCGCGCAGCGCAATCCGCGCAGGCCGAACGCCTGGACGCGGCGGGAAACGGCGCCCTCGGCAACGGCCCGGTGATCGTGGCGGCGGCGCCGGCGGTCGGTGTCCGGCTCGGTACGGGCCCGCCGGGGAATCGCGGGCAGGCACCCATGACACGCACCCCACGACAGGCACCCCATGACAGGCACCCCTGAGCTTCCGTCGCGGGTCCCCGGGCCCGTCAGCGGTGGAGGGCCTCACGCAGGGCGCGCACCTGGTCGGCGAGGTTGCGTTCGCTGATCCGGGCCTGGGGGAACAAGAGGTCGAAGCCGTGGACGGCGCCGGGTACCTGGACCAGTTCGGTGGTGACGCCGGCGGCGGACAGGCGTGCGGCGTAGTCGAGGCCCTCGTCGCGGAGCGGGTCGATCTCCGCCACGGCGATGTAGGTGGGCGGCAGTCCGCTGAGGTCGGCGGCGCGGCTCGGGAAGGCGTACGGGTCGGCGTGGCTGTCCTTCGCGTAGTACCGCACGGCCAGTTCCAGAGCGGCTCGGTTGAGGACCGGGGTGTCGGTGAACTCCCGCGCCGAGGTGGTGGCCAGGCTGCCGTCCACGCCCGGGTAGGTCAGCGACTGGAAGAGCAGGCGCGGGCCTGCCTGGTCGCGGGCGCGCAGCGCGGTGGAGGCGGCGATGTTCCCGCCGGCGCTGCCGCCGGCCACCGCGATGCGTGCGGGGTCGCCGCCGAGTTCGGCCGGGTTGGCGGCGATCCAGGTCAGGGCGGCGTAGGCGTCGTCGGCCGCGGCCGGGTAGGGGTGTTCGGGGGCGAGGCGGTAGTCGACGGAGACGACGACGGCCCGGACGTCGCGGGCGTAGCGCAGCGAGCGCCCCTCCTCGGCCTCGGGGGATCCATAGGTGTAGGCGCCGCCGTGCACGTAGAGGATCATCGGCAGGTCTTCGGGGGTGTCGGGCCGGTAGACGCGCAGCCGCAGTTGTCCTCCGGGGCCGGGGATGTCCAGGTCCCGCACCGTGACCTGGTCGTCGACGGGGGTGCCGGGGCGTGCGCGCAGGGGTGCGTAGCGCTGGGGGTCGGCGAGGACCGCGTCCAGGCCGTAGACGGGGAAGACGCCGGTGTCGGCGGTGTCGAGCAGGGTCTGGATCTCGGGATCGACAGCGGGGACAGGCATGGCTGATAGCCACCTTCCGGGCGGTGGACCGGGTGCTGCCCGGCCCTGGTGTGCGGAACTGACCTCAGTCTCTGCCGGTCACGAGCGGCGCAGAAGTGGCCCGAGGGCCACTATCTGCAACTATTGGGCCATGACCGTTGCGACACCTCACCAAGTGGCCGTTCTCGCCCTCGCGCCGGTGGTGCCCTTCGACCTCAGCATCCCGGCCCAGATGCTGGCCGCGGTCGAAACCCGCGCCGGACACGCGGCCTACGACGTGCGCACCCTCACCCCGGACGGCTCCCCGGTGCCGACGGTGAGCGGGTACGGCATCACGCCCCAGGGCGACCTGTCCCTGCTGGAGCACGCCGACACGGTGATCGTCGCGGGGACCCGCTGCCCGGACGTGGTCGAGAACGGCACGGTGGACCCCCGCGTCGCGGAGGCGTTGCGTGCGGCCCGGCAGCGCGCCCGGCTGGTGTCCCTGTGCACCGGCTCGTTCGTCCTCGCCGCCGCCGGCCTGCTGGAGGGCGGCCGGGCCGCGACCCACTGGCGCTACGCCCAGCAGTTCCGGCGGCTCTTCCCCACGGTCGACCTCGACATCCACCCGCTGTACGTCGCCGATCGCGGGATCCTGACCTCGGCCGGCGGCGCGGCGGCCATCGACCTGTGCCTGCACCTGGTCCGGGAGGACCACGGCAGCTCCGTGGCGAACCGGGTGGCGCGGTACAACGTCGTCGCGCCCATGCGGGACGGCGGGCAGGCGCAATACATCGAGCACCCGGTCCGGGAGGACGCGGAGGCGTCGACGGCCGGGGCGCGGGCGCTGATGATGGAACACCTGGACCGGCGGCTGTCCCTCAAGGACCTCGCGGCGCACTGCCACATGAGCGTACGGACGTTCACCAGGCGGTTCCGGCAGGAGACCGGGCTCTCCCCCGCCGCGTGGCTCACCTCCGCCCGTCTGAGGCACGCGCGCCACCTGCTGGAGTCGACCGAGCTGTCGGTGGACGACATCGCCGCCAGGGCCGGTCTGGGAAGCGGTACGAACCTGCGGCAGCGCATGCGGGAGGCCCTGGACACCACCCCCTCCGCCTACCGCAGGGCATTCCGCTCCTCCTCCGCCGCGCACGCCCCGGAGCCGGCGCGGGCCACGTGATGCCGCTCGGTGCCGGGCGACCGCGAGCCGTCCGCTTTCCGCACGGGACGCCTGCCGCGGCGGACGGCGGCCTGCCTCCGTCGCCGTGGCGGAGGCCGACCGCCGCGCGGCGGTGACCCCGGCCGGCCGAGGCGCTCGGCCGGCCGGGGTCACCGCCGGGCTGGTCCGGTCAGAAGTCGTACGGCTTCTCGGTGCTCCAGTTCAGCACGTCGGCCTCGTTCCAGCTGAACCGCTGCTTCTCGCCCTTCATGACGACGGAGTAGTAGGGGTTCTGGTGGCCGTCCGCGCCGCGCAGCGCGATGGCGAGCGACTGCGCCGTCTGGTGCCGCGAGCCGTAGTCGAAGAGGTTCACCGCGCTGTACACCTTGCCGCCGGGCCGGAGCGTGATGCGCTTGTCGCCGCCGGGGTTGTCCTTCTTCGAGTGCGGCAGTACGGCGGCGTCGTCGCCGAGCTTCACGGCCGGGTAGGAGGTGACCCAGCACGGCTTGGTGCCCTCATTCGACGCGGTGACCAGCAGGTGGTCGCCCTGCTGCCCGGCGAACCGGTGCACCGCGGTGACCAGCAGCTCGTCGCCGCGGCACTGCTGGGCGCCGACCGTTGTGCTCTTGCTCTCGATCTGCTCCGCGGAGCCCTTGCCGTCCCCGTCGGACGCGGACCGGCTCTGCGCGGTACGGGCGGCGTTGTTGCCGCCGGCCGCCTTCGAGTCGCCGTCGGCGCCGCCGCAGGCGGTCAGGCCCAGCGCCAGCGCGGCGGTGACGGCGGCCAGGGCGGTGGTTCGAATCCGGGAAGTACGCATGATCGGGGTTCCCCCTCGCGGTCGGTGCGGGATTCTTCTTCGGAGATTCCCGCGGTGTGGACACCACTTTTCCCGGGGCCGCTGACGTTCTGGAAACGTCTCACTCACGTCCCGCAAACACACCGCTCACGAACGGATGAGGCCCCTAACGGATGAGGCCCGGAACGGGTGAGGTCCGGCCGCGGGCGGCCTGGAGTCCCTCCCACTGCCCGACTGCCCGCCCCTGACCGGCCCCACCCCACCAAGCGGCGGTCAGCACCGCGCCGGACACCGCCGGACACCGCCCGACCCGCGTACGGTCCGGCCGGCTCAGCGGCCGCGCACCACGTCCTGGGGGAACGTCAGCTGGCCGTTCATCCACCGCAGGGCCGTGGGCAGTTCACGGCGCCAGGTGCGGAAGTTGTGGCCGCCCCGGTCCAGGATGATCGACTGCGCGCTCAGCGGCGGCCGGACCGCGGCCAGGAAGTCCCGGGTGGGGCCGTAGTCGGACTCCCCCCGGCGGCTGGAGGCCACCAGCACCGACACCTGCGGCTGCGGCAGATGGCGCAGCCGCCACAGCAGGTCGTGCTCCCGCTTCCGGCGCTCGCCCTCCGGGCCCCGGCCGAACAGGTCCCCGGTCGTGGGGTCGTTGACCACCCGGTAGTCGGGCGACAGGGCCGCGGCCGCGCTGTAGACGCGGGGGTGGCGCAGGGCCAGCTGGAGCGCGCAGGTGGCGCCCGAGGAGTAGCCCAGGACGCCCCAGGCGCTGGGGTCGTGGCCAATCCGGTAGTGCTGCCGCAGCGCCTCGGGCAGGTCCCGGGCGAAGAAGGTCTCGGCCTGGGGGCCGCCGGGGACGTCCACGCATTCGGTGTCGCGCGGCGGGGCGATCGTGGGCCGCACCATCACGATGACGGCCGGCTGCGCGACCCCGGCCCGGATCAGCCCGCCGGCCGTCTGGGGCAGCCGCAGGTGCTGGGCCAGCAGGAAGGAACCGCCGGGGTAGCCGCTGATCGCCACGATCACGGGGAAGCGCTGCCGGGCGTACTGGCGCTGGAAGTACTGCGGCGGCAGATAGACGTACGCCGGGTTGGCCACCTGGCTGCGGCGGCCCAGGATCCGCACCGACTCGACCTTGCCGACCCCGCCGGGCGGCCCGCTCGGCAGTCCGCGCACCCTGTCCAGCCCCTGCGGCGGGGCGGGCCGCACCAGGCCGCCCGGCACCCCGGCCGGCCCCGCGGCGCCGCCCCGGACCGGGGTCAGGGCCGCGGGTGTCTCCTCGCCCTCGCCCAGCAGTTCGCCCCAGGTTCCGTAGAACTGGAAGGTGGTGTTCACCGCGAGGGCCAGCGCGGCCACGAGGGCGCACTGGGTCACGGCGAGGGCGGCCAGCCGGCCCAGCCAGGCCCGTACGCTCCGGCCCGCGAAGCGCGGCCACAGCCAGAGCGTCAGCCCCGCGCACCCCACGGCGAGGGCGATCATCACATATTCGAGTGATCGACTGGTCAGTCCCATCGTTCTTCCACTCCGGCGGACCGCGACACGCGACGACGCCGCCCCGTCCGACGGCGATCGCGGTATCCGCAATCGCCTGGCCAGGACGTGCCCCCGGTCACGAAATGGCATGCTTGACCCACGGGCAGGCACGGCAGGGAGGACCGCGATGGCGATCGAGACAGCCACGGCGCAGATGCCACCGCGCCCCATGCGCGCCGACGCGCGCCGCAACTACGAGCGGCTGCTGGCCGAGGCGCGCACGGCCTTCACCCAGCACGGCACCGACGCCTCGCTGGAGGACATCGCACGCCGCGCGGGCGTCGGCATCGGCACGCTCTACCGCCACTTCCCCAACCGCACCGCGCTGATGGGCGCGGTCTTCCAGGGCGAGATATGCGCCCTGCTGGAGCGGTCGCGGGAGCTGGCCCAGGCGCCGCGGCCGTGTCAGGCGCTGATCGACTGGCTGCGCGCGATCGTCGACCACGCCAGCACCTACCGCGGGCTCTCCAGGGCCCTGATGGCGTGCTCGGCGGACGAGACCTCGGAGCTGTCCCGCGGCTGCGGTCTGCCGCTGCGCGAGGCGGGCAGTGAACTGCTCGCCCGCGCCCAGCAGAGCGGTGCCGTACGGTCCGATGTCGTCATCGCCGATCTGATGCAGCTCACCAACGCGATCGCGCTGGCCGTGGAACAGTCGCCGGACGACCCGGAGTTGGCCGACCGGCTGCTGGCGCTGGCCTTCACCGGCCTCAAGGCCCGCTGACACGCTAGCGACGGCGCGGCGCCAGATCCGCCACCCGTCCCGGCTGCTGTTCCGCCAGCGGCACCGTGCCGCGCAGCTGGGCGGAGCCGGAGCCGCCCGGCGGATGGGGGTGGTTGCGGCGCGGCCCCGGCAGCGGCAGGCCCTCCTCGCCACCGCCCCGGCCCTGGGAC
>NZ_BBOX01000032.1 GCF_001553455.1 Streptomyces hygroscopicus subsp. hygroscopicus
CCACCGCCCCGGCCCTGGGACGGGCCCAGCCGCCCCGACTGCCGCCCCGCCGCACCACCGCCCTCCCCGCCCCCGGCCGGGCCGGACCCCGCGCCCGGCCCGGCCACGGCGATCTGAACCCCCTGGTCGGCGAGGGCCTGGAGCTCGGTCAGGGCACGGTCGTCATGGGCGGGCGGCTCATCGGTCACCAGCCTCGTGATCACATCGGTGGGCACGGTCTGGAACATGGTGTCGGTGCCCAGCTTCGTATGGTCGGCGAGCACGACCACCTCCGCCGCCGCCTGGACCAGCGCCCGGTCGACGCTGGCCGAGAGCATGTTGGAGGTGGACAGGCCGCGCTCGGCGGTCAGCCCGCTGCCGGACAGGAAGGCGCGCGAGACCCGCAGCCCCTGCAGGGACTGCTCGGCGCCGCTGCCGACCAGGGCGTAGTTGGAGCCGCGCAGGGTGCCGCCGGTCATCACGACCTCGACCCGGTTGGCATGCGCCAACGCCTGTGCGACCAGCAGGGAATTGGTGACCACGGTCAGCCCCGGAACCCGCGCGAGCCGGCGCGCCAGCTCCTGCGTGGTGGTTCCGGCACCGACGACGACGGCCTCGCCCTCGTCGACGAAACCGGCCGCGAGATCGGCGATGGCCGTCTTCTCCGCGGTCGCTAGATGGGATTTCTGCGGGAAGCCGGACTCCCTGGTGAATCCGCCCGGCAGCACCGCACCGCCGTGCCGGCGGTCGAGCAGTCCTTCTGCCTCCAGCGCCCGCACATCACGCCGTACGGTCACTTCGGAGGTCTGGACGACGCGGGCGAGCTCCCGGAGCGACACCGCTCCGTTCGCACGCACCATTTCAAGGATCAATTGGCGACGTTCTGCAGCGAACACGAAACTGACAGTAACGCCAACGACCGTCTGTTTTCAGCAGCTTGCACCAATTAGCAGAAGTTGTTCATCTGTGAGGGCACGAAGTGCTATAAGGACCGAGTCTATGACTCTTCCTGCGTCTTCCGGGTGTGCAACTGCCGCGCCACCTCGGCGATCGAACCGGACAGCGAGGGATAGACCGTGAACGCGTTGGCGATCTGCTCCACCGTCAGATTGTTGTCGACCGCGAGCGATATGGGGTGGATCAGTTCGCTGGCCCGCGGCGCGACCACCACACCGCCGACCACGATGCCGGTGCCCGGACGGCAGAAGATCTTGACGAAGCCGTCCCGGATGCCCTGCATCTTCGCCCGCGGATTGCGCAGCAGCGGCAGCTTCACCACCCGGGCGTCGATCTTCCCGCCGTCCACGTCCGCCTGGGAGTAGCCGACCGTGGCGATCTCCGGGTCGGTGAAGACGTTCGCGGACACCGTCTTCAGGTTCAGCGGCGCCACCGCGTCCCCGAGGAAGTGGTACATCGCGATCCGGCCCTGCATCGCCGCCACCGACGCCAGCGCCAGCACCCCGGTGCAGTCACCGGCCGCGTAGACGCCCGGCGCGCTGGTCCGGGACACCTTGTCGGTCAGGATGTGACCCGACTCCGCGAGCTTGACCCCGGCCTCCTCCAGGCCGATGCCCGCCGTGTTCGGGATCGAGCCGACCGCCATCAGACAGTGGGTGCCGGAGATGACCCGCCCGTCCGAGAGCGTGACCTCGACCCGGTCCCCCACGCGCTTGGCGGCCTGCGCCCGCGACCGGGACATCACGTTCATCCCCCGGCGCCGGAAGACGTCCTCCAGCACCGCCGCCGCGTCCGGGTCCTCACCCGGCAGCACCCGGTCCCGGCTGGAGACCAGCGTGACCTTCGATCCCAGCGCCTGATAGGCGCCCGCGAACTCCGCGCCGGTGACACCGGAGCCGACCACGATCAGCTCCTTGGGAAGCTCGTCGAGGTCGTACACCTGCGTCCAGTTCAGGATCCGCTCACCGTCCGGCTGCGCGTCCGGGATCTCCCTCGGATGGGCGCCGGTCGCCACCAGCACCGCGTCCGCCACCAGCGTCTGCTCGGTGCCGTCCGCGGCCCGCACGATCACCCGCCGCGAGCCGTCCAGCGACTGCTGCGGCTCCAGCCGCCCGCGCCCGCGCAGCACCCGGCCGCCGGCCCGGGTGACCGAGGCCGTGATGTCGTGCGACTGGGCCAGCGCGAGCCGCTTCACCCGGCGGTTGACCTTGCCGAGGTCCACGCCGACCACCCGGGCCGTCTGCTCCAGCGGCGGGGTGTCGTCGGCGACGATGATCCCCAGCTCCTCGTAGGAGGAGTCGAACGTCGTCATCACCTCAGCGGTGGCGATCAACGTCTTCGACGGCACGCAGTCGGTGAGCACCGACGCCCCGCCCAGACCGTCGCAGTCGACGACGGTCACCTCCGCGCCGAGCTGCGCGGCGACCAGCGCCGCCTCATAGCCGCCGGGTCCGCCACCAATGATCACGATCCGAGTCACATGCTCCATTGTCCCGCACCGGTTCGGCCGACTTCAGTCCGGGGGGTTTCGGGCCGTGACCGACACCGCGGGGCCGTGACCGGCGCCCCGGAACGATTCGGGCCGTGACCGGCGTATGAACCTCCCGCCCCGAGGGGCGCTCCACCCCTCTCCCGTACCCTCGGACCCATGTCGCTCTACGCCGCGTACGCCGGCAACCTCGACGCGCGGCTGATGTCCCGCCGCGCACCGCACTCACCGCTGCGCGGAACGGGCTGGATCAACGGCTGGCGCCTCACCTTCGGCGGTGAGCAGATGGGGTGGGAGGGGGCCCTGGCCACCATCGTGGAGGCGCCGCGCTCCCAGGTCTTCGTCGCCCTCTACGACATCGCGCCCATGGACGAGGACTCCATGGACCGCTGGGAGGGCGTCGGCCTCGACATCTACCGCCGGATGCGGATCCGCGTCCACACCCTGGACGGCGACGAGCCCGCCTGGCTGTACGTCCTCAACGGCTACGAGGGCGGCCTGCCCTCGGCCCGCTACCTCGGCGAGATCGCCGACGCCGCGGAATCCGCGGGCGCGCCGCACGACTACGTCATGGAGCTGCGCAAGCGGCCCTGCTGAAGTCGGCCGGGTCCGGCACCGGACCACGGACGAGCGGACCCGGCGCCGCGGTGCGAAGCCTTCGAATACAACGATCCGAACACCTCGTCGCCCGTTCGTCTACGCGCGTAGGCAGTAACCGGCTACCCTCGTGCGCGTGAACGCATCAGTTACTTGGGACAGCCAGGACGACCCGCACGCCGCGGCCGACGCCGCCGCCACCCGCCTGCGCGAGCTGACCGGCGCGGATACCCATGACGTCGCCCTGGTCCTGGGCTCCG
The DNA here is from genome assembly GCF_001553455.1 of Streptomyces hygroscopicus subsp. hygroscopicus. Lineage (GTDB taxonomy): Bacteria > Actinomycetota > Actinomycetes > Streptomycetales > Streptomycetaceae > Streptomyces > Streptomyces hygroscopicus. The sequence continues at coordinate 3,283 of NZ_BBOX01000032.1, forward strand.
GCTGGGTCCCCGCCACCGACGCTCTCGGGGCGCCCGAGCACGAGTTCCCCGTCACCGAGCTGCCCGCCTTCCCGCCGCCCGCCGTCGAGGGCCACGCGGGCCGGATCCGCTCGTACCAGCTGGACGACAACAAGCGGGCGCTGGTCTTCCTGGGCCGTACGCACTACTACGAGGGCCGCGGTGTCGCCGCCGTCGCACACGGCGTGCGCACCGCCGTCGCCGCCGGCTGCAAGACCATCGTCCTCACCAATGGCTGCGGCGGCCTGCGCGTGGGCATGCGCCCCGGACAGCCGGTGCTGATCAGCGACCACATCAACCTCACGGCCACCTCACCGATCGTGGGGGCCAACTTCGTCGACCTCACCGACCTCTACTCCCCGCGGCTGCGCGCCCTGTGCCGGCAGATCGACCCGACCCTGGAGGAGGGCGTCTACGCCCAGTTCCCGGGGCCGCACTACGAGACCCCCGCGGAGATCAACATGGCCCGGACCATAGGGGCCGACCTGGTGGGCATGTCCACCGCCCTCGAGGCGATCGCGGCGCGGGAGGCCGGGGCGGAGGTCCTCGGGATCTCCCTGGTCACCAACCTGGCGGCCGGGATGACCGGCGAACCCCTCAACCACGAGGAGGTCCTCCAGGCCGGTCGCGACTCCGCCTCCCGCATGGGGAGCCTGCTCGCCAAGGTCCTCGACCGCGTGTGACCTCGCCGGCCGGGCGACGGCCGACCTCGCCGGTCAGGCGACCCGCTCAGCGAGGGTGAGCGGGGCCGGCCGAGGTGTGCTGGGTGGGCCGGGGCGGGGCTCTGTGCGGCGTCATGGCGTGCTGCACGGGTACTCACCCCTCAAGCAACTGAACAGCGGAACCCTGGGGCCTGAACGGGGCCGGGGTGCGCGATGGCGCCGTGGGTGGTGCCGGGTGCGGGGCCTCCGGCACCCACCACCCAACCGACCGCGCACCCACGGCAACCCCGCCACCGTCCAACGAAACGCACCGCACCCGCGCCACCCACGCCCGCACCCACACCCCCGTCCACGTCCACCCCCGAAACCCCGCCCCCCGACAAACGACCACCCCCAGGAGGCCCCCCATGGCCACGGAGCCCGCTCTCATCGCCCAGGCCCGCACATGGCTCGCCGAGGACCCCGATCCCGAGACCCGCGCCGAGCTCCACACGCTGCTCCAGGCCAACGCGCTCGACGAGCTGGCCGAACGGTTCTCCGGCACGCTGCAGTTCGGCACCGCCGGGCTGCGCGGTGAGCTCGGCGCCGGCCCCATGCGCATGAACCGCGCCGTCGTCATCCGCACCGCCGCCGGCCTCGCCGCGTACCTCCGCGAGCGCCACGCGGACGGTCGCCACACGGGCGGTCGCCACACGGGCGGTCTCGTCGTCATCGGGTACGACGCCCGCTACAAGAGCGCCGACTTCGCCCGCGACACCGCCGCCGTCATGACCGGTGCCGGTTTCCGCGCCGCGCTTCTGCCCCGGCCCCTGCCCACCCCGGTCCTCGCCTTCGCCATCCGTCACCTCGGCGCCGTCGCCGGCGTCGAGGTCACCGCGAGCCACAACCCGCCCCGCGACAACGGCTACAAGGTCTACCTCGGCGACGGCTCCCAGATCGTTCCGCCCGCCGACGCCGAGATCGCCGCCGAGATCGCCGCAGTCGGCAGCCTGAACGACGTGCCCCGCCCGGACACCGGCTGGGAGACGCTGGGCGACGACGTCCTCGAGGCGTACCTGGCTCGCACGGACGCCGTCCTCACCCCGGGCTCCCCCCGCAACGCCCGCGTCGTCTACACCCCGCTGCACGGCGTGGGCCTCGAGACGCTGACCGCCGCCTTCGCCCGTGCCGGTTTCCCGGCGCCCACCGTGGTGCCCGAGCAGGCCGAGCCCGACCCGGCGTTCCCGACCGTCGCGTTCCCCAACCCGGAGGAGCCGGGCGCGATGGACCTGGCGTTCGCGACGGCGCGCGAGGCCGGCCCGGACATCATCATCGCCAACGACCCGGACGCCGACCGCTGCGCCGTCGCCGTGCCGGCCACCGCGCATCCCGCGGCCCCCACGGACACCGCCGACTGGCGCATGCTCCGCGGTGACGAGGTGGGCGCCCTGCTCGCCACCCATCTGGTCCACAAGAGGGCCCGCGGCGCCTTCGCGACCACGATCGTCTCCTCGTCGGTCCTGTCCCGGATCGCCGATGACGCCGGGCTCCCGTACGCGGAGACGCTGACCGGCTTCAAGTGGCTGGCCCGCGTGGACGGGCTGCGGTACGCCTTCGAGGAGGCGCTCGGCTACTGCGTGGACCCGGAGGGCGTGCGCGACAAGGACGGCATCACGGCCGCACTGCTCGTCGCCGAGCTGGCCTCCGAGCTCAAGGAGCAGGGGCGCACGCTCGCCGATCTGCTGGACGACATCGCGGTCGCCCACGGTCTGCACGCGACCGACCAGCTGTCCGTCCGGGTCACCGACCTCGCCCTGATCGGCACCGCGATGAAGCGGCTGCGCGCCCAGCCGCCCGCCGAACTCGCGGGGCTCGCCGTGACCTCGGCGGAGGACCTGTCACGGGGTACGGAGACGCTGCCCCCGACGGACGGCCTGCGGTACCGGCTGGCCGGGAACGGGGAGGTCCGGGCCGCCCGCGTGGTCGTCCGCCCCAGCGGGACCGAGCCGAAGCTGAAGTGCTATCTGGAGGTGGTGGTGGACGTCCCCGCGGCGGACGCCCTGGCCCCGGCCCGCACCACGGCGGAGACCGTGCTGTCCGCGCTCAAGAAGGACCTGTCGGCCGCGGCCGGGATCTGACCGGCCGGTCAGCCGATCGCCAGCATGATCCCCAACAGCACGGCCCCCGCCACCGTCGGCGCGATGACCTCGAACGCCCACCGCACCTCGGGCGCCCCCTGGGCGCCCTCGCGCCGGGCGTTGGTCTCGGCCATCTCGCGCAGATCGCCGATCGCCGCGTCGGAGGGGGCCCGCCGGTCCTCCTCGGCCTTGTCCGCCGTGACATGGGCGGAGGTACGGCCGAAGGGGTCCTCGGAGGCCGCCCTGGCCTGCTGCCGGGCGGCCCGCTTGCGCTGGCGCAGGGAGACCGGGATCGCCCACAGCTGGTACTTCGCCCCGCCCGCCAGCACCTCGCTGGTGTAGCCGGCGCGGAGCCCCTCGACCGCGGCCCAGGGCAGGGTGATGGTGCGGAACGGGTTGCGGACGAGCAGCCGGTCCTGGCCGGCGTACACCGCCGGGCGCACCGTGTAGGCGATCACCACCGGCACCGCGCACAGCAGTCCGGCCAGCGCCAGCCACGGCGTCCGTCCCTCGCCCCGGATCATCGCGTCGATGCCCAGCCAGCCGCCGAGCGCGAGCAGCAGCACGCCGCTCACGATGCCGCCCGTGGAGCGGTAGACCCGGTCGGAGAAGGTCTCGGAGGCGGAAGGGGCCGAGTCGTCAGCGGGGCTCGTCATGCGCCCGATTGTGCACCACCCGCGTTCCCCGACGGATTCCGGAGCCGGGGGTGACATCCGACTACGCGCGTAGATATGCTCATCTGGTGACCATGCCCACCACAGTTCCCGCATACGGCACGGAGGCCGCGGAGCGACTCGCGTCGATGGCGGACGTGACCGCGAGCGACAGCGCCCTGCGCCGCTTCCTGCACGGCCTGCCGGGCGTCGACGCGGTCGGCCTCCAGGCCCGTGCCGCGACCCTCGGCACCCGCTCGATCAAGACCACGGCGAAGGCGTACGCCATCGACCTGGCGATCTCGATGATCGACCTGACGACCCTGGAGGGCGCGGACACCCCGGGCAAGGTCCGGGCCCTGTGCGCCAAGGGGATCAACCCCGATCCCACCGACCGCACCGTCCCCCGGGTCGCGGCGATCTGCGTGTACGGCGACATGGTGGCCACCGCGAAGGAGGCCCTGCGGGGCAGCGGCGTCCAGGTGGCCGCGGTCGCCACCGCCTTCCCCTCCGGCCGGGCCGCGCTGCCGGTCAAGCTGGCCGACACCCGGGAGGCGGTGGCCGCCGGCGCGGACGAGATCGACATGGTGATCGACCGCGGCGCCTTCCTCTCCGGCCGCTACCTCGAGGTCTTCGAGGAGATCCGGCGGGTGAAGGAGGCGTGCCTGCGCGAGGACGGCACGGCGGCCCACCTCAAGGTCATCTTCGAGACCGGTGAGCTCCAGACGTACGACAACGTCCGCCGCGCCTCCTGGCTGGCGATGCTCGCGGGCGCGGACTTCATCAAGACCTCCACCGGCAAGGTGGCCGTCAACGCGACCCCGCCCGTCACCCTCGTCCTGCTGGAGGCGGTGCGCGACTTCCGCGCCGCCACGGGTGTCCAGGTGGGGGTGAAGCCCGCGGGCGGCATCCGCACCTCCAAGGACGCGATCAAGTACCTGGTGATGGTCAATGAGACGCTGGGCGAGGAGTGGCTCTCCCCGGAGTGGTTCCGCTTCGGCGCCTCCAGCCTGCTGAACGATCTGCTGATGCAGCGCCAGAAGCTGAGCACCGGCCGGTACTCCGGTCCCGACTACGTGACGGTGGACTGATACGCCATGCCCGTTTTCGAGTACGCGCCCGCGCCGGAGTCCCGCGCGGTCGTCGACATCGCCCCGTCCTACGGGCTCTTCATCGACGGCGAGTTCGCCGAGGCCGCCGACGGCAAGGTCTTCAAGACCGTCTCCCCCGCCACCGAGGAGTCGCTGTCCGAGGTCGCCCACGCGGGCGCCGAGGACGTGGACCGCGCGGTCAGGGCCGCCCGCAAGGCGTTCGGGACCTGGTCCGCGCTCCCCGGCTCGGAGCGCGCCAAGTACCTCTTCCGCATCGCGCGCATCATCCAGGAGCGCTCCCGGGAACTGGCGGTCCTGGAGTCGCTGGACAACGGCAAGCCGATCCGGGAGTCCCGCGACGCCGATCTGCCCCTGGTCGCGGCCCACTTCTTCTACTACGCGGGCTGGGCCGACAAGCTCGCCCACGCGGGCTACGGCCCCGACCCCCGGCCCCTGGGCGTGGCCGGGCAGGTCATCCCCTGGAACTTCCCGCTCCTCATGCTCGCCTGGAAGATCGCCCCGGCGCTGGCCACCGGCAACACGGTCGTCCTCAAGCCCGCCGAGACGACCCCCTTGAGCGCCCTGTTCTTCGCGGACATCTGCCGTCAGGCGGGGCTGCCCAGGGGCGTGGTCAACATCGTCACCGGCGACGGCTCGACCGGCGCCGAGCTGGTCGCCCACCCCGGCGTCGACAAGGTGGCCTTCACCGGCTCCACCGAGGTCGGCAAGGCCATCGCCCGTACGGTCGCCGGTACGCGGAAGAAGCTCACCCTCGAACTCGGCGGCAAGGCCGCGAACATCGTCTTCGACGACGCCCCCATCGACCAGGCGGTCGAGGGCGTCATCGGCGGCATCTTCTTCAACCAGGGCCACGTCTGCTGCGCGGGCTCCCGCCTGCTGGTCCAGGAGTCCGTCCAGGACGAGCTGCTCGACGCGCTCAAGCGCCGGATGCGCACCCTGCGGGTCGGCGACCCGCTGGACAAGAACACCGACATCGGCGCGATCAACTCGGCCGAGCAGCTGGCCCGTATCCGTACCCTCGCGGACGCGGGCGAGGCGGAGGGCGCCGAGCGCTGGGCGCCGGAGTGCGAACTGCCCAGCACCGGCTACTGGTTCGCGCCCACCCTCTTCACCGGCGTCACCCAGGCCCACCGGATCGCCCGGGAGGAGATCTTCGGCCCGGTGCTGTCGGTGCTGACCTTCCGCACCCCCGACGAGGCCGTGGCCAAGGCCAACAACACGCCGTACGGCCTGTCGGCGGGCATCTGGACGGAGAAGGGCTCGCGCATCCTGGCCATGGCGGACAAGCTGCGGGCCGGTGTGATCTGGTCCAACACCTTCAACACGTTCGATCCCGCCTCCCCCTTCGGTGGCTACAAGGAGTCGGGTTACGGCCGCGAGGGCGGCCGCCACGGCCTGGAGGCGTACCTCGATGTCTGAGAAGTCCGAGAAGCACGACGAGCGCCTGAGCGTGCTCAAGACCTACAAGCTGTTCGTCGGGGGCACGTTCCCCCGGTCCGAGAGCGGGCGGGTGTACGAGGTGACCGACTCGCAGGACAGGTGGCTCGCCAACGCGCCGCTGGCCTCCCGCAAGGACGCCCGGGACGCGGTCGTCGCCGCGCGCAAGGCGTTCGGCGGCTGGTCGGGGGCGACGGCGTACAACCGCGGTCAGATCCTGTACCGGATCGCCGAGATGCTGGAGGGCCGCCGGGACCAGTTCGGCCACGAGGTCGCCCGCGCCGAGGGCCTGTCCAGGACCAAGGCCACCGCCGCCGTGGAGGCCGCGATCGACCGCTGGGTCTGGTACGCGGGCTGGACCGACAAGATCGCCCAGGTGGCCGGCGGCGGCAACCCGGTGGCCGGGCCCTTCTTCAACGTCTCCTCCCCCGAGCCGACGGGCGTGGTCGCGGTCCTGGCCCCGCAGGAGTCGTCCTTCCTGGGCCTGGTCTCCGTGATCGCCCCGGTCATCGCCACCGGCAACACGGCGGTCGTGGTGGCGAGCGAGACGTCCCCGCTGCCGGCCCTGTCCCTGGGCGAGGTCCTGGCGACCTCCGACCTCCCGGGCGGCGTCGTCAACGTCCTCTCCGGCCGCACCGCCGAGATCGCCGCGCCGCTCGCCGCCCACCAGGACGTCAACGCGATCGACCTGACGGGCGCCGGCGAGGCGCTCGCGAAGGAGCTGGAGATCGCGGCGGCGGACAACCTCAAGCGCGTCCTGCGTCCACAGCCTGTGGACTGGGCGGCCGACCCCGGCACCGGCCGCCTCCTCGCCTTCCTGGAGACCAAGACCGTCTGGCATCCGATGGGCGTCTGAACGAACGCCCCGATCAGGACCCGTCCGGCCCGGACCGCACCGGCACAACGGCCGCGGGCGGTCGTCTGACGACCGCTTCACGCGGAGGTCACACGGGGGTCACGCGGGCGCAAGGATGCGTCACACTGGTGTTCCGTGACCAGCCAACCGCCTTCCGCCCGCGTCGTCCTGCTCTCCGGCCCCTCGGGATCGGGCAAGTCATCGCTCGCGGCCCGCTCCGGGCTCCCCGTACTCAACCTCGACGACTTCTACAAGGAGAGCGGCGACCCGACGCTCCCCCCACTCGCGGGCGGCGGGGGCGCCGACTGGGACTCGCCCCTGTCCTGGGACGCGGACGCGGCGGTCGCGGCGGTCGAGGAGCTGTGCCGTACGTCACGGACCACGGTGCCGCTGTACGACATCGCCACCAGCTCCCGCGTCGGCGCGGAGACACTGGACATCGGACGGGCACCGCTGTTCATCGCCGAGGGCATCTTCGCCGCCGACATCATCGGCCGGTGTGCCGGCCTCGGGGTGCTGGCGGACGCGCTCTGCCTGCGCGGCCGTCCCTTCACCACCTTCCGGCGCCGGCTGCTGCGCGATCTGCGGGAGGGCCGTAAGCCGGCGCTCTATCTGCTGCGGCGCGGCTGGCGGCTGATGCGCGCCGAGCGCGGGATCGTGGCCCGCCAGACGGGCCTGGGCGCGTACGCGTGCGGCAAGGACGCGGCGATGGGCCGGATAGCGGCGGCGGGCCGGCGGACCCCCGTCACCGGCCAGAAGTCCCCCGTATAACGAGCCTTACGTGACGACAAAAGGTGCGAGGCCGGACAGACCCCCCTCGGCTGTCCGGCCTCGCACCTGTTTCCCCCGTATCCCCCGTTTCCCCCGTTTTCCCCCGATGCGCCACTCCCCCTCGACGCTCCGGAATCCCCCGTTTCAGCCGCCTTCGTCCGTTCCGCCGCCGTCAGGCGACCAGTTCGCCGAAGGACTCCCGCTCGTCACGGCCGAAGCTGAGGGCCTCGTCCTCGCGCAGCCGGCGCAGAGAGCGCCAGATGCTGCTTTTGACCGTTCCGACACTGATGTTGAGTATGTCCGCGATTTCCGGATCCGTCCGGCCCTCGTAGTAGCGCAGCACCAGCATCGTGCGCTGCAGTTCGGGCAGGCGGGCCAGGGCCTGCCACAGCACGGCGCGCAGTTCGGTGCCGCGCATCGCGTCGTGGTCGCCCGCCGTCTCCGGCAGCTCCTCCGTCGGGTACTCGTTGAGCTTGCGCCGACGCCAGGCGCTGATGTGCAGATTGGTCATGGTGCGGCGCAGATAGCCGCCGACCGCCGCCTTGTCGCTGATCCGGTCCCAGGCCCGGTAGGTCGAGAACAGCGCGCTCTGCAGCAGGTCCTCGGCCTCGAAGCGGTCCCCGGTCAGGTGGTAGGCGGTTGCGTACAGGGAGGCGCGGCGCTCCTGGACGTAGGCGGTGAACTCCGCCTCCGACGCGGTGCGCCGCTCCCCCTCTGCCTCCCCGTACGGGCTTCCCCCGCGTCCCCCCGGTCCCCCGTTGTCCCCCCCGAGGCCGTGACCGGCCTCCTTGTCCCCCGTGATCGCGTCAATGGCCACCATGTAAGGAGGCCGCTGACGCCCGGCGCCGCGAGCGCACCCCCGCCCGCTCACGGCACCGGACTTCTCGTGGCCCCGGCCGGCGTCGTGGAGGCGCGTGCGAACTGCGCTGGTGGTGGTGAAGTGCAGTGTGCTCATTTCGCGCCCCCCGTCGGTGGAGCCTGATCGGTTTGCTGCCGGTCGTCCCGGCCGGTGGTGTCCCGCCCGGTGACACAGAAGACTCTGCCGGGCCAGTTTCATGGGGGTGTCTGTCGACTGTCACAGCCTCGTCACAGGGGATCGAGCCGATAAACCCCCGGCGGTCGAACTACAGGCCCCTTGTAGGCCAGAATGACCAACGTGCCTTTCCTGTTGCTGATCGAGGACGACGACGCCATCCGCACGGCCCTCGAACTCTCGCTGTCCCGCCAGGGCCACCGTGTGGTGACCGCGGCGACGGGCGAGGACGGCCTGAAACTGCTGCGCGAGCAGCGGCCGGATCTGATCGTGCTGGACGTGATGCTGCCCGGGATCGACGGCTTCGAGGTGTGCCGCCGGATCCGCCGTACCGACCAGCTGCCGATCATCCTGCTGACCGCGCGCAGCGATGACATCGACGTCGTGGTCGGCCTGGAGTCCGGCGCCGACGACTATGTGGTCAAACCCGTACAGGGCCGGGTGCTGGACGCCCGGATCCGCGCGGTGCTGCGGCGTGGCGAGCGGGAGGCCAACGACTCCGCGGCCTTCGGCAACCTGTTGATCGACCGCGCGGCCATGACGGTCACCAAGAACGGTGAGGATCTTCAGCTCACCCCCACCGAGCTGCGGCTGCTGCTGGAGCTCAGCCGCCGGCCGGGGCAGGCGCTGTCCCGGCAGCAGCTGCTGCGGCTGGTGTGGGAGCACGACTACCTCGGGGACTCGCGGCTGGTCGACGCGTGTGTCCAGCGGCTGCGGGCGAAGGTGGAGGACGTGCCGTCGTCACCGACGCTGATCCGCACGGTGCGCGGGGTCGGATACCGGCTGGACGCGCCCCAGTGAGCGACACCGGGTCGACCGCGACGCCCGCGCCCGCGCCGCACGGGCGGAGCGGCGAACAGACGGTGAGAGGCACGCGCGGGGGCGGAGAAGTACGGAATTGAGCGCAGTGAGCGAGGAGCCCGGCCGAGCCCGGGGCTGGGCCGCGGGGCTCTTGCGGTGGTTCAGCCTCAGACTGCGGCTGGTGCTGGTGTTCGGTCTGGTGGCGCTGACCGCCGCCGTGTCCGCGTCGGCCATCGCGTACTGGCTGAACCGGGACGCGGTGCTGACCCGTACCCAGAACGCGGCGCTGGACGAGTTCCGCAAATCGCTGAAGGACGACACCGACCCGCTGCCCTCCGTTCCCACCTGTCCCGAACTGCGGGACGCCGCGACTCGTATGGCGGACAACACCCAGAAGTACGAGGTGCTGCTGATCACCCGGACCCGGGGCGGCGGGAGCTGCTCCGCGGCCTCGGACAAGGATCTGTTCACGCTCGACGTGGTGCCCGCGTCGCTGCGGCGCGCGGTGGACCAGAAGCGTTCGGTGGACAAGGGGAACGCCTCTCCGTACCACCTCTACTGGCAGCGGATCACACTGCACGGCACCCCGTACCTGGTCGGCGGGGCCAGGGTGAACGGCGGCGGGCCGACCGGCTATCTGCTCAAGTCCCTGGACACCGAGCGCCAGGACCTCAACTCCCTGGCCTGGTCGCTGGGGATCGCCACCGCCCTGGCGCTGATCGGCGCCGCGCTGCTGGCGCAGGCTGCCGCCGCCACGGTGCTGCGGCCGGTGCGGCGGCTCGGCGAGGCGGCGAACCGGCTGGGCGAGGGACATCTCGACACCCGGTTGCAGGTCTCCGGCTCCGATGAGCTGGCCAATCTCTCCCACACCTTCAACCGGGCCGCGGAGCGGCTGCAGAAGCGGGTGGCGGAGCTGTCCGCGCGGGAGGCGTCCAGCCGGCGCTTCGTCGCGGACATGTCGCATGAGCTGCGGACCCCGCTCACCGCGATCACGGCGGTCACGGAGGTGCTGGAGGAGGAGGCCGATTCGCTCGACCCGATGATCGCTCCGGCGGTGCAGCTGGTGGTGAGCGAGACCCGGCGGCTGAACGACCTGGTGGAGAACCTGATGGAGGTGACCCGCTTCGACGCGGGCACGGCCCGGCTGGTGCTCGACGACGTCGATGTCGCCGACCAGGTGACCGCGTGCATCGACGCCCGCGCCTGGCTGGACGCGGTGGAGCTGGACGCGGCGCGCGGGATCGTGGCCCGGCTCGACCCCCGGCGGCTGGACGTGATCCTGGCCAACCTGATCGGGAACGCGCTCAAGCACGGCGGTTCGCCGGTGCGGGTCTCGGTGCGCACCGAGGGCGACGAGCTGCTGGTCAAGGTCCGGGACCACGGTCCGGGCATCCCCGAGGACGTGCTGCCGCATGTCTTCGACCGCTTCTACAAGGCGAGCGCGTCCCGCCCCCGCTCGGAGGGCAGCGGGCTGGGACTGTCGATCGCCATGGAGAACGCGCATATCCACGGCGGCGACATCAGCGCCGCGAACTCTCCGGACGGCGGCGCCGTCTTCACGCTGCGGCTGCCGATGGACGCCTCACCGATCGCCTCCGACCAGGCCGCGGACGAGCGCGACCGCGAAGGCGCCGTCGAGGGCGACGGCGCCGGTACGGTCCCGCGCCAGGGCAAGGGCAAGGGACGGGGCAGGGGCGCGGCCGGGAAGGCGGCCAGGGCCAAGCACCCGGACGCGGACGCTGACACGGGCACGGGCACAGTCGAGAACACGGGCAGGAACACGGCCGGGGGCCGGAACGAGGAGGGCAGGCCATGAGCGGGCGGTGGAGCCGGTCGGCCGCTCTCCTGCTGACCGGCGCGGTCACGCTGCTGGCGGCCGGATGCGGGATACGCGGCACCTCGGTGCCGGTGGACGCCGGGGCGGCGCCCTCGCGGGCGTCCTGCCGGACACCCGCGTCGGAGCGGACCGCCGAGGGGGTGGGCGAGGTCTCCGTACGGATCTATCTGCTGTGCTCCTCGCGGATCCTGTCGGTGAGCCGGAGCGCGGGGCTGGACGACCGGAAGCGCTCGCCGAAGCCGGCGCGGCTCGCCGAGGCGCTGCTGGAGCAGCTGCGGTTGCCGCCGACGGCGGCGGAGGCGGCGGCCGGGTTCACCACGGAGGTCGAGGACTGGGTGGAGGTCTCCGGTCCGGCCGAGGACGACCCGGACAGCGCGGTGCGGCTGAACCGGCCGCCGGAGGAGATCCAGTCCCTGGCGCTGGCGCAGATCGTCTGCACCTTCGCGGACACCACGGTGGCCGGCAAGGGGGGCACGGTGGTACTCGGCGGCCCGGACAGCCAGCGGGACCCGCTCAAGGCGTACCAGTGCACCGAGGAGATGCGCCGCAATCCCAGGACCGCGGTCACCTCCGGGGTACTGGTGTCCTGATTCGCCACCCGTCGGCACCGTCCCGTCCCGGACCGGCGACCAGTCGGTAACAAGGTGCTGACCAGCGGGGCGTGGGCGGAACCAGGACCCCCGCACGGGGCGTCCTGGTTGTCGTGCAGGGTCCTTCCGGCCGCAGGGCCGCCTTCCGCTACCGCGTCGCGGGCTTCGTCCTCCTCGTCGCACACCTTTCGTTCGTCTGCTGGCTGACCCTGCGACCGGTGAACGTCCCCTGGGTGTCCGCCGCGCACCTCGAACCGCTGGCCACCATCCGCGCCGATCTGGCGCTCAGCCCCTGGGGCGCCGTTCGTTCCATCGGGGGCGGGCTGCTGCTGCTCGCGCCGCTGGGGGTGCTGCTGCCGCTGGCGGGGGGCCGGGTGGAGGCGTATCCGCTGGCCTCGCTGATCCGTACGGCCTTCACGGGGGCGATGGTGTCCCTGGGGCTGGCGCTGCTGCGCAGTGAGGTGACCGGGCAGATCATGAACGTGGACGCGGTGCTGCTGAACACCGTCGGGGTCGCGCTCGCGCATGTGCTGGTGGTGCCCGCCGCCCGGGTGCTGCTCCGCCGCCGGGCCGACCGGGCGCGGGCCGCCGCCCTCCCCCGGGAGGACGGCGCCCAGGCCCCGACCCCGACGATTCCCAGGGTCGGGATCGCACCGTGGAGCGACGTCTCCTCCGGCACGCGGACATAGCGTTGACGACATCGGGAAGCCGTCCTTTCCGAGTACATCCGACGACGAGGAGGAGTCCCACCATGGCCGCACCGCTGGTCCGCCCCCGCCACGGCAAGAGGATCGCCGGTGTCTGCGCCGGTCTCGCCCGGCGCTTCGGGACCACTCCGACGACGATGCGGGTGCTGTTCGTGGTCTCGTGCCTGCTGCCGGGGCCGCAGTTCCTGCTCTACCTCGCGCTGTGGTTCCTGCTTCCGGCGGAGGACGCCTACCGCGAGGCGTGGTGACGGCTGCGGGAGGTCCCCGCCGGACGCTGGCGCTCCGGGAGGACGCCCACCGCGAGGCTGGTGACCCGTACGGCGCGGCCCCGCGCATACGGAACGGAACGGGCCCGCACCCCCGGCGGGGTGCGGGCCCGTTCCGTGTGCCCGAGCGGCGGCTCAGCCCAGCTTGACCAGGCCCAGGCCGCTGCCGATGGGCAGCTGGCTCAGCAGCCCCTGGCCGGGCTTGGCCTGGGGGGCGGCGGGCTTGCCGACCGGGGACGAGGGCTTGGCGGCGGCACCGCCCGCGGAGCCACCGGGGACCGGTCCGCCACCGGCCGCCGACGCGGCGCTGCCGCCGCCGAGGACGGCGGCGGCACCGAGGGCAATGACACCGAGAGTCTTGAGGGTTCCCTGCTTCATCAGAAATCTGTCCTTGAGACGGGGGCTTGACCGATACGGAAACGTAACCGTGGATTTCGGCTGCCCGCAAACAGGGAAAACGCCCTCCGAGAGCTCTCCCAGGTCTTTTGCCGAGTTCCCTCGTTCAGTCGCTCTTGGCAGCGGAGCCCCTGGTCACAGAGGGTCCCGGGGCCACCTGACGGAACAGCCATTCGGACTTCAACTCGGCGTACCCGGGCTTGATCACGTCATTGATCATGGCGAGACGTTCGCCAAAAGGAATGAAGGCCGATTTCATGGCATTGACCGTGAACCATTGCATGTCGTCGAGCGTGTAATGGAACGTTGATACAAGATGCTGGAATTCCTGGCTCATGCTCGTCCCGCTCATCAGACGATTATCCGTGTTCACGGTGGCCCGGAAATGGAGTCGGCGGAGCAGTCCGATGGGGTGCTCGGCGTACGAACTCGCCGCGCCGGTCTGGAGGTTGGAGGTCGGGCACAGCTCCAGCGGAATGCGCTTGTCCCGGACGTAGGAGGCCAGACGGCCGAGGGTGAGGGTGCCGTCGTCCGCGACCTCGATGTCGTCGATGATGCGGACACCGTGGCCCAGCCGGTCGGCGCCGCACCACTGGAGCGCCTGCCAGATGGACGGCAGCCCGAACGCCTCGCCGGCGTGGATCGTGAAGTGGTTGTTCTCCCGCTTCAGGTACTCGAAGGCGTCCAGGTGGCGGGTGGGCGGGAAACCGGCCTCGGCGCCCGCGATGTCGAAGCCGACCACGCCCAGATCGCGGTAGCGGTTGGCGAGTTCGGCGATCTCCAGGGCGCGGGCCGCGTGGCGCATCGCGGTCAGCAGCGCGCCGACGCGGATGCGGTGACCGTTCTCCCAGGCCCGCCGCTCGCCCTCGCGGAAGCCCTCGTTGACCGCCTCGACGACCTCCTCCAGGGTCAGCCCGCCCTCGAGGTGCTGCTCGGGGGCGTAGCGGATCTCGGCGTAGACGACACCGTCCTCGGCGAGGTCCTCGGCGCATTCGGCGGCGACCCTGACGAGCGCGTCACGGGTCTGCATCACGCCGACGGTGTGGGAGAACGTCTCCAGGTAGCGCTCCAGCGATCCGGAGTCCGCCGCCTCGCGGAACCAGAGGCCGAGCTTGTCGGGCTCGCTCTCCGGCAGCGCCTCGTACCCCGTCTCCCTCGCGAGGTCGATGATGGTGCCGGGGCGCAGCCCGCCGTCGAGGTGGTCGTGCAGCAGCACCTTGGGGGCGCGGCGGATCTGTTCTGGGATGGGCTCGTGGGTGTGCTCGCTCGTCATCTGCGCACCATAGCGCCTACGCGCGTAGAGCGTGGGGGATAGATACGGAACAGTGACCCGCACGGGTAGTGGAGTACACCAGTCCTTCTGCGATCGTGGCGCCATGGCTCAGCAAGCGTTGCCCGAACGGGGCGCACGGCTGGGGCGGCCGATGGGCGCGGCCGCCGCACGAAGGACCGTACACGGTGTGGTGCTGCTGCTCCCCGGGGGCGAGCCCAGCGGGACGAGACGGCCCTCCAGACTCTCGGTGGCCGCCGTGCTGCCGCTCGCCCGGCGGCTGGTCCGGGCGGGCCGGGACGAGGGGCTGACCGCCCATGTCGTCCACTACCGGTGCCGGGGCTGGAACGGAGCCGCCGCCGATGCCGCGGCGGACGCCGGGTGGGCCGTGGAGGAGGCGGTACGGCGCTACGGCGACGTACCGGTCTGCCTCGCGGGCCACGGGATGGGCGGACGCGCCGCCCTCCGCGCCGCCGGCCACCCGGCCGTCAGCTCGGTGGTGGCGCTGGCGCCCTGGCTTCCGGCGCCGGACGAGGTGCTCGAACCCGAACCGGTGAAACAGCTGGTGGGGCGGCAGGTGCTGATCGCTCACGGCACGAACGACGAGCGGACCGACCCCGAGCTGTCCTACCGGCTGGCCGAGCGGGCGAAGAAGGCCAACCGCGATGTGTGCCGCTTCGAGGTGCACACCGACGGGCACGGGCTGCATCAGCACCGCTCCGAGGTGCAGGCGCTGGCCGTGGACTTCCTGCTCGGCTCCCTCTTCCACTCCGGCTACTCCCGCCCGGTCGCCGACGCCCTGGCGGCGCCGCCGCCACTGGGGCTGCGGATGCCGCTGGCGGCGGGATTCGGGGCGAATCTGCGGCACTGAGCGCGTTCGCGTCGCGGACGCGCCTGGCGAGGGCCGCGCCCGGCGGGGCGTGCCCGGCGGAGGCCGTACCCGACAGAGGCCACGCCCGACGGAGGCCGTGCCCGACGGGGCCGCGCCCGGCGGGGCGTGCTCGCCGTTGCCGGGTGCGGCGCCGTCTCGCGCCTTCGGCGCCTTTGAGCATGGGTCGGGGGTGCCGGGCCGGGGCCTCACGCCGTCCGCCGGACCGGTGGGGGCGCGTGCCGGTGGCGGCTCCCGTGACCGGGGGCCGAGGCCGATACCGGACAGCAGGGGGGTGGGGTACCCCTCTGGAAACTGATTGACCCATTAGTTGCGTCAGATCAAGCATTTTCGGAGGGGTACCGGGAGGGGGCGTCCCGACTGCCCGCAGTCCGGAGGCGCCCCGGCCGCCGAGCGCGGGAGCCGCCACCGGCGCCCACACCGACGGGCCCGGCGGACGGCGGCGGCGCCGCACCCCCGCCCCCCCCCCCCGCTGCTCAACTGCGCCGAAGGCGCGAGACGAAAGCCGCACCCGAAAGACGGCCCCGGCCTCGTCGCCCCCCGCCCCGGCCGCGTCGCCCCGGCCCCAGCCCTCTCGCCCCCGGCCCCCTCGCCCCCTCGCCCCCGGCCCGCACGGGCGAAGGGGCCGACCCGCCGGGACAGTGGCGGGGCGGCCCCTTCGGGCTTCAGGAGGTCGGGGTCGGGGGCCAGGCTAGGCCGGGGCAGCGCACAGCTCGCGCCGCGCGGCCTCCGCACGCCGTTCGGCCCTCGCCTTCCGCGTGGCGTACACCGTGATCCCCGCCGCGACGCCGACCGCGACCAGGCCCATGGCGACCGTGCCGCCCCATCCGGCGAGGTGGAAGGCGAACGCGCCGAGCGCGCCGCCCACGCTGCTGCCGATGTAGTACGACGCCTGGTAGAGCGCCGCGGCCTGGGCGCGCCCGGTCTTGGCCGTACGGCTCACCGCCGAGGACGCCGCCGCGTGGCCCGCGAAGAAGCCCGCGGTGATCAGCACCAGACCGGCCAGCACCGCCACGATCGAGTTCAGCAGGGAGATCAGCAGTCCGGCCGCCGTCGTGGACACCGCCACGTACAGCGCGCCGCGCCGGCCGAGCCGGCCGACCAGCTTGCCGGTCGCCGCCGAGGAGACCGTACCGACCAGGTAGATCAGGAAGATCGAGCCGACCACGCTCTGCGACAGGCCGAAGGGCTGGGCCACCAGGCGGTAGCCGATGACCGTGTAGACCCCGCCGAAGACAGTCATGAACAGCGCGCCGATCGCGTACAGCCGGCACAGCAGCGGATTGGAGAGATGACCGGCGAGGGTGCGGGCCAGCGCCCGCGGGCTCACCGCGGCCGGGGTGAAGTTCCGGGCCCTGGGCAGCAGCAGCCGGAAGGCCACCGCGCACAGCAGCGCCATCGCGCCCACCGCGGCCAGCGCGGCCCGCCAGTCCCAGACGTCGGCCACCCAGCCGGTGAGGATCCGGCCGCTCATACCGCCGACGCTGTTACCGGCCACGAACAGCCCGATCGCGCCGACCAGCGCCTTGGAGTCCACCTCTTCCGACAGGTACGCCATCGCGGAGGCGGGGATCCCCGCCAGCGCCGCGCCCTGGACCGCGCGCAGGGCGATCAGCCAGCCCAGGTCCGGCGCGAAGGGCACCAGCAGGGCGAGAGCGACCGCGACCGTGAGCGAGGCGGTCATCATGGCACGCCGTCCGAACCGCTCGGACAGCGCGCTCAGCGGCACGACCGCGAGCGCCAGGCCGAAGGTGGCCGCGGAGACGCTCCAGCTGGCCTGGTCCGCCTGGACCCGCAGATCGTCGGAGATCGCGGGCAGCAGCGCCTGGGTCGAGTAGAGGAGGGCGAAGGTGGCGAGTCCCGCGGTGAAGAGGGCGAACCGCATCCGGAGGTAACCGGGGCGGCCCGGACTCATCCGCCCGGTCGAAGCGTCTGTCGAGGCGGCGGCCGAGGTGACGGGCGCCGCGTCGGGCTCGGAGGGGTTCGGGTTCGTGGACGTCGGAGCGGAGGCGTCCACGCGGTGGTTTCCGTTGGACGCCTTGGTATCAGCAGGAGGCATGGTTCGACCGTACGTATCCACGGTTGATGCGTCCAATGCACGGAATGGCGATAATCGATCCACGACAGCATGAGTAAAGGTCAGGGTCATCCGTGTCACGCAACAGTTACGAAAACGACATTCCGGTGACAGCAGATCTCGAGGCCGGGTCCTGGGCCGCCGCCCTGACGCCGCGCCTCGCCCAGTTCGCCGCCGTCGCCCGCCATGAGCATGTGACGCGGGCCGCACAGGAGTTGGGAGTGCCCCAGTCGACGCTCAGCCGGGCCATGGTCCGGCTGGAGGAGGACCTGGGCGTGGTGCTCTTCGCCCGCCGGGGCCGTACGGTGGCGCTCACCCCGGCGGGGCGGACGTTTCTGCACGCGGTCGAACGGGCCCTCGCCGAGGTCGACCGCGCCGCCGAGTCCGTACGGGCCGACGCCGATCCGGCGGCGGGCCGGATCTCGTTCGGCTTCCTGCACACGCTGGGGACCGAGACCGTGCCCGGTCTGATCCGGGCCTTCCGGGTGGACCATCCGCGGGTGCGGTTCCAACTGGTCCAGAACTACGGCGAGGCGATGCTCGAGCGGATGCGGGCGGGCGGCCTCGATCTGTGTCTGACCTCCCCCGTGCCGGACGCCCCCGATCTGGTCGCCCGCCGACTGGACGAGCAGCGGCTGCGACTGGTGGTCCCCGACGACCACCGGCTGGCCGGCCGCCGCCGGGTCCGGCTCGCCGAGGCCGCCTCGGAGCTGTTCGTCACCCTGGAACCGGGCTACGGGCTGCGGCGCATCACCGACGCGCTGTGCGCCGAGGCGGGGTTCGCCCCGCGGATCGCCTTCGAGGGCGAGGAGGCGGAGACCCTCCGCGGGCTGGTCGCCGCCGGCCTCGGCG
>NZ_BBOX01000033.1 GCF_001553455.1 Streptomyces hygroscopicus subsp. hygroscopicus
CCCCCGCCGTTCCCCCGCCCTGGGGTGGCTGAGCTGACCGTCACCGCCCCGCGCGCCGTCCGTGAGATCGGCGTCGCCTGGCTGGACGGTCCCCCCGACACACCTCCGGTGGCGGCCTTCAAGAAGTTCCTGCTCAGCCGGCGGGGGCAGTTGCTGGCCTAGGGTGCGGGGGCGCTCCCGGGCGCGCCTGCTGTCCGTGGTGGGAGCCGGGGGCGGGGCCTCCGGCGCGTCGCCCGGGGGCGGGGCCTCCGGGGCGTCGCCCGGGGCCGGGCGCACGGCGCCGGTTGACCGGGGGCGGGGCCGCGGGGACGGGCACCGGTGCCACGCCGATGCGTAACCGTCCAGGACCCCGCCCCTCCGCCCCGCCCTCGCCCGTCTCCTCGGCGGCTCGCGCCGGTGGGGCCGGTCCCGGGTCAGCCGAGGGCCGTGACCGCCAGGGCCGTGGCTTCGGCGATCAGGCCGTCGACGGCCTTCGCGTCCTGCTCCTGCCTCGTGGAGAGGAAGGCCAGCGCGATCGGTGCCCGGTCCTGGGGCCAGGCGATGCCCACGTCGTTGGTGGTGCCGTAGCGGCCGGTCCCGGTCTTGTCGCCCACGGTCCAGCCGGCCGGGACACCGGCCCGGATGCGGGCGTCGCCGGTGGTGTTGGCCACCAGCCAGCCCGCCAGCCGCTTGCGGTCCCCGGCGTCGAGGGCACGGCCCACGGCCAGCCGGGCGTAGGTCTGCCCGATGGCCCGCGGGCTGGTGGTGTCGGTCACCCGTCCGGGCTCGGCCGAGTTCAGGTCGGGCTCCCAGCGGTCGAGCCGGGTCGTGGGGTCCCCGAGGGAACGGCAGAAGCGGGTGACCGCGGCGGGGCCGCCGAGCCCGCGCATCAGGAGGTTCATCGCGCCGTTGTCGCTGCACGAGACGGCCGCGGCGCACAGCTCCTCGACGGTCAGCCCGTTCGCGATGTTCTCGGGCGCACCCGTGACCGGGATGTGACCGGCCGTCTTGACGTCGTCCTCGGTGTAGCGGACGCGCCGGGCGAGGTACTCCCCGTCCCGGTCCAGGTCCCGGAGGACGGCCCCGACCGCGAGGGTCTTGGAGACCGAGCAGACCGGGAACAGCTCATCGGCGCGGTGGGCCACGGTCCTCCCGGTGCCGGTGTCGAGAGCGAAGACCCCGAGCCGGGCGTCGTACTCCCGCTCGAGTTCGCGCATCCGGGCCGGTACGCCCCGCGCCGAGGCGTACGCCACGGTCGGCAGTACGGCGGTGAGCGCCGCACCGGCGCCGAAGGAGAGCAGGGCGCGGCGGGATGTGCGGGTGCCCATGGTTTTCACAGAGGTTGTCCTGTTCGTAGGGGGCGCGGCGCGAAGGGGCGCCACACCGCCTCAGGACGACCGAGTCAGGCGCCGCGTTCCCTAGATCTCCTTCTGCTTGACGCCCGGGGGCAGCAGGCACGGGGTGCTGACCTCGTACAGGATGCTGTTCTGCTCTCCGTACGCCTCCACGGAGATGGAGAAGTCATCCTTCGGGCTGCTAGCTCTGAGAACGACCTGGGCGGCGTCCTTCATCTCCTGGTAGGTGTCGATGGCATAGCCCCGCTTCTCCAACTCCTCACGGATGCGCTTGACCGCCCCTGCGTGTTCCGCTTCGGGAAGCGGCGAACGAGCCGAATAGTCGAGGATGAACCGTCCGTCGTCCACCACCTCGTCATGTTTCCCCACACAATTGGTGAAGTCCGGCCGCACGGATTTCTCACTGATCGGCGCCCGTGCCGTCCGGGCCATCGAACCGGTGAAGTGCCGGGCCCATTTTTGGGCATCCTCCCTGCTCATACGGGGTAGCGGAGCGTTGGGGTCATCGCCTTTGTCGGACATGCAGCCTCCGAGGAACAGCGCGGCCGTCGCGACCGCCGTCATCCGGGTCAGAATTCGTTTCACAGGCCGGGCACCACTTCCATGATGGGGTCGTACTCCGGTCCCCAGGGCTCCGCGGATGTGGGCTGCTGCCCGACGATGATGCGCGCCTGGTTGTACAGCCCCGGAGTTTTGTCGTGGAAGTAACTGCTGTGACCGCCGTCACCCACCTCGATGACATTGGCCCCGTACACATGCTCTGCGGGATTGGTTCCGAGCGTCAGTCCGGACGCCCAGTTGACGATGGGGTCGTTGTGTGAGGCGCCCGCCCATACGTGCGAGCGGTCCATGTTCAGGTCACCGGCGTTGGCGACGGTGGTGCCGGGGCTTCCGACGAAGATGACGTCATCGGCTCCGATGCCCTTCCCACCGGCCGCCGCGGCTCCCACCGTCGTCGATCCGTAACTGTGGCCGATGACGGTCAGGTGGCTGCGGTTGTCCCCCTGGGCGGCCCGGACTCCTCCGGTGAACTGACGAAGGTCGTCGGCGGCATCCTGGGCCCGGTCGTCGGAGGCGACGCTCAGATTCTTCTCCGGTGCGTCGTAGTCCAGCCAGAAGATGGTCGACACGGACTCTCCGTTCGACCTCTTCAACGCTTCGTTCTGCAGCCGGGAGATGCGCTCGACCTGCCCCGGCACGCTGTCCATGGTGGTGTCCGTGCCCGGTACCAGGACCGCCGTATGGGAGGCGGTGTCGGGGTTCCCCATCGCGATGACGGCCTTGCCGTCGCCGAACCCGTCGAACTTGAGGAGGTACAGCTCCTTGCCGCTGGGCGCGCCGTCGCTCTGGTCCAGGCGGTCCTTGAGCTTCTGCAAGTTGTTCAGGGCCTGGTTGTAGTCGTCCGTGGAATGGCTTTTGTCGACTGTGTTGTCGTTCTGCGCGATATCGAGCTGCTGGTCGAGGGAGAGGTGGTTGGCCTCGTTGCGGACGGAGGCGGGCAGTCCGTCGGTGCGGCCGATGATGTCGGGGTACAGCGCGATCATTTCCTCGCGTTCCTCACGCGACAGCGCGTCCCACCACTCCTTGGCCTCCTTGGGGTCGTCCGGCACCTGCGGATCCTGAATCCCGAGGTCGCCCATCGATGCCCTGATGTCCCTGACGGTCTCGGCCATGGCCGCCGGATTGGTGTCCCGCAGGATGTCGCCGAGCAGTCTGGAAAGGGCTCGTTTCCCCTCGTCACTGGCCGTCCGGGCGTCGTCCAGGGCCTGCTGTATCCATTGCCGGTATTCGCCGAGCATGCTGGATTCCACGTTCAGCGTGGCCTGCCCGTCCGGATCGTTCGTCGGGATCGAGTCCGTGCTCGCCGGAGCGCTCACCCAGCCGTCGTCGTCAACGCGGTAGTGGTTGTCCTCGGCGGTCTTCACCGCGTTGCGCAGCTTCGTCTGGGCCTGTTCCATGCGGAACTTGGTGGTGTCGAGCACCCTGGCGATCGCCTGCGCCTCTATCTGGACGATGGAGAGCCTCAGTTCGATGTTCTCCATGAAGTAGAACCCGCTGTCCGCGGCTTCGCCCTTCCAGCCCTGCTTGTGCAGCGGCCCCGTGACCTGCTTACGGTGCTGGCTGAGCCCGTCCCTGGCCTTCTCCGACAGCCGCTGCCACGCCTTGGCGGCCTTTTCGATATCGGTGAAGCTCTGCTTGTACAGTCTCCTGAACCCCGCGGGCATCGTCCCTCCCCTGGCTCGTCGATCCCTGTCAGACGAAGTCGTTGAACCCGGTGATGCCCTCGAAGTCCCGGCCGGTCAGGACATCGTTCCACTCGTGGTTCGTCGCACAGCCGCGCAGTGCGGCAGCCTCCGCGTCAAGGCGCTTGCGCAGGCCGTTGAGTGCCTTTTCCCAGGTGTCGGCCACGTTCGCCAGCTCCTGGGACACCGACCAGCCCGTCAGCTCGTCCGCCGCGTCCGAGGTCTTGGAGACGGCGGCGGTCATCTTCTCGTGCAGGTCGTCGGAATTGACGCGATCGGCCATGTGCCCGGACGCCCGGAGCTCATGCCCGTCCACATTGAGGTCTGACACACGTTCCCCCGTTGAACGACGCGGCCCAGTACAGCTGAGCAGTTTACGCCCGGGCGATGCGGTCCAGGACGATCGGAGCCGGGGTGAACTCGGTGGTCCGGGGGGCGTAGGCGACCGCGTCGTCCAGGGCCTCCAGGGCGTAGGCGAAGGCCGACGGGGTGTCGGTGTGGAGGGTGAGGAGGGGCTGGCCCGCCGTGACGTGGTCGCCGGGTTTGGCGTGGAGCTCCACGCCCGCGCCCGCCTGCACCGGGTCCTCCTTGCGGGCGCGGCCCGCGCCCAGGCGCCAGGCGGCGAGGCCGACCGCATAGGCGTCGAGGCGGGTGAGGACGCCGTCGGCGGTGGCCGTGACGACGTGGTGTTCGCGGGCGGTGGGGAGCGGGGCGTCCGGGTCGCCGCCCTGGGCGGCGATCATGCGGCGCCAGTGGTCCATCGCCGTGCCGTCGGCCAGGGCCTTGGCGGGGTCGGCGTCCGGCAGCCCGGCGGCGTCGAGCATCTCGCGGGCCAGGGCGAGGGTGAGCTCGACGACATCGGCCGGGCCGCCGCCCGCCAGGACCTCCACGGACTCGCGGACCTCGAGGGCGTTGCCCGCGGTCAGACCGAGCGGGGTGGACATGTCGGTGAGCAAGGCGGTCGTACGGACGCCGTGGTCGGTGCCGAGGCCGACCATCGTGGCGGCCAGCTCGCGGGCGGAGTCGAGGTCCTTCATGAAGGCGCCGGAGCCCACCTTGACGTCCAGGACCAGGGAGCCGGTGCCCTCGGCGATCTTCTTGGACATGATCGAGGAGGCGATGAGCGGGATCGACTCGACCGTCCCGGTGACATCCCGCAGCGCGTACAGCTTCTTGTCGGCCGGGGCCAGCCCCTCGCCCGCCGCGCAGATGACCGAGCCCACGTCGCCGAGGACGGCCAGCATGTCCTCGTTGGACAGCCGGGCACGCCAGCCGGGGATGGCCTCCAGCTTGTCGAGGGTGCCGCCGGTGTGGCCGAGGCCCCGGCCGGAGAGCTGCGGTACGGCGGCGCCGCAGGCGGCCACGAGGGGGGCGAGCGGCAGGGTGATCTTGTCGCCGACGCCGCCGGTGGAGTGCTTGTCGGCGGTCGGACGCGGCAGGGAGGAGAAGTCCATCCGCTCACCGGACGCGATCATCGCGGCGGTCCAGCGGGCGATCTCGGCCCGGTCCATGCCGTTGAGGAAGATCGCCATCGCGAGCGCGGACATCTGCTCGTCCGCCACCTCGCCACGCGTGTAGGCGTCGATGATCCAGTCGATCTGGGCGTCGGTCAGGCGGCTGCCGTCGCGCTTGGCGCGGATGACGGAGATGGCGTCCATGGCGGCTGTACGGGGCCTTTCGTGTGGTGGGGCAGGGGCCCCGGAGGGGGCCCGGTGTCGATCCTGCCCGGAGTGGGGCGGGGGCCGGTCCGGCACGGCCTGGCGCCGGCCGGGCCGGGGGCGGGGCGGTGGGGCCCGGTGCTCCCGGAGCGGCCCGGACCCACCGGGACCGGTCCGGGCGGACCCACCGGGGCCGGGCCGGGAGCGGTGCGCCCGCCCGGACCGGCCGGGCGGGCGCACCGGTCAGCCGTGGCGGGCGGCGCGGCGCAGATCGGCGGGGCCGAAGGCGTCCGGGAGGAGTTCGGCCAGCGGGCGGATGCCCGTGGTGGTGTCCATCTGGAGCTCCGGGCCGCCGTGCTCCCACAGCAGCTGACGGCAGCGGCCGCAGGGCATCAGCACGGCGCCCTCGCGGTCGCAGCAGGTGAAGGCGGTGAGGCGGCCGCCACCGGAGGCGATGAGGGAGGAGACCAGACCGCATTCGGCGCACAGCGCGACACCGTACGCGGCGTTCTCCACGTTGCAGCCGCTGACCGTGCGGCCGTCGTCGACGAGCGCGGCGGCGCCCACCGGGAAGCCGGAGTAGGGGGCGTAGGCCCGGGACATGGCGTCCCTGGCCTGTGCGCGCAAGGCCCCCCAGTCGGGGGCCGCCGCGACGGAAGTGCTCATGTGCCCTGTCCCTTCCGGTAGGGCTTGTTGTTCGCCTTGGGCATCCGCAGCCGCTGTGAGGCGAGCCCCATGACCAGCAGGGTCACGATGTACGGCGTGGCGCTGACCAGGTCGTTCGGCACGGTGTCGGTCAGGGCGTACCACAGCAGCAGCGCGACGGCCGCGGCGCCGGAGACCGCGCCCGCGAGATAACTCTTGCGGACAATCCGCCAGCCCGCCAGCACGGCGAGGCCGAGGGCGACCAGGAGCAGCAGGGCGTGGACGGTCGCGCCGCCGTTGCGCAGCTGGAGGGCGTCGGAGTAGCCGAACAGCCCGGCGCCCATCGCGAGCCCGCCCGGCCGCCAGTTGCCGAAGAGCATGGCGGCCAGGCCGATGTAGCCGCGGCCGCCGGTCTGGCCCTCGTTGTAGATGTGCGAGCGGACCAGGGCCAGGAAGACCCCGCCGAGCCCGGCCAGCGCGCCGGAGATCACCACGGCCGCGTACTTGTAGAGGTAGACGTTGACGCCGAGGGACTCGGCCGCCGTCGGGTTCTCGCCGCAGGACCGCAGCCGCAGTCCGAACGAGGTCCGCCACAGGGCGAAGAAGCTGCCCACGACGAGGAGGACGGAGACGATGGTCAGCGCCGAGATGTCGGTGACCAGACCGCCGATGACGCCCGCGATGTCCGAGACCAGGAACCAGTGGTGGTTCTCCAGGTCCGCGAGCCAGTCGGAGAGCCCGGGGACGGTGAACGTCTGGATGGGGTCGACCTGCGGGGAGTTCTTCGGGGAGCCGCCGATGTCGCCCAGCGGTTCGAACCACCGCTTGGCCAGGTAGGTGGTGGCGCCGAGGGCGAGGATGTTGATCGCCACACCGGAGATGATGTGGTCCACGCCGAAGGTGACGGTGGCGACCGCGTGCACCAGACCGCCGGCCGCGCCGCCGAGGACGCCCGCGAGCACCCCCACCCAGGGGTTGGTCTGGTAGCCCGCCCAGGCGCCGAAGAAGGTGCCGAGGATCATCATGCCCTCGAGGCCGATGTTGACCACACCGGCCCGTTCGGCCCACAGCCCGCCGAGGCCCGCGAGCCCGATCGGCACGGCCATGGAGAGCGCGGCGCCGATCTGCCCGGAGGAGGTGACCCGGTCGAAGTCCGCCTGCTGGGCGGCGTCGACGAGGGCGCGCAGCACCGACAGCGCGATCAGCGCCCCGGCGACGATCAGCAGCACCTTGCCCAGGGACATCCGGGAGGCGGGCCCGTTCCCCTTGCCCGGCGTGCTCGTGCTCGTGGTGGTGGTCACCGTGGCACTCATGCCGGCACCTCCGTCTTGTCCGTGCCCTTACTGGCGCTGGCCTGGGCGGCGAGCTCCGCGCCGACCCTCTGCTGCTGGCGCTTGAGCCCGTAGCGGCGCACCAGTTCGTACGCGATGACGACGCACAGGACGATCACGCCCTGCATCACGCCGACGATCTCCTTGTCGTAGCCCTCGAACTCCAGGCGGTTGGCGCCGCGCTCCAGGAAGCCCCACAGCACGGCGGCCAGCGCGATGCCGACCGGGTTGTTGCGGCCCAGCAGCGCGATGGCGATACCGGTGAAGCCGATGCCGGTGGGGAAGTCGGAGGTGAACTGGTGGGTGTCGTTGAGCAGGGTCGGCATGCCGACCAGACCGGCCATCGCGCCCGAGAGCACCATGCTGGTGAGCACCATGCGCCGGACGTTGACGCCGCTGGCCTGGGCGGCGGATTCGGAGCGGCCCACCGCGCGCAGGTCGAAGCCGAACCGGGTGCGCCCGAGCAGGAACCAGAAGCCCGCGCCCGCGAGCGCCGCGACGACGATGAAGCCCCAGATGGGGTCGAGGCCCGCGCCCGCCGGGATGGTGAAGAAGTGGCTGGAGGACGGCAGCGGGTCGGTGGCCACGATGTTGGTCTGCTTGTCGAGGTCGGCCAGCCGGCCGTCCACCAGCAGATAGCTGATGAGGATGCCCGCGAGGGAGTTCAGCATGATGGTGCTGATCACCTCGCTGACGCCCCGGTAGACCTTCAGCAGACCGGCGATGGACGCCCACATCGCGCCGACGAGCATGCCGACCAGGATGATCAGCGGGATCTGCACCAGGCCCGGCAGCTTCAGCGCCCCGCCGACGACGGCGGCGAAGAAGGCGGCGAGCCGGTACTGGCCGTCGACGCCGATGTTGAAGAGGTTCATCCGGAAGCCGACGGCCACCGCGAGCCCCGCCAGGTAGTACGTCGTCGCCTTGTTGAGGATGTAGACCTGGCTGTCGGACTTCATGCCGTAGTCGAACATGATGCCGAAGGCGTTGAACGGCTCCTTGCCGGTCGCCAGCAGCACCAGCGCGGTCACCACGAACGCGGCGGCGAGCGCCAGCACCGGGGCCGCGACCGCGAGCAGCACCCGCTCCTTGTCCAGCTTCTTCATCGGTCCTCTCCCCCGGTCGCGGCCCCTGCCCCGGTCGCGGCCTCGCTCCCGGCCTCCGCCGGGTGCTCCAGATGGCCGGAGGCCGCGCCGGTCATCGCCGAGCCCAGCTCCTCCGGGGTGATGGTGGCGGGGTCGGCGTCGGCGACCAGCCGGCCGCGGTACATCACCCGCAGGGTGTCGGACAGGCCGATCAGCTCGTCCAGGTCGGCCGAGATCAGCAGCACGGCCAGGCCCTCCCGGCGCGCGGCGCGGATCTGGTCCCAGATCTGCGCCTGTGCGCCCACGTCCACACCGCGGGTGGGGTGTGCGGCGATCAGCAGCTTGGGGTGGTGGCTCATCTCCCGGCCGACGATCAGCTTCTGCTGGTTGCCGCCGGACAGCGAGGCCGCGGTGACCTCGATCCCGGGGGTGCGGACGTCGTACTCGGTGACGATCCGCTCGGTGTCCCGCCGGGCGGCGGCCGGGTTGAGCAGTCCGCTCCTGCTGTTGGGCTCCTCGGTGACGTGGCCGAGGATGCGGTTCTCCCACAGCGGCGCCTCCAGCAGCAGTCCGTGCCGGTGGCGGTCCTCGGGGATGTAGCCGATGCCGTCCTCGCGCCGCGTGCGGGTGGGCGCGTGGGAGATGTCGGCGCCGTCGAGGGTGATGGTGCCGGCGTCCGGGTCGCGCATGCCCATGATGGCCTCGACCAGTTCGGCCTGGCCGTTGCCCTCCACCCCGGCGATGCCGAGAACTTCGCCCTTGCGGATGGTGAGGCCGATGTCGTCGAGCACGGCCCGCTCCACCCCGTCCACATCCGTGGCGGTCAGCCGCAGCGCGTCGACGACGAGCATCTCGGTGTCGGTGACGGTGGATTCGCGGGTCTCCGGCGAGGGCAGCTCGCTGCCGACCATCAGCTCGGCCAGCTGCCGGGGGCTGGTCTCGGACGGCACGACGGAGGCGACCGTGGTGCCGCGGCGGATGACGGTGATGTCATCGGCCACCGACAGCACCTCGCCCAGCTTGTGCGAGATGAACAGCACCGTCAGGCCCTCGGCCTTGAGCTCGCGGAGGTTGTCGAAGAGCGCGTCGACCTCCTGCGGGACGAGGACGGCGGTCGGCTCGTCGAGGATGAGCGTACGGGCGCCGCGGTAGAGCACCTTGAGGATCTCCACGCGCTGGCGGTCGGCCACGCCCAGGTCCTCGACGAGGACGTCGGGGCGGACGCCCAGCCCGTAGGCGTCGGAGATCTCCTTGATCCGGGCGCGTGCCCGGCCGCTGATGCCGTGCAGCTTCTCCGCGCCGAGAACCACGTTCTCCAGCACGGTGAAGTTGTCGGCGAGCATGAAGTGCTGGTGCACCATGCCCACGCCACGGGATATGGCGTCCGCCGGGGAGTGCAGTTCCACCGACTCGCCGTCGAGCGCGATGGTGCCCTCGTCCGGGCGCTGCATCCCGTAGAGGATCTTCATCAGGGTCGACTTGCCCGCGCCGTTCTCGCCCACGAGGGCGTGCACGGTGCCGCGGCGCACGGTGATGTCGATGTCGTGGTTGGCGACGACTCCGGGGAACCGCTTGGTGATTCCGCGGAGTTCTACGGCGACGTCGGTGACGGCACCGGCGGGAGCGCCCTTGGGGGGGCTGGCGGCTTTGATGGCGCACTCCTGAGGGGCGACGGGGGTGGGGCGGGCCGGGGCCGGACCGGCCGGGGTGCGGCCACGGACCCGGGGGACGCCCGGGGCGCCGTGCGGGTCCGTGGCGCGCGGGTCAGTCCTTGTAGGTGTCGTTGACCTTGATCTGGCCGTCGATGATCTTCTTCTTGGCCGCCTCGATCTTCGGCTTGATGTCGTCGATGAACCCGCCGGAGTACGAGAGGGAGACACCGCCGCGCTTGAGGTCGTAGGACTGGACGCCGCTCTCGGCCTTCTTGTCCTTGACGACGCTCTTGATGAAGTCGTAGACCGAGCCGTCCACGTTCTTGACCATGGAGGTCAGGATCGAGTTCTTGTACTGGGACAGGCCCTTGTCGTAGTACTGGTCGCCGTCCACGCCGATCGACCAGGTGCCCTTCTTCCCGGCGGTCGCCTCGATGGCGCCCGCGCCGGAGCCGCCGGCCGCGGAGAAGATCACATCGACCTTGTTGGACAGCATGCCCTCGGCGATGTCCTTGCCGCGGTCGGGCATGCCGAAGCCCTTGGCCGAACCGACCTGCACCCACTGGACGTCGAGGGACGCCTTGGGATTGGTGTCCTTCAGACCCTGCTGGAAGCCGCCCGCGAACTTCTTGATCAGCGCGCTGTCGGTGCCGCCGATGAAGCCGACCTTGTCCGACTTGGTCTTCAGCCCCGCGGCCACCCCGGCGAGGTAGGAGCCCTCGTGCTCGGCGGAGACCAGGCTGGCCACGTTCTTGGCGTCGACGACCGAGTCGATGATGGCGAAGTCGGTGTCCTTGTACTTCTTGGCGGCCTTGGTGAGCGAGGGGGTCCACGCGTAGCCGACGCCGATGACGGGGTTGTAGCCCGCCTCGGCCAGGCTGGCCAGCTTGTCGTAGCGGTCGGCGTCGGTGTCGCCGTCCTTCGCCGTCAGCTCCTTGCCCTTGACGTCGAAGTCCTTCAGGGCCTTGTCGTAGCCCTTGGCGGCGGAGTCGTTGAAGGAGTGGTCGCCACGGCCGCCGACGTCATAGGCCAGACCGACGCCGGCGTCCTTGCTTCCCTCTTCGGAACTGCTGCCACACGCGGTGACGGAGAATGCGAGAGCCGCGGTGGCAATGCCCGCGACAGCTATCGTGGATACCCGGCGCACGAGGGTCCCCTCTGAATGTTCTCGGAGCGCCCTTTGCGGCGCTGGCTCCGCCGCATCGTAACGCGCGTAGATGTCAGATAAAGGGCCCCTCGGAAGCCGTTATCGGATCGTCGCGAACCTCACGTGTCCGCCAGGTCTCCACAATGTTTCGGGTAGGCGAAACGGCCGCGAT
This sequence comes from Streptomyces hygroscopicus subsp. hygroscopicus, assembly GCF_001553455.1. GTDB lineage: Bacteria > Actinomycetota > Actinomycetes > Streptomycetales > Streptomycetaceae > Streptomyces > Streptomyces hygroscopicus. Next base: position 11,268 of record NZ_BBOX01000033.1, read on the forward strand.
TGCGTCCGGTACGTCCCTGTATGGGCCCCGTGGGGTCAGGTTCCGGTGGCGGGTTCCGGTGACGGGTTCCGGTGACGGGTTCCGGTGACGGGTTCCGGTGACGGGTTCCGGTGACGGGTTCCGGTGACGGGTTCCGGTGACGGGTTCCGGTGACGGGTTCCGGTGACGGGTTCCGGTGACGGGTTCCGGTGACGGGTTCCGGTGACGGGTTCCGGTGACGGGTTCCGGTGACGGGTTCCGGTGACGGGTTCCGGTGACGGGTTCCGGTGGCGGGTTCCGGTGGCGGGTTCCGGTGGCGGGTTCCGGTGGCGGGTTCCGGTGGCGGGGAGGAGTGCCGGGCGGCCCGGCACTCCTCCCCTGCCACCGGACGTACGGCCCCGCCCGTGCGCCATGGCGGTGGCGCGCAGGCGGGGCCGGGACGACACCGGACCGGGGGCTTCGTCCGCCAGCCGAGGGGGGTGTCAGGCGAGCGGAGCCAGAGCCGCTGTCCGCCGGGGAACACGGTCAACCCGAAATCGCCGGGGTCCGGACTGCCGTCCTGCACATACGCGCCGTGCACGGCAGTGACCTCCTCCCACAACTGGCGTGGGCCGTAACTCCACACCTCGTCCTGGGTGACCGTGGCCGCCGACCCCTTTCGGTCGTGAAGCCAGAGCCGGTACCCGCCGTCCGGCGTTCCGTCGGCCATGACCACGCCCGGCAGTTTCGCGCCCGCGTAGAGGGCGAAGCCGAGCCCGGCCATGGTGCCGACGGCAAGCGCGCCGGGGCTGCCGCGCCGCCCGGTCCCGCTGTCCACCGGGGCGTCCGGACCAGGGCGCTCCGAGCGCATCGGCATGAACCGGGCACCGCCGACGAACCGGCCGGAGGCCACCCCGTCGCCGCCCACGTCGAGCCGTACCAGCGCCCCGGACCAGAAGTCCCCCGCCAGCGGGGCGACAATGCGCCCGCCCGGCCTGGTCTGCCGTACCCATGCGTAGGGGATGCGGCGCACCGAACAGGTCGCGATGACCCGGTCGTACGGCGCCCCGGACGCCCATCCCCGAGCGCCGTCGCCCCATACGACGTCGGGGCTGTATCCGGCCTCCTTGATGACCTTCGCGGCCCTTTCCGCCAGGACCGGATCGATCTCAACGGTGGTGACGTTGCCGCTCCCCAGGCGCGCGGCGAGCAGCGCCGCGTTCCAGCCGCTGCCGGTGCCGATCTCCAGCACGCGCTGCCCGTCGGCGACGTCGAGCGCGGTGAGCATGCGCGCCACCATCGTGGGCATGGAGTTGGACGAGGTCGCGATTCCCGGGCCGTCGCTCCGCCCGTCGTCCACCTGCGTCACGATCGGCACGTCCCGGTGGACAAGGTCCCACCAGGCCGCGTCCGTCGTGACGGGAACGCAGGTGGCCCGCTGCTCCCAGATGTCGCCGGGGATGAAGTGGTGGCGTGGGACGGCGTCGAAGGCCGGGCGCCATGCGTCGGGGAGTTCGCCGGACGCGGCGAGGGCATCCAGCAGCGCGGCGTAACGTGGCCGCCAGTCCTCGGTCATGGGGCCTCACTTCTGCCTCGGGGGCGGTGTGCCGTCCGGCGGGGGCGGCGGCGGGGGCGTCCACGGCTTGATCGGGGCGGGATCGCCCTTGTGCTTGCTCTCGACAGTCATCGTTCCACCTCTTGGGTACGGGCGCCGGAGCGCCGGTGTACAGGCCCGCCCCGGCCGGTCCGTCCTCACCGACAACGGGCGGCGGCCGGGGCGGGGGCTTCTCGTCGCGGGACTCCGGCCCGCGAGCCCCGTACCGGGGCCGGATCCCCTGTCCTGCGGTCGGCGGCCGTGCCTGGCCGCCGACCGCAGGAGAGGGTGCGGGGAGGGTCAGGGTGCGGGGAGGGTCAAGGCGCGGCGGGCCAGGGTGCAGGGAGTTGTGCCGCTGGGGCCGTCGTCCGGTACGGGGCCCGGGACTCCGACGACCCACCCCGGCCCATGGGTCCGGGGTTGCCTGCGACGCGGAGGCGGTCCACGAGGACCGGGAGCCCGGGGACCGGGACCGCGAGGACCGCGGTGAGCGGCAGGCCCGTGCGGGCGGCCGGGCAGGGAGCGGCCCGACGCGGGCGGCGGGCGGCGGGCGACTGCCGAGGGTGCCTCATTCCGTGTCATCCCCCGGCCTGGCCTGGCGCGTGGCCTCCTCATAGGCGCGGAGCAGCCGCTCCCCCGTCTCGCACCCGGCGCCGGGCGTCCGGCAGCCCAGGCAGCCTGCGGCATGCTCGATGGCCGCACGCCACGCCTCGTCGGCGAACGGGTCCACGGCCTGCTCGGCAGTCTGCTCAGCGATCTGCTCGGGGGCCGTCATCGGATCCTGCCCCGGCCGAGCGCGCGGCGCATGGCGCCGGCCTCGGCGACGGCGTCGCGCGGGTAGGTCCGGGCATGCGAGGGGCAGGCGTAGATGGTCGCGCCGGCGACGCTGCCGCTGTGTTCGATGGCGACGACGACCGGTTCGTCGGTGGGCAGTTGGCAGCGATAGCAGAGCTGACGGCCGTCCGGCGGCGGCCCGAGGACCTCGGCGACAGCCTGACGCAAGGCGCGAGCCAGGTGATGGGTATCGGTCAGATACCGGCCCCGTCCCAGGGGAATCCGCCAGCGCGTCCGGTGCTCAGCTCCCCAGGAGGCGGGCGGTACGCCGAGGAGGGTGCCTTCGTCGGTGAGCGCGGTGAGGACGCGGACCTGGCGCAGGCACCAGCTGCGGGCGGTGTCGATGCCGATCAGCCAGTAGCACTTGCCGTATGTGTCGTCCTGGATGACAGCGCCGGACCGGTCGCCGAGCAGTTCCAGGGCGCGGTCCGCGACGGGGACGGGCGCGGACACGGCGTCCCACCATTCGCCCACCGGTAACGCCTCGATGTCCTCGGTGTTCGGCGGTGTCCACAGCGGGGCTTCGGAACTCATACATCCCCTTCCCGATTACGGTTGGTGAGGAGACGAAACCGTGCGTCATGCTGTATCGACCAGTGCTGACCCGCCAGGCGCATACGCGTATGCAGCCAGCGCATACCCGTGGCCAGTAGCCGGAGAGACCCAGGTATCAAGGGGAGTAGGAATGAACTGGTCTTCACAAGCGATTCGGGACGCCGCCCGCCAAGGTGACTACGGGCGGGTCGTCAGCCTGGTCCGCCGCGACGCCGGTGTCTCCCAGAGCCAACTCGGCGACGCCTGTGGGATCAGCCAGTCCGCTGTCTCTCGTCTCGAGGGACGCGGCGCAGCCTCATACGACATGGCCATTCTGGCGAGAGCCGCCACGCACTTGCACATTCCCCCGCGTCTGGTTGGCCTCGCCGACCACACAGCGGCGCATGGCGCCGAGAATGGACAGCACGACGTGCACCGGCGCAACTTCCTGGCAGGCACCGCGGCGGCGATCGCCACGCCGACCCTGGCAGCTCGTCATCCCAAACCTGCGGACCCTGGCCAGGCCGCGACGCTCCGCGTGGCCACCACAGCCTTCCGCCGACTGGACGGAACCACCCCCTCCCGGCAGCTCTCCGAGCCGGTCCTGGCCCACCTGCGGCTCATCCAGACCGTCACCGGCGATGCCGAAGCGCCCGAGCAGCGAGCCCGCTTGGCCGCAGCGGGCAGTGAAGCAGCATCCCTAGCCGGTTGGCTGGCCTGGGACATGAACGACATCGGATCTGCCCGTACCTGGTACGGCGCGGCCATCAAGGCCGCGCGTACCTCCGGTGACCGACTGCTCACCGCCTACCAACTCGGCAGCCTGGCCGGCTTCGAGACAGACGCCGGGAACACCGCCCAGGGGCTTGCCCTCGTCCGCAAAGCTCATCGTCAGCTCGGTGACGCAGGACCGGCCATCGCCACCGCATGGCTTGGCACGATCGAGGCGCTCGCGCACGCGGCCGCAGGGGATCGTCCCGCTGCGGAAGCCGCGCTCGACCAGGCCACCCGCAGCGCTGATGCCCTCCAGGAGGAGCAGCCGCCACCGTGGCCATGGGTCTTCACCTTCACCCATGCCAAGGTCGCGGCAACCCGGCTCACCTGCGGCGCACGGCTCGGCCTCGTTCCATGGGTGACCGCCTCGCAGGACGCAGCGGCGGCGGCCCTCACGTCGAGCCACGAAAAGCAGCGTGCGCTGCTCATGCTGGACTTGGCCACCGCGCAACTGGCGACCGGTCGGCTGGATGGGGCGTTCGCCCTCGCTGGGCGGGCACTTGAGACGGGCGCACGATATCGGTCAGGTCGGATCATCGAACGTGCCCGAGGACTCCGGCGGTCCTACACTTCGACGACTCCCCCCAGAGCTGTCCGCGAGTTCGACGACCGCCTCCATGGCATCTATCTGTGATCACGAGAAGGAGCGGCCCATGCGCCTCGGCATCACCGGCCACCGCGGTCTTCCCCCGAAAACGGAGCGGTTGGTCCGCCGAGCCCTTCAAGAGGAAGTCGCGCGCCACGGACCCGATCTGGTCGGGGTCTCGTGCATTGCCGACGGCCCGGACGCCTGGTTCGCTGAGCTGGTGCTGGAGGCCGGTGGTCGCCTTGAGGTGGTGGTCCCTGCGGAGAACTACCGCGACGGCCTGCCCGAGGAGCACCACCAGAGCTATGACCGTCTCATCCAGCAGGCCGCCGACGTCCACCGCACGGGCATGGTGGAGTCGGACTCCCAGGCGCACATGGCCGGAAGCGAGATTCTGGTGGGGCTGGTGGATGAGCTGGTCGCCGTCTGGGACGGGCAGCCGGCTCGCGGGTACGGCGGGACGGCCGATGTCGTGGCCTACGCGGAGCGTACGGGAGTCCGCTTTCGGGTGATCTGGCCGGAGGGCTCTACCCGCGACTGACCACGCGATGGCCCCTCCGCCGGGAGCGAGTCATCACCGGCTTGGCACCGTGGCGACGTACAGCGATGGTGCGAGAACTGACGGAAGCGGTCGCTGTCATGTGACTACGCTGCCCGGAATCAAGGTCCGTTTGGAGGAGCCATGCACGTCAGCGAGCTGATAGGCACGGACGAGTGGCACACGATCGATGGGCGGCCGTTCGTCGTCTACAAGTACGCGGCCACGCTGGACGGCCGGATCGCCGCGGCGGACAGCACCAGCCAGTGGATCACCAGCGCCGAGTCCCGCGCCGAAGTGCACGCGCTACGGGCAGCCTGCCAGGCAACTGTCGTCGGTTCCGGCACCCAGCGGGCCGATAACCCGCACCTTGCCGTGCGCTCGGTGAAGGACGACCCCAAGCTGAAGGTGGCCGTGCCGGTTGATGAGCAGCCGTGGCGCGTGATCGTCGACACCAACGCCCGGACCCCGGCTGATGCCCGTGTGCTCGATGATGCCGCACCCACCATGATCGCTGTCGCCGACGACGCCGACGCGTCCCACCTGGAGGGCGTGGCCACCGTCGTACGGCTGCCCCGTGCGAAGGTCGGCCTGGACGTGGAGGCTCTCCTTCGCGAGCTGCACCTGCGCGGCGTGCGGGGGATGTTCCTCGAGGGCGGCCCCACTCTCGCCGCGTCGTTCGTGTCGGCCGGGCTGGTGGACCGCATCATCGCCTACATCGCGCCCGCGCTCCTCGGCCGCGGAAAGAGCGGATTGGAGGGCGGCAGCATCGGAACGATCGACGACATCCTCCGATGCGAGCTGGTGGACGTGGCACGTTCCGGCCCAGACGTCAGGCTGATCGCACGCCCGCAGCGCTGAGCGGTACCCACACAGGGCCCTGACGAAAGCCCCTTGCCCAGGCCCAAGGCCCACCTGTCGACGTCGCGTCCCGCCTTCGCTCCGGTCGCGTGCGGGTACAGCTGGCACAGCTGTACCCCTACACAGTGGGAGACGGCGTACCCCGGGCCGTGGCCGACGTGCGCGGTAGCATCCGGAGCCTGCTGACCGCATGACGGGGAAGGCGCGATGACGACGATCGCTGTGACCGGGCACATGGACATCACCAACGCATCGGTGCCGCTGGTACGAGAAGAGCTGGACAAGATCGTTGCCGCCTACGAGCCCTCCAGCCTGGTCGGGGTGTCGTGCATCGCGAAAGGCAGCGACAGCCTCTTCGCTGACGCGGTCCTCGCCGCGGGCGGGCGCCTGGCCGTAGTGATCCCTTCGGAGGACTACCGGCAGGCGAAGGTGAAGCCAGAGCATGCCGAAACCTTCGACCGGCTCGTGGCGGCAGCGGACGAGGTGCTGGTGATGCCGCACGCCACGGCGAACCGTCAAGCGTACGAGGCGGCGAACACCGTGCTGCTGGAGCGTGCCGATCGGCTGGTGGCCGTGTGGGACGGCCGGCCGCCCACGGGCAAGGGCGGCGGGACGGCGGACGTGGTACACCAGGCGCGCGAGGCAGGCATCCCCGTGGATGTCGTCTGGCCGGACGGGGCATCCCGCCGGGCGTGACGAAAGCCCCTCGCCCGGCCCGGGAGCGGCTCGCGGATACGGCGGCACGGCCGACGTCGTGGCCTACACCGAGCGCACGGGAGTCCCCTCTCGGGTGATCTGACCGGAGAGATCTTGCCCTCGGGTGATCTGGCCGGAGATATCTGCCCGGGGCTGACCATGCGAAAGAGCCCACCGCGCCCGGAGTCAGTGCAGGGCCTCGATGGCCTTCAGGATCAACGCCCGCGCCTCCGCCCCGTACACGGCCATGCCGCGCAATTGCTCGAACGCCTTCAGGTACATAGCGATCTCCGAAGGCTGGGTGACGTTCACCTCGGCGGAGAGCAACTCCACGGACACCAGCGTGTCGTCGTGCACGTCGAATGTCTCCTGCGGCCACAGAACCCGCTCGCGCGTCCCAGCCGGGATGATGCCGAACGACACCTGCGGCAGGGCCCCCGCGGTCAGCAAGTAGCCCAGTTGGGCAGCCATCGCTTCCGCGTTGCCGAGCTGGTAATAGAGCACGGCCTCCTCGATGAGGAACACGTAACGGTGTCCCGGCTCGTGGATGACCTGCGAACGCTCCAGGCGGGCCGCCGCAGCCTCCGCACCGTCGTCGGGGACCTCAAGGAACCGGGCGTTCATCGACAGCAGCGCTCTCGCGTAGCCCTCCGTCTGCAACAGGCCGGGGACCAGGACCGGCGAGTAGACGCGCAGCAGTTCCGTGGACCGGTACAGCTGAATGTAGCTGTCCTGGAGCTTGGCCAGACCGGTGCGCACGCGGCGCCGCCATTCCCGGTACAGGGACTGGGCGTGCTGCGAGGCCGCGATCAGGTACGGAGCCTGGTCGAGAGCGTCGGCTGCGCGGCACCACAGGCGGATGTCCGTTGGTGAGGGCGGGGTGCGGGCGTTCTCGATCCGGGATGTCTTGGAATGGTGCCAGCCGCACCGGGAGGCCAGCTCAGTGACCGTCAGTCCGGCATTCCTCCTCAGTTCGCACAGCTGGCGCGCCACGTTCTCGCGGGCGGCTTGGGCTGAGGACGACGGTGAGATGGTCATGAGCTGGCCGTGGCACTTCCTCTCAGTGGATCTCGTACTGGTCGTGAGGGATCGCGCGGTCCCACACCGCGTCGAACGCCTCCGAGCACTGTTTGACGATGACCGGCTCGGTCCGCAACTCCATGTCCGGGTCGGCCCAGTTGCCGTCTCCGGTGAAGTGGTTGAACAGCACCTGCGTTCCGTCGAAGAGCCACAGGTCCGCGCCCGGAAGCATCAGATCGACGGCCCGGCGACGGGGAAGCCACCGCACCTGCTCGCCTGCGGCGACGTTCACAACGGTCCCGGCATGCTCGTAGCGGATGTAGTCGGTGACCGGCTCGGACACGATGCGTGCTCGGCGCACCACGACGCCGCGAGCGACCGCGCGGGAGATCATGTCGGTCCACGGCGCCCAGTACTCGGAGGCAGGGTCGACGTCCCGACGCCCGGTGGCCAGCCAGGTGTTGAAGTCGTCGGCTTCATCACCGACGGCGTACTGGTCGCGCATCTCAAGGTGCACTGCTGAATGCCGTGCGGCCTGGAACAGTTCGTCAAAGCTGAGCGCGTTCTGCGACATCGCATGCCTCCCTCAGAACCGGGATCAGGCGAGCCGGGATACGGATGACCGTTTCGTGCTCGGGAATACCAGGCGCGTGCCCCGGCGCCGGCGTCTGGACGCACTGGGTGCGGGTGGCGTCGTCGGCGGTATAGCTCTGGATCACGATGTCCGCGCTCTCCGGGTCCACCCAGGCCGTGGGTGATCCGTTCTTGCCGGTATCGGGGTCGATCCCGATGAACTGTAAGGGCATGTTCGTCTCCCGTGCCGTCGTCGTGCGCCGATGTGCACCAAAGTCGCCCGGCGGTGCGGTCTCGTCAAGGTTGCGAATAAGCCTTACTCCACGATGAAAGCCTGCGTGCACATTCATGCACATTGCTGGCTGTGCCGCACATCTCACTCTTAGTATCGACGCGGGCACAACGAAAGCCCGGCGAGGACCGGGTGGGCTGCTGGTGCTCCGGGCCCGGACGGGACGACGGCGCCGGCGGCCCGCCCTCCCCGACACCCTGCCGGTCGGCACAGCCAGGCACGGCTACCGACAAGGCCGACAAGGCAGGGATGAAGGGACTCCGCACCGGACTGCGCCGCCGGGCCGGAGTCCCGTCCAGCACAGCTCGCCCCGATCTCCCGCTTGCAGGCCAGTGACCGGGACGAGCACCGCGCAACCGCGCGAGGACACCCCTGCGCGAGTGAACTCAGGAGGCCCCATGCGATTACAGCATGTCGTCGTCCGCCAGGACCCGGACGACGGCGACACCATGCCGGACACGGACGCCCCGTCACCGAGTGGTGGGACGCCCGGCGACTCCGACGACGGGCGCCAGTACGCCACGTAGCCGACGTCAAGCGCCCCGGGTAAACGGCGGCCCGCGCCCGGAAGCGCGGGCCGCCCCCGCCACCAGGAGGTACCGCCGATGATCGCTCCGCCCCCGCCCATGCCGGCTCACTGGCACTGCTACCGCTGGACCGGAGAGCGCCGCACCTACGACGACGAGTCCGCCCGGCGGCCACCGCACCTCGTCGTACAGGACATCCCGCCCCAGGAGTGGCAGCGGATCGCGGCGGCCGGCCCCGCCTTCATGGCGAGCGACGTACCCCCGCTGGAAGTGCCGCACTGGCTGCTCCGCCCCGCCAGAATGATCAAAGCCACCTTCGAGGCGCCGGACAAAGCCTCCGCCTGGTACCGAGACCAGATCAGCGACCTGAGCCCGTCATTCCTGAGCGACCACGACAAGGACACAGTCCGGCAGACCGAGCGGCTCACGGCAGCGGACGACCGGCTCAGCTGGGGCGGCGATGTCGTAGGCGGCTGGTACCTGCGTGGCACCGGATTCGCCTCGCTTCAGGTCGTCGCATGCAGCACGAACCGCATCCGCCCGACGATCCCGTGCCCGTTGGGCCACCGGGCCGGTTCGGCGGCAGGCTGAGGCTCGGCGTTCCCGGCGATCCCCGGCGATGCCGGGGCCGGGCGGCGGGCGGGCCACCCGGCCGCCGGGGTCACGCGTTCCGGTCCAGCAGCACGGCGGCCGTGAACAGCTCCACACCCACCGCGATCGCGCCCTCGTCCACGTCGAAATCGCCCGCGTGCAGGTCGCGGCGGGTGGTGTCGCCGACCTTGCGGACCCCCAGCCGGGCCATCGCACCGGGCACCCGCTCCAGGTACCAGGAGAAGTCCTCGCCGCCCAGGGACTGTTCGGTGTCCTCCACGGCCTGGGCACCACGGCGGGCGATCATCGCGTCCCGCAACAGCTCGGCGGAGCTCGCCTCGTTGACCACCGGCGGGACCCCGCGGATGTAGTTGATCTCCGACTTGGCGCGGTGCAGGGTGGCGATCTCGTCGACCGCCGCGTGGACCAGGTCCGGGGCCTCCCGCCAGGCGGGCAGGTCCAGGCAGCGGACCGTGGCGGACAGCTCGGCGTGCTGCGGGATCACGTTGCAGGCGTGGCCCGACTCAACCCGGCCCCAGGTGACGGCCAGGCCCGAGCGGGCATCGACCCGGCGGGCCAGCAGCGCGGGCACCTCGGTGATCACCTTGGCGGCGGCGGTGACCAGGTCGGTGGTCAGATGGGGGCGCGCGGTGTGGCCGCCCGGCCCGTCCAGGGAGATCTCCAGCCGGTCGCAGGCCGAGGTGATCGGCCCGGTGCGCAGCCCGATCCGGCCGACCTCGACCTTGGGGTCGCAGTGCAGCGCCAGGATCCGGCCGACGCCGTCCAGCACCCCCGCCTCGACCGCGTCGGTGGCGCCGCCGGGCAGCACCTCCTCGGCGGGCTGGAACAGCAGCCGCACCGGACGCGCCAGCCGCCCCTCGCGGGCCAGCTCGGCCAGGACCAGACCGGCGCCGAGCACCACCGTGGTGTGCACGTCATGGCCGCAGGCGTGGGCGCGGTCGGCGACGGTCGAGCGGTAGTCCACCGTCTTGGTGTCGGGAATGGGCAGCCCGTCGATGTCCGCGCGCAGCGCCAGCAGGGGCGCTACGCCATCGCGCGGGCCGATGTCACAGATGAGGCCGGTGCCGGTGGGCAGCACCCGGGGCTCGAGGCCCGCCTGCTCCAGCCGCGCCTTGATCGCGGCGGTGGTCCGGAACTCGCAGTTGCCCAGCTCGGGGTGCATGTGCAAGTCGCGCCGGAAGGCGATGAGTTCGGCACGCAGCTCGTCGGGGAGCGTACCGGGCAGAGCCGGCGCGGTGGCGGGTGTGACATCGGTCGCATCGAGGGACATCAATTGCTTCACCTAAAGAAGCGTAGAACGCCAGGTGGGCCCGCCGAATGTCGATCAACAAAAATTCCATCGGTTCGGGGACGCGAAAGTACCCCGCCCGGTGCATGATCCCCCTAGTCAGGGGGTATAACAGGGTGCTTCTCGGACGAATGCGGTGAGAAGCGCCACACGGCCGTCCGGGCGACGGTCTCAGGACGCGGCGTACGCGACGAACCGACGTACGCGGGTGCTACGCGACGTACGCGGGTATCACGCGGCGTACGCGCCGCCACCGCGACGGGTTCCCCGTGGCGTACGCACCGTCTCACCGCGTCCCCGCGACGGGCTCAGGACGCCGCGACCGGTGCCGCGGGCGGGCCCGGGCTCGTCGGCGGGGCGGCGTCCCTCGGTGCCTCCGGGGCCCTCGACGGCGCCGGGCCCAGCCGTCGCACATCGCGGGCCGTCCCGGTGACCCCGGACAGAAAACCCTGGGCCCTCGGAGATGCGTCGCTGGTCAGCCACGCGGGGTCCACATCGCAGACCGCGACCTGGACGCCGGTGCCCACGAGCGCGAGCGGCAGGGTGTGGACGACGGTCGAGGGGAAGCTCACGATCGTGTGGCCGATGGGGCCGCGGCGGGCTATCAGCTCCAGCGGCAGATCGGGCCGTACGATCTCCAGCCCCACCTCGCCCGCGACCCGGCTGAGCTTCTCCGCGCTCTCCCGGCGATGGGCGAAGTAGCGGGTGGCGCCATGGGCGCGGGCCAGCGAGCCGACCGCCTCCAGATAGCGCTCCAGGTCCACCACACCGGTCTCGACCAGCGAGGTTCCCACCAGATCGGTGCCACCGGTGAGCCGGGGCGGACCGAACCGGGCCCGGGTCCAGGCGAAGTCGTTGGCGGTGATGGTGACCCCGGGAGGCGGCTCGACCGGCATCGAGCTGAACACCTCGACCCGGCGGCCGTCGTCCGGGGTGAGCCGACGGCGCGCGGTGGCCGAGACCGGAGCGAACACCATGTCGCGCGCCCCTCGGCTGCCCCGCCGGTGCCAGCGCACCAGGGGCTCCCCCTTGGCCAGCTGGGAGATGAACTCCATGGTGGCCGTGCCGTCGTCCACCACGATCAGGTCCCGGGCGCGGGTGAGGGTCAGCAGCAGCTGGACGTAGCGGGAGAACGGATCGCCTATCACGATCCGCTCGGCCCGGCGCAGCGGCCCGCGCAGCCCGCCAATGGTCTTGATCGGCGCTCCGGCCCCGCCGCGCGCCTCCTCCCAGCGCACGCTGAAGCCCTCGTCCCGCGCCAGCTCGGCCATCCGGCGCAGCTGGCCGCGGGTCATCGGATCGTGCGGGGAGAGCACCACCACGGTGAGGTCCGGGAGCGCCGCGGGCTCCGGGCCGTCGGCACGCGGGTCATCGACGTGCGCCGCGTCGGCACGCGAGCCATCGGGACGCTGTACCTCGGCACGCCCCGCGTCGGCACGCGAGCCATCGGCGTGCCGGGCGTCGGCACGCCCGGCGTCGGGACGCTGCCCGTCGGGGCACTGGCCGTCGGCGCGCCCCGCGTCGGCACGCGGGCCATCGACGTGGCGGGTGTCGGCACCCCCGGCGTCGGCACGCTGTACCTCGGTGCGCTGAACCTCGGCACGCCCGGCGTCGGCACGCTGAACCTCTGCGCACTGCGCCTCGGCGCGCCGGGCGTCGGCGTACGCCCACTCCAGTACGTTCAGCAGCTGGACCGGGCTCTCGACGAAGGCGAGCGTCGCGGACGAGGACGCTGAAGACGCGGAACAGGTCGCGGAAGAAGTCTCGGAAGAAGCCACGGAACAGATCGCGGAAGAGACCGCGGCAGAGTCAGCGGGGACCATCGCACCGTCCAAGGGCAGGGCCCGGAAGCGGCGGGCGGCCCCCGAGGGGCCAGGGGTGCCCGCCGCTTCCGGGCGAGGGCCGGGCTCACCGGCCGGTGGATTCACGGCAGAGTGCCTCAGACCGCGACCGGCTCGCGGTCGGCGGCCCCGGCCTCGGCCTCGGCCTCGGCGACCACGCCGGCGACCCGGCGCAGCTTCTTCATGGGGCCCAGCTCGCTCTCGTAGACCTTCTTGACGCCGTCACCGAGCGACTCCTCGATGATGCGGATGTCGCGCACCAGCCGCTGGAGGCCCTGCGGCTCGACGGAGGCGGCCTGGTCCGAGCCCCACATGGCGCGGTCCAGGGTGATGTGGCGCTCGACGAACGCGGCACCCAGCGCGACGGCGGCCAGGGTGGTCTGCAGACCGGTCTCGTGGCCGGAGTAGCCGATCGGCACGTTGGGGTACTCGGCCTGCAGCGTGTTGATCACGCGCAGGTTGAGCTCCTCGGCCTTGGCCGGGTACGTCGAGGTGGCGTGGCACAGCAGGATGTTGTCGCTGCCCAGCACCTCCACCGCGTGGCGGATCTGCCTGGGGGTGGACATGCCGGTCGACAGGATGATCGTGCGGCCGGTCGCCCGCAGGGCGCGCAGCAGCTCGTCGTCGGTCAGCGAGGCGGAGGCCACCTTGTGGGCCGGGACGTCGAACTTCTCCAGGAAGGCGACGGCCTCGGTGTCCCACGGGGAGGCGAACCAGTCGATACCGCGCTTTTGGCAGTGCTCGGAGATGGCGCGGTACTCGTCCTCGCCGAACTCCACGCGGTGGCGGTAGTCGATGTAGGTCATCCGGCCCCAGGGGGTGTCGCGCTCGATGTCCCACTGGTCGCGGGGGGTGCAGATCTCCGGGGTTCGCTTCTGGAACTTGACCGCGTCACAGCCGGCCTCGGCGGCGACGTCGATCAGCCGAAACGCGTTCTCCAGGTCGCCGTTGTGGTTGATGCCGATCTCACCGGTGATGTAGACCGGGTGGCCGGGCCCGGCGATCTTGTCACCGAGGGTGCGGAGGCGAGAGGTGGAGCTCACTTAAGACAGTTCCTTTCCGAGAATCCACGAGGCGATCTCGCGGATCGCGCCGTCGCCTCCGGGGGTGGAGGTGACCGCACGTGCGGCGCCGCGCACGACGTCGTGCGCACCCGCGACCGCCACGGGCCAGCCGACGAGGCCGAAGCACGGGAGGTCGTTGACGTCGTTGCCGACGTAGAGCACGCGCTCCGGCGCGATGCCCTGCTCCTCGCACCACTGCTTCAGTGCGAGATCTTTTCGGTCGATGCCGTGGAGCACGGGGACCTGGAGCTTGCGGGCCCGTGCGGCGACGACCGGGTTCTTTTCCGTGGACAGGATCAGCAGCGCCAGCTCCGCGCGGCGCAGGGCGGCGATCCCGAGCCCGTCGCCGCGGTGCACGGCCACGAGTTCGCGTCCTTCGGAGTCGATCAGCACCCTGTCGTCGGTCTGGGTGCCGTCGAAGTCCAGGACCACCGCGTCGATGTCGTCGCGGGTGGGGAGGCGGCCGGGAGTGAAGGGGACGAGGGCGCCCGGCCGCTCGGCGTCCAGCAGCGGGGCGAGCGCGCGGGCGCGGGCCAGATCGTGCGGATCGTCGATCTCCAGCACCCGGGCCGGGTCGGTGCGCACCAGGTCGGTGCGGCCGAAGAAGCGGTGCCCGGCCTCGCGGAAACCACGGGCGTCCATCGCGTAGGCGGCGCCGGTCTCCAGGTAGTCCTGGGGGCGGTCCTGGCGGCGCGGACGGCAGGACTTGTCGTGGTTGACCCCGTCGCCGCCGTCCGCCCCGGGCCGCTCGCCCTCGCGCCAGACGAAGCCGTGGAAGGGGGCCACGGTCAGGGCGGTGTCGGCGCCCCGCTCGGCGACCGCCGCGGCCACCCCGTCGATGTCCTCGCGGATGATGAAGGGGCTGGTGCACTGCACCAGGAGCACCACGTCCACGGTGACGCCCTGCGAGGTCTCGTACGCGTCCATGGCGTGGATCACCGCGGCCTCGCTGGTGGCGGTGTCACCCGCGATGTCGGTGGGCCGCTGGACGACCACGGCGCCCGCACCGCGTGCGGCGGCGGCGATACCGGGGTCGTCGGTGGAGACGACCACGTCGGTCACCAGCCGGCTCGCCCGGCACTCCGTGACGGCGCGGGCGACCAGCGGCACGCCCCCGACCGGGGCGAGGTTCTTGGCGGGGACGCCCTTGGACCCGCCGCGGGCGGGGATCACGGCGAGCACGCACGGGGTCGGGGCGGGCATGGCGGCTCCTTCGGGGGTTTCGGACGTCTGACTGCTCACAGCTCCCCCATCCGCCGGATGACCGGGGCCACGCGCTGGACGCCGTGGCGGTAGGCGCCGCGGGCCGCTTCCCGCATCGTGTGGCGCACCACCCGGCGCAACGTCCCGGCCCGCGCCTGGTCCTCGGCGGCGGCTCCGGGGCGGGGCGAGCCGTCCGGTGCGAAGCCGTACCGGGCGAGCCGGCCGGGCAGATAGCCGGGCGCGGTGGCCGGGGTGTAGAAGGGGGCGAGCGGCGGCAGGGCGGGCGCGGCGACCAGCTCGGCGACCCGCTCCCGCGCGGCGTCGAACCAGGTCTCGTACGGCCCGTCGGCGGCGACGCCCTGGCGGGCGAGCCATTCGGCGTTCGGCTCGGGCAGATGTCCGGCGTCCAGCTGGTCCCAGGAGGCCAGGCAGCCGGAGCCGAGGAAGTGGTGGTTGCCGAGCGCCTCCCGCACCCCCAGGTCGGTGAGGACGGCGGTCGGTATGGAGCGGTGCAGCGACTCCAGGGCGGCCGTGGAGCTGACCGTGACCAGCAGATCCGCGGTGTCCAGGACCTCGCCCATGTTCCCGTAGGCGAGCCGGACGTTGGCGGGCACCTCGTCGCCGAACCGGGCGATCAGCTTCTGGTAGGGAAGCTCCT
The DNA here is from genome assembly GCF_001553455.1 of Streptomyces hygroscopicus subsp. hygroscopicus. Taxonomy (GTDB): domain Bacteria; phylum Actinomycetota; class Actinomycetes; order Streptomycetales; family Streptomycetaceae; genus Streptomyces; species Streptomyces hygroscopicus. The sequence goes on from NZ_BBOX01000033.1 coordinate 26,721, forward strand.
CGATGTGCGTGGTGTGCTCGCCCGGCTTGGAGCGCAGCTTGACCACGACCTCGCGGTCCGGGTGGCGGCGGGCGTGGTCCACGGCCCGGCGCAGCAGATAGGTGCGGTCGGCGCGGTTGTCCGGGACGGACGGCTGGACGGCGAAGACGACCGTGCCGCCGGGGTGCTTCCGGCCCAGCCGGGCCTTCTCGTCGTAGCGGGCGCCGCCGAGGAAGGGCAGCGCGCATTCGACGACGCTGTCCGCGTCGGCGCCGACGCCTGTGTAGACGTCGCGGAAGCGCTCGGCGTCGTGGCGGGAGTTGGCCAGCACCACATCGGCGCCGTGGCGCAGCAGCAGACCGTCGGCCAGCTTCTCGTAGACGACACCGACGTAGCCGGTGACGACCACGGGCCGGCGGGCGGCGCCCCGCCAGGCGTGGCGCAGTCCGTGCAGCATCGCCTGGACGGCGCCGCCGACCAGGGAGAGCACGATCACGTCGTAGCGCTCACGGTCCACGGCCCGTACGAATTCGACGCCGGTGACCTCGCGCAGCGCGTCGGCGCGCACCCCGACCTCGGTGAGCTGCCGGGCGGTCGGAGTGGCGCGACCGCGCAGCAGGAAGCCGTCCAGACGACGGCCCGAGGCGGAACCCGACCGGTCCGGTACGAGGCGATGCGCGGTGAGCGCGCCCCATTTCCACCGGGTGTCGGAGTCGGCGAGCACGGCGACTCGCACAGGGGGATGGGTAGGTGAGGACACGTCGCAGACGCTAGGAAGCGTCTGCGATTCACGGCCCAACGCCGGTGCAACAAAGGGTTAACAGCACGTCGACGGTTGGCGAATCGGCCGGCCGGGGCGGCGGGTTAACCGTTCCGACGTTCTTCGTTCACCTTTATGTACGCCCCAGGTCAAGACGAATGCCAACCGGACACCTAGCGTCACCCGCGTGGTTAAGCTCTCCGTCATCGTGCCGTTCTACAACGTGCAGACCTATGCCCCCGACACGCTCAGAAGTCTGCGCGCGAACGCGCGTGAGGACTTCGAATTCATTCTCGTCGACGACTGCGCCACCGACGGGACGCCGGAGATCCTGGAGCGGGCCGAACGCGATCTTCCGGGGGCCGTCCGGGTACGGCACGAGAAGAACGGCGGGCTGGCCACCGCCCGGAACACCGGGCTGGACAGGGCCACCGGGGAGTACCTCACCTTCCTCGACGGCGACGACTGGCTCGCGCCCGGCTACTACGAGCAACTGCTCGCCGCCATCGAGGACTTGGGGTGCGACTTCGTCCGCGTCGACCACGTCCAGTGCACCGCCCGCGCCCGCTCGATCCACCGGGTGCCGCACGGCCGGCGCGACGTCGTCATGAACCCGCGGGACGCGATCCTCCCGGCCGACCGCTCCACCTCCGTGGACTACGCCTTCGCGTGGGCGGGCATGTACCACCGCCGGCTGCTCGACGACGGTCTGCTGCACTTCACCGACGGGCTGCGCACCGCCGAGGACCGGCCCTGGATCTGGCGGCTGCACCGCGAGGCGCGCACTTTCGCCGTGCTCGGCATGCACGGGGTGTTCTACCGGCGCGGGGTCGCCTCCTCGCTCACCCAGATCGGCGATGTCCGACAGCTGGACTTCATTCGCGCATTCGACCAGGTCATCGAGGAAACCGCGCGGGACCGCGACGCCGACGCGCTGCTGCCGAAGGCCGTCCGTACGTATTGCGCGATCATTTCCCACCACCTGGGCAATATCGAGAGATTCGAACCACAAGTGGCCCGCAAACTCCGTTCCATGTCGGCGGCGGCGATGAAACGCATGCCCCAAGACGTATTGAAGGACGCACTGGATTCCATGGACTACGAGCGCGCCGCACGGCTGCGGCGAGTCAAGCGCCGGCCCGCCGGGGCGGAGGTGGCGGCCTGATGTCCGCCTACAAGCCCCTGGCGGAGCGGGGGCGCACCCAGATCTTCCTCTCCTCGACCCTCTACGGGGCGGCGACCCTCGCGGCCGCCATCGACGCGGGCAGCGTCGGCCCGGCCGACCGCCGGCTGCTGCTGATCAGCAACAACGCCGCGACGCCGGAGACCACCCCGCCGGTGGACGAGATGCCCGGCTTCGAGCGGCTGCGCACCCGCTTCGACCGGGTGCTGTCCTGGAACGAGACGATCTCGCCGTTCCACCCCGGCGGCTGGGCGCCGCGCCCGGACGACGCCCCGCTGTGGGAGCGCCACCTCAGGCTGCTGTGGAACCTGGGCGACGACCATGTCGAACTGGTCCTGGAGTCCATCCAGGTCAACCCGGCGCTGGCGGTCGCGGGCGTCTTCCAGGGCGCGCCCATCGACGTCTACGCGGACGGGCTGATGAGCTACGGCCCGACGCGCAACAAGCTGGACCCGCTGATCGGCACCCGGATCCGCCGGCTGCTCCACCTCGACCTGGTGCCCGGACTGCGGCCGCTGCTGCTCACCGAGTTCGGCGTGGCCCCGGAGATCCTGCCGACCGAGGTGTTCACCAAGGTGCTCGCCGAGGTCGCCGACGCCGCCCCGCGCGCCGTCGCCTCCGCCGGCGAGCGGATCGCCGTCGGGGGCGGTCCGGCGCTGATGCTGGGGCAGTACCTGTCCGCGCTGGACATCCTCACTCCGCAGGAGGAGGAAGAGCTGCACGTGCGGATGTTGCGCGGCGCCGTGGCGCTGGGCCACCGCACCGTCGTGTTCAAACCGCACCCCACCGCCCCGGCCCGCTGGTCGCGGATGCTGGAGAAGAAGGCCGCGGAGCTGGGCGCGGAGCTGACCGTCATGGACACCCCGGTCCTCGCCGAGGTGCTGTACCAGCGGATGCGTCCGGCCCTGGTCATCGGCTGCTTCTCCACCGCGCTGCTCACCGCGAACGTCTTCTACGGGCTGCCGGTGGCCCGGATCGGCACCGACGTGCTGCTGGAGCGGCTCACCCCGTACCAGAACAGCAACCGCGTCCCGGTGACGGTGGTGGACGCGCTCCTGCCCGACCTGGAGGACCACAAGGCGGTGGCCGCCGCCCAGCCGGTCGACGAGCGGGCGGGCCAGCGGCTCGGCGGGCTGGTCACCGCGGTCGGCTTCTGCATGCAGGCGAAGATCTACCCGGATCTGCGGCCCGCCGCCGAACGCTATCTGGCCGCCCACCTGGACACCCGGACCTGGCGCTACTTCAAGAAGCGCCGGCTGACCGCGCTCGCCCTGCCCGGCGCGGTGCCGTCGCAACTGGCCTTCATCCCGCGCAACGAGACGGTGCGCCGGGTGGCCCGCCGGGCCCGCGCCCTGAAGCGGGCCGCGCTGAAACGGACGGTCACCGGATGAGCGCGCCGCCCGCCCCCGAGGCGGGGCCGATACCGTCCGCGGCGGGGCCGATGCCGGCGGGGGTGGGGCCGATGCCCGCGGGGGTGGGGCCGATGCCACCCGCGGCGGGGTCGATGCCAGCCGAGGCGGGGCCGATATCTCCCGCGGCGGGGTCGATGCCCACCGAGGCGGGACCGATACATCCCGCGGCGGGGCCGATAGCCCCCGAGGGGGGACCGATACCCGCCGAGGCGGGGCCGATGCCCGCCGCAGCGGCGTCGGCTCCCGCGCCCGCGCCGCCGCGCGCTCCGGACGACGCCCTGGAGAAGTCCGCCGAGCGGACGGCGAAGGCGGCCGCACGCGGCGGCGGCCATCCGGTGCGGCTGCGGGCGCTGGACGGGCTGCGTCTGCTCGCCGCGCTGATGGTGGCCGCGTACCACTACGGCGGCCGCGACGGTGAGATCAGCCAGGCGTGGGGCTCCTCGCCGCGCGAGCAGTTCCCCACCCTCTCCGGCTACTTCGCGTACGGCTGTCTCGGCGTCCAGATCTTCTTCGTCATCAGCGGCTTCGTCATCTGCATGAGTGGGTGGGGACGGCCGCTGCGCGCCTTCTTCGCCTCCCGGATCTCCCGCCTCTACCCCGCCTACTGGGTCGCGATCGTCCTGGTCACCGCCGTCTTCGCGCTCCCCTGGGTCGCCTACAAGGCGGTCTCGCCCAGCGACGCGCTGGTCAACCTGACCATGCTCCAGCAGCCGCTCGGCGCGCACCGGGTGCTGGGCGTGTGCTGGACCCTGTGGGCGGAGTTGCGCTTCTACGCCCTCTTCGCGCTGTTCGTGGTGCTCCCGGGCGCCAGTCGGCACCGGGTGGTGCTGTTCTGCGCCGTCTGGACGCTGGGCGCGGCGTTCGCCGAGGCGGCGAACCTGCCGCTGCTGGACGTCGTCCTGATGCCGGAGTACGCCTCGTACTTCATCGGCGGCATGGGCATCTACCTGCTCCACCGCTTCGGCCACGACGCCCTGGCCTGGGGCATCGTCGGGATCAGCTTCCTGATCGGCCAGCACTACGCGATCGGCGAGCTGTGGCACCCGGCGAACATCAACGCCTTCTCCTACCGCTCGGCCACCGCCATCATCGCCATCGTCGCCTTCGGCTACGTGGCGGTCACGCTGATCGCGCTCGGCAAGCTCAACTGGGCGAACTGGCGCTGGCTGACCCTGGCGGGCGCGCTGACCTACCCGTTCTACCTGGTCCATGAGCATCTGGGCTGGGTGGTCGTGGGGGTGCTCCACCGGAAGCTGGGCATCCCCTCCTACGGGACATTCGCCCTGACCGTGCTGCTGATGCTGGGCCTCGCCTGGGTGCTCTACCGCTTCGTCGAACAGCGGCTCACCCCGGTGATCAAGCGCTCGCTGACCACGGTCCGGCGGTAAGGGCGCCACTCGCGGCGTCCGGCTCGGGGAATCCCGCTCGCCCGTCCGTCCGGCTCGAGGAATCCTGCTTGTCCGGCTCGCAGAGTCCCGGCCGCCCGACCGGCCGACTCCGAGAGTCCCGCCCGCCCGACCGTCCGACTCCGAGAGTCCCGCCCGCCCGACCGTCCGGCTCGGGGAATCCTGCTCGTCCGGCTCCGAGAGTCCCGGTCGCCCATCCACGGGCTCCCCGCACGACGCGGGGAGCCCGGCCCGTCACACCAGCTGGGTGTTCAGGGGTCTCTCGGAGGGCCGGGGCCGGGGTCAGAGCCAGCGCGGCTCGTCGGCGCCCAAGCGGCCCGGGGGCCGGGACCAGACCGGCGGACCGTCCGGGGAGCCGACAGGGAAGCCGACCGGAGAGCGGGCATAGCGCAGCTTTCCCAGGTCGGAGGCGGTCTCGGCCAGCCAGGGCGCCGGGTCGTGGGCAGGGCCGTCCGCGCGGCGCCCCAACGGGGCCGGGGCGATGCCCCGCATGAGCCAGGACGCGGTGCCCGCGAGGGAGAACCGCAGATGGCGCCCGCCGCCGGTCTCCTGGCGTTCGGTCAGCGCCCGCAGCACCGCCGCCGCCAGCAGATAGCCGGTGCCGTGGTCGAGCGCCTGGGCGGGCAGCACACCGGGGCGGCCACCGGCGTCGGGATCGGCGTCCGCCTCGATCGCCGCGATCCCGGTCGCCGCCTGGACCAGGCTGTCGAACCCGCGCCGCCCGGCCCACGGCCCGGACCAGCCCCAGGCGCACAGCTGCGCGACGATCAGCCCGGGGTGGCGCTCCAGCAGGGCATCCGGGGCGAGGCCGAAGCGGTCCAGCGCACCGGGGCGGTAGCCGGTGATGACCACATCCGCGTCGGCGAGCAGCGCCTCGACGGTACGGCGGCCCTCGGGGGCGGCGAGGTCGAGGGCGGTGGAACGCTTGCCGAACCCGGTGTCCGCGTGCGCGTCGGGGTCCTCCGGCAGCCGTGGGGAGTCCACGCGCAGGACGTCCGCGCCCAGCAGGGCCAGGGTGCGGGTGGCCACCGGTCCGGCGATGACCCGGGTCAGGTCGAGGACCCGCACCCCGCTCGCGGGCAGCACGCCGCTCGCGGGCAGCACGCCGCTCGTGGGCAGCACGCCGCTCGTGGGCCCGCTCATGGGCCCATGAGCGGGCAGTGGCGTCTCCGGGAGCGGGCGCGCGGCGCCCTCGCCGATCCGCCGGGACTCGATCAACGGCAGCCCGGCCAGCGGGATCTCGCTCTCGCCGGGCCGCGCCACGGCCACGGCCAGTCCGCCCGCCGCGTAGACGGTCTCCTGGACCGCGCGGGCAGGGCGACCCGCGAGCGCCGCCGCGAGGTCGTCCGGCCCGCTGTGGGCGGGCAGGCCGAGGGCGGTGAGCAGCCGGGCGCGGTGGTGCGGGTAGTTGGCGTGGGTGCGGATCCAGCCGTCGGCCGCGCGCCAGAAGCCGGACAGCGGGGCGAAGTTGGTGGGCTTGCGGCCGTCGATCCGCAGATGCCGTTCGCTGACGAACGCCGTGGCGACGGCGCCCTCGTCGACCCGTACCGCCGGAACCGCCCCGCCGGAGCGCCGCGCGCCCAGTTCGGCGGCGGCCAGCGAGCACACGCCCACGGTGGCGCGGGCCAGCTCCGCCACCGGCAGCCGGGCGGGCAGCCCGCCGCTCACCGGGCGGTACGCCACCCTCTCCAGCAGCGCCGGATCACCGCCGAGGGCGGTCCAGGCGTGGGTGGTGGCCGCGTCCGGTGGTGCGTCGCTCGTGTCGTTCCTCGTCATCCGCTCATTGTGCGCCGCGGCGCACTGACGCGGCGGCGAGGGCCCGCCCCCTCCTCCTGGCCGGGGACGGAGGGGGCGGGGCCGGTGCCGAACCCCTTCTTGGCCGTCGCTGCGTGTGACGGGCGCCAAGACCAGGGCGAGCGCGGCCAGCAGCGCTCGTTGCGGCTGCCGGTACAGCCGCTGCCGGCCCAGACGGGGGCGAGGCGGTGGTGGTCGTCGGTCGCCTGCGCGGCGGAGCGGTCGACTTTTCTGGGACTACCGGCCGGTTGGGAGTGCGGCCGTGCCAGGGAACCGGCGCGGTGGATGGTCCATGACGAGGAGTTGATGGAGGCGGGCGAGTGCGGAGAGGAGGGTGTCTCGTTCCTTGTCGTCCACCTCGGCCAGGGCGTTGGTCAGGGCGTTGTCGGCGTGTGCGGCGCGGCGCTGTTCGCTGGCGGTGCGGATGGCCTCGGTGAGGTCGACCAGGGTTTTACGGCCGTCGGCGGGGTCGGCGGCGGTGGTGACCCAGTTCCGGCCGGCCAGGGACCGCACGCTGGTGGAGACGCGGCTTTGAGCGAGGCCGGTGCGCTTGGCGATGTCGCCTACGGCACTGCGAGGGTGCAGGAAGAGGTCCTGGAGGACCAGGAACTCGCCGGGGGCGATGTTGAGTTCGTGCGCGCCCATGCCTTCGAGGGCGATCTCTGCCAGGCGGCGGCCGAGTTGGTACAGCTCACTCATCTCCATCTCTCCAAGATACATCTTCCAGTATCCATCTGAGCAGATACATCTTGACAGATCTATCTTTCCGAAGCATCTTGAGAGATGTAGATGGGCGGCAAGCCCGGACCCCACGAGAGAAGACACCATGAGCCTCAGCGACTACCTGCTCTACACCGGCGTGTTCATCGCGATTCTCGCCACGCAACTCGGCACCCGGCGCCCGGACGCCAGGCGGCTGCTGCTGCCCGTCGCGATCGTCGCGGGTGTCGGCTTCAAGTACCTCAAGGACATACCGTCCGGAAACACGGCCCATCTGATCGAGACGTCCGGACTCGTGCTCGGCCTGCTCTTCGGTCTCGCCTCGATCGCCCTGATCGAGGTCCGCCGCGACCCGACCGACTCCCGCCTGGTCACCGTCGCGGGCTGGCCCTACGCCGCGCTGTGGACGGCCGCGATGGCACTACGCATGGGCTTCGCCTACGGCTCTACCCACTGGTTCACCCACGCCCTGGGCTCGTTCTCCATGCAGCATCACGTCCCGGCCGCCACCTACGGCACCGCGTTCGTCCTCATGGTCCTGGCGATGATCACCGTCCGCACCGTCGGCGTCCTCATCCGCGCCCGCCTCGCGGGCGCCACCATCGACTTCGGCGCCCTGGGCATCGCCCGCCGGCTCGCACGCTGAGCGTCCCATGGGGTGACCGCCTTCGCGGCATGAGCAGGAGCAGGAACAGGAGTAGCGCAGATGGAATGCGGCCGAATGCCCCGCACTGCGCGACATCGCCGAGATCAGCGACTCAGCGCTGTCGGCCCAACCGCGTGTTGCGAAGATGCCGAGGACCTCGATGCCCGCAGCGGCGCGGCCAGCCGCCCGCCGCACACCCGACCCTCACGCCCCTGCACGCCTTCGACGCTCCCCCCAGGCGCGGGTCTTGCACGACGGACGCCAGTAGACGCGGCGCCGCCCGGAGGCTGACGCATCGGACCGCCGCACCATCCACACGGAGCGAACCGGCCTTCGAGGTCTTCCGGAGTGCGGTGGGACTTCAGAGGGGTAGATCGTCAGGCAGGACGCGAAACGCCTTGTGATGGCCGAGGGGACGTACAGCACGGAAGTCCCGGCGGTCCAGGGTGAGGATCGCGTCGGTGTCGTAGTCGGCCGCCAGGGCGACGTTCACCGCGTCGGTGAGATCAAGGTCGAGCGCCAGGTAGCGGGAGCGGACGGTCTGAGCGATGCCGAGGTGTCCTTCGGTGATTTCGGGTACGGAGACCCGGCCGCGGCGCATCCAGCCCCGGATGTCGTCGATCGCGCTCACCGCGGCCTCGCGGCCCAGTTCGCGGGTGGCCACGTGGTCGAGTTCAGCGAGCAGCAAGGGCGACATGACGAGCAGACCGGCAGCCATGATCGCTTCTTGCGCCGCTTGGTGCTCCGGATGCGCGGAATCGAGCGCTGCCAGCAGGCCGGAGGTGTCAGCGATGACGACGATCACGCAGCAGTTCCTGAACCGGTTTCGCGCTGGGCAGCATCAGCGACGACATCACGCACCTCACCCTTGGCAAGAGTGCGCCCAGGGCCGGCGAAAGTGCGAGAGAACAACGGCTCATCCCATACGCGATTGGCCATGGCGGCAAGATGGATGCCCTGCCGGATGATCTCGGCCTCACTGATGCCGCGACGCCTGGCCGCCTCCTTGATGATGGCGAGGTCTTCCGGGTCGGCGTAGACATTGGTGCGCTTCATGGACATGTACCTAGAGTAACACATGTACCATCATGGTGTATGTGAGCCGCTTCTTTCCCCCTCGGCGTGAAAGCCCGGCTTCCCGTGTCGACCGTGCCCGATGGAGCGGTGAACAGCGGTCAATGTCGGGTGCTGTGGGCGGCACTCCAGATTGCCGCCAGCGCTTGTTTGCGCTGGTCAGCGCCCCACTCAGTCCTGATCACCACGTGATTCCCAAGCTCGCAGCGCGGGTTCGGGGCTTGTTTGTTGTCTGGCCCTCTCCAGGCCTCGGTGCCCGTCGTGTGCCCTGTGCGAAGCTTCAGCGGACGGCGTGGTCGAGGGCTATCGTGACAGCAGAGACGGCCGAGAGGGAGAGCCGCGATGACCGCAGCCCATGACTACAGCGATCTGTACGACATCATCGAGCGACTTGAGCCCGAGCAGGTCGAAGAGCTGCGTCGACACGCCCTTCGCCTTGTGAAGACACCCCCACCGAGCCGTTTCCGTGTCCTACGAAGCTTCGACGGGCCGTCGGACGACCTTGGAGCCCGTGCCAAGGACATTACTCGCGAGGAACTCGGCGAGGCCGATGCTGATCGTTGACACTGGCCCGATCGTCGCCCTACTGAACCGGAACGACCCGGACCACAAGAGTTGTGCCGAGTTACTGGAGTCCCACGACGGCGAATTGCTGATCACGCCGTATGTGCTCACAGAAGCCTGCTACCTGCTAGCCAAGTACGTGAGCCCCGATGCGGAGATCAATCTCATCGAAGCCGTGGCCGCGGAGGACCTCATCCAGGTACCCACGGAGAGGGCAGATCTCTCCCGCATGGCAGAACTCATGCAGCAGTACCGCGGATTTCCTCTGGGTGTCGCCGACGCATCGGTGATCGCGCTGGCCGAGCGCCTCAAGGCATCCAGTGTCGCCACACTGGATCACCGACACTTCCGCGCCGTCAAACCCCTCCATGTACCGGCGCTCACGCTCCTGCCGTGACAGCCGGCATGAGCACTCGCCACAGGACCGGTGGTTCTCAAACCGAGAATGTCGGGCCTACACCGGCACAGCGACTTCAGCACGTCAGTAGGGTGCCGCCACGCAGAAGCTTCCGGACCACCCGGCGCACCGAGTTGACAGCAGAGAAGCCCTGGTGAGCCATATACGCAGCCTGCGCGACGATCTCCTCACAAGAGGCGATCAATGGGAGAACCCCAAGGAGATGTCGGCGGACGGTGACTGGAAACTCTTCGCCCGTGCGCTGAGTGCGGCAGTCGTTTACGAGTGACGGAGCTACCGGCGTGCCGGATCCGTGCCGGAACGAGCGGTGCACCACGGTCAACACGGGCGACCATCCGTCGCCCCCACGATCGCCCCTGCGGCCGCTTCCGCATTTCAGCGCAATGATCTGACCCGCCGCCCCGCGATTCCCAAGCTCAGAGGGCGGGTTCGATTCCCGTCACCCGCTCCACGCTTACTCTCAAAGCTCCGGCCCTCGCTCATCGCAGCTTCGATTCAGCAGTTCCAGCGCCTGTTCCCAGCGGAAGGTATCGCGGCCGCCACCGGACTTTGGCTGGTGCGGCTCGTAATCGGCGACCAGCACGCCCATGCCCCGAAGGCGCTCCAGGCTCTGCTGGTAAGCGGGATGGGCGGCCTGGGCGGCGTTCAGATAAGGCAGGGCGACGGTGGGGACGCCGAGGCCGTACGCCTCGCACAGGATGCCCACGGCCAGAGTGTCCGAGATCCCGGCGGCCCACTTGTTGATTGTGTTGAAGGTCGCCGGGGCGACGGCGATGGCGTCCGGCGGCGGGAGGGGACGCGGATCGCCCGGCGAGCGCCAGGCGGAGCGGATCGGATAGCCGGTCTGGGCCTCGACAGCTTGGGCATCGATGAAGCCCAGACCCTGCGGGGTGGCGACGACGCCGACGTCCCAGTCCCGCTCCTGCGCCGCGGTGATCAGCTTGCCGACGTCGTCGGCGATCCCGGCCGCACAGACGACCACGTACAGGAACGGCTTGCTCCGCTCGCTCATTCGGGCACTCCCAGTTGTCGGCCGAAGTGATGCAGCTCGGGTACGGCTCGGCGGTGGTCACGGGCCGCCATGTCAGCCACCAGTTCGCGTACGGCCGGCCGTCGGATGTCCTGGGCCGCGCAGCCTTCGGCCACGCGCAGAGCCCGGTACCCGTCAGCGAGCCTGCCTTGTTGACTGTACGCACGAGCGGCGTCGACCCACAGGGCAGCGCGCCGTTCGGGGACGGGGATCGGCCGGCGCATGAGCGGTCGGGCCGTTTCCAGGGCCACGCCCGCGTCGCCGAGGGAGACGGCGGCGCTGACGGCGTGCAGCTCGACGTTGGTGGAACTGAAGTTGGCCCACGTGTCGGGACGATCGAGGGACACGTAGCGGGCGATGCTCTTCGCCTCGGTGAGGAAGTCCTGCGTGGCCGCGCGGTCCCCGGCGGTACTCGCCGCCGTGACGCCGCGCAGCAGCATCAGCCCCAGGGCCGCAAGGTATCTCGGCCGGCGACGATCGTAGGAACCCATGAGCTGCTCCGCGGTGTGGCGAACCAGCGTCACGGCTTGAGTGGTGTGCTTCTCGCGGGCGAGGACGTGCGCGTGAACGCGGACGCTGGACGCCAGGACGACCGGGTCACCGCATCGTTCCCCTTCTGCCATGGCGCGGCCGACGGCCATCCACGCATGGCCGATATCGCCGAGCTTGAGCAGCAGGCTCACCGAGGTTTGGTAGGCCGTGGCCAGCAGACCGGTGATGGTCTGGGCATCGGGGGAATCCTCCGCTGCCCGCCTCAGGGCGGCGAGCAGCGGAGGCAGCGTCCGTCCCAATTCTGCGTACTCGCATGTGTAGAACAGCCGGCGGATGTCGGCTACCCGTCCGCCCAGTTCCGCGATACTCGCCTCGTCCGGCGTGGCGGCGGCCGGCGGACCGGGCAGCAGGGCACGGACAAGGTCCTGGTAAGCGACTGAGGTGGTCGTCGGCGGGGTCGCGAGGGAGGCGATGCTCGTGACGAGAAAGGTTCGGCGGTGCATGTCCTCTGTCTCATAGTCCGGGGCATGAGGAGCCGGGACGGCGGCAAGCCCGAGCTCATGCGGTGGAATGTCCAATGCCCTGGCCACCTCCCGTAACACACGGGTGTCCTCGGTGCCCCTCCCGTTCTCCAGCCGGCTCACCTTCGACTGGTGATAACCGAGGACCGCGGCAACCTGTGCCTGTGAGCGCTTCTGCGACAGCCGAGCTTGACGGATGATCCGCCCAACTCGTCTCGCCTGCCCCTGTGCATCGGCCATCTCCGCTACGGCCCCCTCCTGCCGCTCCCGATAGTGCCCGTTCAACCGAGCTTAGGTGAGCGGAGATTCGCCTTCATGCGGGTTCTGCATAAGCCATGCACCAACGGCAGGAGTGTGGACCGCTGACAGTCCCGGAGCGGTTACGTGGAATGGCCCCACTCGCTCCGGAGGCGCTCATGGAAACCCACCAGTTCAGCTTCATGATTCCCAGCACGGCCGACGCCGTCTCAGACGCGCGGAAGCGTATCTCCGAGAAGTTACGGCGCTGGGGACTACCGCCCGAAAGCGACGAACTCGGCTCAATCGAACTGGCAACCAGCGAGCTGATCACCAATGCCGTGAAGCACACGGGGCAGGAGCCCGTCTTAGTGGACGTCCACCTGAGCGACGGCCTCGTACGGATCGACGTATGCGACGCCAGCCGCGAGCTCCCGCAGCTGAGCCTTCCTGACGCGGTCGACGAGAACGGCCGAGGACTCCTCATTGTGACCGCTCTCGCCGCTCGGTACGGCGTGGAGCTCACGCCCACAGGCAAGCGGTGCTGGGCCGAGTTCGAAGTGGCTCCGGAAGCACTTATGACACGGATGCAGCCTCTTGTGCCCCTCCCAGCCGAGAATCACCGGCAGTCAACAGAGCTGCAACGTGACCGCCGAACCTCGTCACCGCGAGGCCCCCGATGACGCCGCGGCCCGAGCACAACAGCAGTTGGGAACTCGATCAACTACACCGCGACGAGATCACCGTGGCGATGAACTGGGTCATCCGCATCTGCCAGGAGATCATCCGCGACTACAGCCACAAGACCTTTTGGGTCCCCACTGGCAGCCCGACCAGCACGCCTCCGACCATGGACCACCTGATCGAGTCGGCCACCGGCGTGCTTAACAAGCTCCAACGCCAGCTCAACTGCGCCGAGACCATCGTCAGCAGCGCCGAGCAGGAACGCGCCAAGCGCCAACGGTGAGTGACAACTTTCTCTACGGGTTCAAGTCGGCTCGCTCCGCTCGCCGTTGCTCCCGGCCTCCTGAACTGCAAGCAGTCCGATCATGATCGGAGGTGCCGCGCACAGCGCGGCGGCGCCCCTCCTTGCCTTCGTCACCGGGGCCGCGCGCCGTCGCCCGTCCGCGCCCACAAGGGGGCGAAGACCAGGCCAGGGTAAGGGTGAGACGGCCCAGCCGAGGTCAGAACACGTCGTGGCTAAGGCGACCGGCTCCACGACTTTAGCCAGCCACTTTGGCGCGATCCTCGCAGATCATGGCCCCAACGTCGTGCTTTACCGGGCAGGTCAACAGACTGCCCGACGCGCCGAAGCTTACGGGGCCATGATCACTCGCGCCAAAGCAGCTCCTGGCCAAAGTCGCTCCGCCGGCCTGTGGGCGCAGCTAAGCTTTCCGGTTGGTGACTGACGTGTCTTTGGGAGGTTCCGAGCCAGGATGATGCAGGAAAGTCCGTACGAGCGGATCCGGGAAATCGCGAATTCAGCTCCGGCAAATCTAGCGATTTGGAAATATGGAAAATCGGCTCTCCCTGTCGCCTTGTTCGAGGTCTCTAGAAGGCGAGTCACTGATAAGTTCGAGCGGATCAAATCCGGCGGCCCTGCAGGTGAGGATGGCGAGATCGGAGGCAAGTGGGCCTCAGTAGCAGCCCGCTTGGTGGAGTGGGCTTTTCGTTACGGCAATCAGAGCGAGGAAGGACGGGAGCCAGCTGAGCAAGACGCGGTCGCTGCTGTCGATCTAGCTGAAAAATGGAAGGCGCTTGACATCGCCTTCAATGCAGGGAGGGCAGGTCGTGCCAAGATCTCGCAGACGAAGCGAGGGCTTTGGATCGATCCCCTTAGTGATCCGCGGATGGAAGTCCTAGACATCTTCCTGGAAGAGGTCGACACTAACGCGGAGCCGACTCCCGAGGTGGGCCCTGATCTCAGTCCGGCAATTACCTATCTTAATTCCATGCGCGCTTCGATGTCTGGGGGTTCGGCAGCAGTCCCCAGAGGGGTCGTGGGCCTATTTGTGCAACACGCGAAGAACAATCTGCGGGCTCAAAATTGGGAGGTGCCGAGATCTACCAATATCGGCGGCATGACCCTAGATGAGGTGATCCCCCTGCTCGGAACCTTGTGGGGAATCGCACACGTCGGCTGGGAAGTGTTCGCTCGGTATCCAAGTCTTACCATGGCGAATCCGGCTTTCAAACCAAGCGATCTTGCGCAGATGATCGCTCGCTACAACCCGGATAGTGATAAGATCGACCTTTTCTTAGACTTGCTTACCTATCGAGGCCAGAGCGGCAGGTCCCCACTTTCTGCGCCACTCATTCAGTGGAGCGACACGCTGATCGTAACTCGGCACTTGCTGCATGACACTTTGACGGAACGAATGGTTCTGCGAGCAGCGTCAGCGGATCCTGCCAGCTCCGGAAAACTGGGCACCGCCCTTGGTGATCTGTGTAGCCGATGGGCGACACGCTTGCGAGATATACCAGGTGTCGAGGTTGCTGAAGAGGTGAAGATCTTCGATTCCGGAAATAAGAAGTTGGGCGATCTCGACATCGTTGTGCTCGACAGAGGTCAAATGCAAGGACTGATTGTCGAGGCTAAATGGCCTGTTGACGCCAGGACCCTCAGTGATGCCCGGAAGCAAGAAGATGCCATAGACAAGGGCCGGGCGCAAATCGAGAGACTTCGAACGCGAATTGGAAACGACGTCAAAGTCAAATTTCCCCCTGGGTGGCCTAAATTTCAAGATGTTAAGTGGAAATGGCTTGTTGGGACAGCGCGATTTTTGGATTCGCGGCGAACGGAATCGACTATCCCGTCCACTAGCCTGCGTTTTGTCGAAGGCCTCTTACCTGTAAGCTCATTGCGAGATCTTGTGGACGCACTGGAGAATCTTCCTCTACCTCGGGAAGGTGAGGATTTTCGGCTGGGCTGGGAAAAGGTAAGGATTGGTCGGCATCTCATTCATGTGCGGACAATCCAAATGCTGCGGACTCGCCCAACAAGCCCTCCGCTTGGCCGACGACGTGCCGACGGATGGACATGAGCCCGGATCTCCGTCTGCGTAAACGGCGTGTCGGAACGCTGGGCCGTCCCTGGGCTGTCCGAGGCTGCTCAGTGCCGACCGTTGACGCCCAGTAACGACAGTCGTAGCCAGCCACAGCCCCAGGTCACCCAAGTGGATCTGCGACACTGGTAGCACCATGCCAATCCCGGAAAACTCAGCTACCAAGGTCGTTGATCGAACTTGCAGGGCACTGATCTCTGGACGAGGAGCCGTGCCCGATGCGTGCCCGATCGGGCGGTGAATCACGGTCAACCAGGGGCGTTCGGGAACTCCGGCCTGCCACGGCAGGTAGCCCGTTTCAGCAGGTCGGAGCAGGTTTGGTGCCCGCCAGGCCCGGTGATTCCCAAGCTCAGAGCGCGGGTTCGATTCCCGTCATTCGCTCCACGACGAAGGCCCAGGTCAGCGACCTGGGCCTTGTTCGTTGTCAGACCTTCCCCCTCTGCCTACATGCCACTGGGCACCCCGGCCGACGCCTCCTTCTCTCTGGCATGCCCCCGCGACCCTTCCTTGCGGAATAATCAAGTCATGGCACCAACGCCCAGCGTCTCCCGCCGCACCAAGTTCGCGCGGCGGCTACCGGCCGAGCTCTCGGAGCTTGGTGGCCCAGCCCAAGGCACTGTCAGCCTGCCGCTGCACATGGCATGGTCCGGGCTCACTCAGTTCGACCTCGACCAGCCCCGCCTCAGGATGAGCTTCTACCGGATTGTCCTGGCCGAGGGCATGCGCGACGACCTGGTGCAGTACCTCAACCATGACCTACTGATCAGCATGTGGCCCATCCTCCGCACCTTGATCAGCCGCGACATCCGCGACACCTGGGAAAGCGCCTTCACCGAGCTGGCTCCCCACACGACGTCTGTCGCGTGAACCTCACTGGTCGGCACCAAGGTGCGCGCGCCGACCGACCGCGGGCTCGCACGCGATCTGATCGATGTCCGGGCTGCGGCTGAACGATGGAGCCAGGCCGAACTGGAAACACTCGGCCGCCGCCATGCCCGCGACACCTTCGACCTCGATGACCTCCAGGCCCGGCTCACCGGCATCGGCTGGATCGACGACGCCGAATTCGCCGCCTACGGCCTGGACGCACAGTCAACCGCCGAGTTGCGCAGGTGGGCGCAGTCGTGGGCCGACGAGCGGGCGGTTGCCTGGTGCTGTCTGCGCCAGGCCGACCAGTTCAGTGCGTGGGTGCCAGGATCACGGCCGGCTCGCGGGTGGGGCAGGAAAGCGTCCAAAAGTCTGCGGATCTCTGCCACCGTGAACCGGATGGTGCTGGTGGTGTCGTGTCCGCGTCCCGCGACGACAGCCAGGGACGCGTGAGCGAGCATCACCAAGGTGATGTGCCGGTACCAGCCCGGATAACGGCGGACCTCGTACTGATCGAGACCGCACTCGTTCTTGGCCGCCGGGAAGGCCCTCCTCGATCGCCCAGCGTGATGTCTGACTGGAGTACCAGGGATCCCCCTACCGCACGGCCTTTGGGGCCAAGGTCGCCTCGATGCCCGCCACGACGGCGCGCAGGCCCTCCTCGAAGCGCTCCTCGTAGCCCTGGAACAGGTCCGCGCTCACCGCCGCCGCCAGCGCATACCCCTCGGCGGCCATGCGTGCCTCACGCTCGGCGACCTCGTAACCGGACGTCCGTTCGCCCGGCCTGGGCTCGACCGACTGCTCCTCGATCACGAAGCCGAGCGTGAAGCTGAACGCGATGAACGTGGCGCGGGCGGCGGCGCTCGGGGTGAAGCCCGCCGCGACGAAGGCGCGCAAGTGGCCCTCCTGCGACCTGGCGTGGTCGGTGCCGGTGAACCGGCTGCCGCTGAAGACCTTCGCGCCGTCGCGGTAGCCGAGCAGCGTCCGGCGCAGACCGCGCTGGACCTCGATGAGCCGCTCCTGCCAGGTCAGGGCGTCGAGATCGGCATGCGACGCGACCATGCGCCGGAACATGGCGGTGCTCATCTCGTCGAGCAGCGCCTGCTTGTTCTTGAAGTGCCAGTACAGGGCGGGGGCCTGGACGTTCAGCTCCTTGGCGATGCGGCGCAGGGTGAGCCCTTCGAGACCCACGTCGTTCAGCAGCCGCAGGGCGGTGTCCACCACGAGGGTCCGGTCGAGTCGTGTCGTCGCCATCCGGCCATTCTCCCTGCTCGGGTAAGCCTCCTTGACAATTTAACGCCGTTAAGCGCATCCTCTCGCCATGGAACTTAACAACGTTAAGGACGCCTCGGGCACACCTGCGCCGGTGGCGGACGTACTGATCGTCGGAGCCGGTCCGGCCGGACTCACCCTCGCCGTCGACCTGGCCCGGCGCGGGGTGCGGGCCCGGGTCGTCGAGCGCGGCGAGGGCCTGCTCCCGGGGGCGCGCGGCAAGGGCATCCAGCCCCGTAGCCGGGAGGTCTTCGACGACCTCGGCGTCGGCGAGGCGATACGGGACGCGGGCGGGCCGTACCCGCCGATGATGAAGTGGGAGGACGAGCGGCGGCTCGGCGCCTTCGAGATGATGGAGCGGATCGAGCCGGCGCCGGACCGGCCGTACCACGAGGGGTGGATGCTGCCGCAGTGGCGGACCGCGGAGATCCTGCACGCGCGGCTGACGGAGCTGGGCGGCCACGTCGAATTCGGCACCGCGCTCACCGGCCTGGAGCAGGACGGGGACGGTGTCACGGCGCACCTCGCCCACGCCGACGGCTCGGCCGGAACCGCGCGCTCCGCCTACCTCGTGGCGGCCGACGGCGGCCGCAGCACCGTCCGGAAGGCGCTCGGCATCGGCATGACCGGCGAAACGGTCGACCCGGCGCCAACGGTGGTCGCGGACGTGGTGATCGACGGCGCGGAGCGGGGCCTGGACCGCGACCACTGGCACGTGTGGTGGCAGGCGCCGGGCGGCGGCATCGCGCTGTGCCCGCTCGCCGGGACCGACCAGTTCCAGGTCCTCGCGCAGTACGACGACCCGGACGCCGTTCCCGACGCCTCCCCCGAGGGGGTGCGGCAGCTGATCGCCGACCGCACCCCGCTCGCCGCCGCCGATGTGCGCGAGGTGCGGTGGGCCTCGGTGTTCACCCCGCGCGCCGCGATGGCGGACCACTTCCGCGCGGGCCGGGTGTTCCTGGTCGGCGACGCCGCGCACATCCATTCCCCGGCGGGCGGCCAGGGCCTGAACACCAGCGTGCAGGACGCGTACAACCTCGGCTGGAAGCTCGGGCAGGTGCTGCGGCACGGCGCGGACCCGGCGCTGCTCGACAGCTACGAGGCCGAGCGGCTGCCGGTCGCGGCGGGGGTACTCGGCATCAGCACCCGCATCCACCAGGCGCACCGGGCGGGCGATGTCAAGGGGGGACGGCGCGCGGAGGAGGTCCACCAGCTGGAACTCTCCTACCGGGACGGGCCGCTCGCCGTGGACGACCGCGGCCGGCCGGGCCCGGTGGGAGCCGGCGACCGGGCCCCGGACGCACCGTGCGCCCTGCCCGACGGGACGCCCGTCCGGCTCTTCGACGTCCTGCGCGGGCCGCAGTTCACCCTGCTGGTGATCGGTGACGCGGAACCGCCCACGCCGGACGCCGACTTCGGCGGCCTCGCCACGGCGCTGGGCACGGCCGGATGCCTGCGCACCGTCAGGGTCGGCGGCCCGGACCCCGACCTCCTCGACCCGGACGGCCACGTGGCCACCGGCTACGGCCCCGGCCCCGCGCTCTTCCTGATCCGCCCGGACGGCCACGTCTGCTGGGCGGCGGACGCGGACACCGCACGGACGCGGACGCCCTCCGCGCTCGCCCACTGAGCGCTGTCCGTCTCCGGCCGCCCGGCCACCACGGTCCGCCGTGTGCCGGGCACATCGCGGGGGCGCCGGGTCCCGCCCGTCTCCGCCGAGGCGCGCCCCGGATGCGGGCGGGGCGGGTTGGCGCGGCTGAGCGGCGTCCGCCGTGGACCAGGCCCGGCGCACCTTGACCCGGGCGCGCCCTGACCCGGGCCCGGCGCGCCCTGGTCCGGCTCCGATGCACCTCGTACACACCGCGACGACGCGCACGCCCCGCCCGCCGGTTCGTCCAGACTGAAGGGCACCCCGGGCGCAGGCGGGGCGGGACGACCCGGCTGAGCGACGTCCGCCCCAGCCCCGGGGGCACAGCCCAGCGACACCCGCCACGACGCGGACCCGGCGCGCCCCGCCCCGGACCCGATGCACCCCGTACACACCGCGACGACGCGCACGCCCCGCCCGGCCCGGCGCCCAGCCCCAGAAGCGCCCCGAGCGCGGGCGGGGCGGGACGGCACCGCTGAGCGGCGTCCGGCGGAACGTCAGGCGACGCCCGGCGAGACGTCAGGCGGAATCCGCCAGGACCGTGAGCGGAACCCGGCGGGACGTCAGGCGGAACCCGGCAGCACCGTGCGCACAGTCCGGCGGGGCCTACGCGAAGTCCAGCAGGACCTTGCACGACTGGCTGCGGTCGGCGGCCTGGCCGAACGCCTCCGCCGCCTCCCGCACCGGCCGTACCGCGCTGATCAGCGCGTCGAACGACGGCTCGGCCGCCAGCAGCCGCAGCGCGTCGTCGAACTCCGCGTGGAAGCGGAACGCGCCGCGCAGGTCGATCTCCCGGGCGACCAGCAGGTTTCCGGCGAACGGGCTCTGCCCCGGCGGCAACATGCCAAGCTGGACGACCGCCCCGCCGCGCCGCACCCGGCGCAGACAGGTGTCGAGCCCGGCGGCCACACCCGACGCCTCGATCGCGACGTCCACCTCGTCCGAGGGCCAGTTCGGGTCGTCCGGGTCGTCGGCCCGTACGCACGCCGTCGCACCGGCCGCCGCCGCGAACTCCAGGGCCCGGGGCAGCAGATCGGTGACCGTGATGGACGCGGCGCCCGCCGCGCGGGCCGCCGCGACGGTCAGGCAGCCGATCGGGCCGGCGCCGGTGACCAGCACGTCACGGCCCGCCAGATCGCCCGCCCGGCGCACCGCGTGCAGCGCCACGGACAGCGGTTCGGCGAGCGCCGCCCGGCGCGGCTCCAGCCCCTCGGGCAGGGCCCGCAGCTGCACCGCCGGGACGGCGATACGGGAGGCGAACCCGCCCTGCACATGCGGGAAGCGTGCGGCGCTGCCCAGGTAGCGGGTGTCCCGGCAGACGTTGGCGCGGCCGTCGGCGCATTCGGGGCACACCCCGCACGGGGTGGCCGGGTGGACGGCGACCGGGGTGCCAAGCGCGGGCCCGGTCGCGCCGTCGCCGTAGGCCACGACCGTGCCGACGACCTCATGGCCCAGCAGCATGGGCTCCCGCAGCCGGAAGTCACCCACCCCGCCGTGGCGGTGGTAGTGGAGGTCCGAGCCGCAGATCCCGCCGTAGCGGACCGCGACCACGGCCCGGCCCGGTCCCGGCTCGGGCTCGGGGAGTTCCTCGACCCGCAGGTCGCCCTGCCCGTGGATCACACAACCCAGCACCATCCGGCCAGCCTCCTCAATCACTTCCACAGATTCCCAACAGGGTTCACAGCGGGGGTCCCGGCAGGGGGCCGCCAGCGGGCGGCCCGGCAAGGACCCCGGTAGGGGGTCAGGGCCCAGCAGAAGGCCGGGGCCAGCAGGGGTGTCCCCGCAGGGAGCCCGGCAAGGGCCCCGGCAACGGGCCAGGACCCCGCAAGGGCCCCAGCAGGGGGCCGGAACCCAGCAGTGGGCCCAGCAAGGACCCCAGCAGAGGGCCGGAACCCGGCAACGGGCCAGGGCCCAGCAGAGAGCCGCGGCCCGGCAGGGGCCAAAGCAGGCAGCCCGGCAGGGGCCAACGCAGAAAGCCCAGCAGGAGCCAACGCAGGCGGCCCGGCAGGGGCCAGCGCAGGGAGCCCAGCAAGGCTCACAGCACGCTCGTCATGCCGCCGTCGACGTACAGCACCTGTCCGCTGACGAAGTCCGAGGCGGGGGACGCGAGATAGAGCAGCGCGCCGACCAGGTCCTCGGTGCGGCCCCAGCGGCCGGCCGGGGTCCGTCCGCGTACCCAGGCGCTGAACTCCTCGTCCTCGACCAGCGGCCGGGTCAGCTCGGTCTCGATGTAGCCGGGGCCGAGCCCGTTGACCTGGATGCCGTACCGGCCCCAGTCCGCGCACATGCCCTTGGTGAGCATCTTCAGCGCGCCCTTGGTCGCCGCGTACGGGGCGATTCCGGGGCGGACCACCTCGCTCTGCAGCGAGCAGATGTTGATGATCTTGCCGTGGCCGCGGGTGGTCATCCGCCGGGCGGCCTCCCGGCCCACCAGGAAGGCGCTGGTGAGGTTGGTGTCCACGATCTGCTGCCAGGCGGTGTCGGTGAACTCCAGCAGCGGCGCCCGGTTCTGCATCCCGGCGTTGTTGACCAGGATGTCGAGCGGCCCCACCCGCTCCTCCACCTCGGCGATCCCGGCGGCCACGGCCGGGCCGTCGGTGACGTCGAACGCGGCGGTGTGCACCGCCGCTCCGGCGCCGCCGGAGTCGGCGACGGCCTTCGCGGCCTCCTCGAGGGCCCGCGGATCGCGGCCGTTGAGCACCACCGTGCAGCCGGCCTCCGCCAGCCCGCGGGCGAGGGCGTGGCCGATGCCCCGGCTGGAGCCGGTGACCAGCGCGGTGCGGCCCGCGATGTCGAAGAGCGGATGTGTGGTCATCGCGTGCGTACCCCTACCTCTTCCACCTCTACTCGCCTCGCATGCGACAAGGTGCTAGATCACCAGTGACAGCAGCAGGACGAAGGCGAGCGCGACGACGGAGATGACCGTCTCCATCACGGACCAGGTCCGCACCGTCTGCCCCACGCTCATCCCGAAGTACTCCTTGACCAGCCAGAACCCCGCGTCGTTGACATGGCTGAAGAAGAGCGATCCGGCGCCGATGGCCAGCACCAGCAGCGCCACATGCGTGCTGGACATGTCCGCGGCCAGCGGCGTCATCAGCCCGGCGGCGGAGATGGTGGCCACGGTCGCCGAGCCGGTGGCGAGCCGGATGGCGACCGCGATCAGCCAGGCGAGCAGCAGCGCGGAGACGTTCCAGCTCTCCGAGATGTCCATGATCATCTTGCCCACGCCGATGTCGATCAGCGTCTGCTTGAACCCGCCGCCCGCGGCGACGATCAGCAGCATCCCGGCGATCGGCGCGAGCGAGTGCTCGACGGTGGAGGAGATGCGGTCCCGGGTGAAGCCCGCCGCGCGGCCCAGCGTGAACATGCCCACGATCACCGCCGCCAGCAGCGCGATCAGGGGGGCGCCGATGACGTCGGCGACCCGCTGGACGTGGTTCTCCGGGTCGTCCACCACGATGTCGACGAGCGCCTTGATGAGCATCAGCACGACCGGGAGCAGCACGGTGGCCACGGTGACGCCGAATCCGGGGCGCCGTTCCAGCTCCTCCGACGGGCGCGTGGGGACCAGCCCGTCCGGCGGGGTGACCCGCACCCAGCGGTCGGCGACGCGGGAGAAGACCGGGCCCGCGATGATGGCGGTGGGCACGGCGATGAGGACGCCGAGCGCCAGGGTGATCCCCAGGTCGGCGTGGACCGCGTCGATCGCGGCGAGCGGGCCGGGGTGCGGCGGCACCAGTCCGTGCATCACGGACAGGCCCGCGAGTGCCGGGATGCCGATCCGCATCAGCGAATAGTTGCCGCGCTTGGCGACCAGCAGCACCACCGGGATCATCAGCACCATGCCGACCTCGAAGAAGAGCGGCAGCCCGATGATGCCCGCGATCAGCACCATCGCCCACGGCATCGTCCGGTCGCTCGCCTTGGCGAGGATCGTGTCGACGATCTGGTCGGCGCCCCCGGAGTCGGCGAGCAGCTTGCCGAGGATCGCACCGAGGGCGATCAGCACACCGACGCCCGCGACGGTCGACCCCAGCCCGCTGGAGAAGCTGGTGATGACCTTGTCCAGCGGGGCTCCCGCGACGGCGCCGAGCACCAGTGAGCCGATCGTCAGCGACAGGAACGCGTGCAGCTTGGTCTTGGTGATGAGGAGGACGAGGACGGCTATGCCGACGAGGACGGCTATGCCCAGCTGTGCGTGACCGGCCGACGTGATCGGGTCGGCGGTGTCCGCTGCCAGCATCTCGACGCTGAGTCTGCTCACGGGCGGGTTCCTAACGTGCGTTACTGGTGTTCGAGCCGCCGCAGCGCGTGGGCGGCCCGCTCGGTGATGATCTTCGGCTCGGGAGCGACGTCGACGGCCACGCCGCGCTCGTCCTCCTGAAGGGGTTCGAGCGTGGCGATCTGTGAGTCGAGCAGCTTCTCGGAGAAGAAGTGGCCCTTGCGTTCCCTCATCCGCTCGGCGATCAGCGAGCGGTCACCGGTCAGATGGAGGAAGACGATGCCCGGCGCGGCGGACCGCAGCCGGTCGCGGTAGGCCCGCTTGAGCGCGGAGCAGCTCACCACCCCGCCGCCCTCGGCGTGGTGGTGCGCCCAGGCACCGATGGCGTCCAGCCAGGGGCGCCGGTCGTCGTCGTCCAGCGGGGTCCCGGCCGACATCTTGGCGATGTTGGCCGGCGGGTGGAAGTCGTCCGCCTCGGCGTACGGAACGCCGAGTTCCGCCGCCAGCAGGGGGCCGACCGTGGTCTTGCCCGTACCGGACACTCCCATGACCACGACAACCTGGGGGGCGTGCATCGTTGAAACCTCGCTGTCTTCTTCGACCTCGGCGCCGGGCACACTCAACCCCACAGATACGACGTATTCAAGAGCCTGTGACTTAAAAGTCATACTTATTTGGGAGGTGGGTGGCCACGTAGGCTGAGCGCATGGACGAACAGGGGCCCGAGGGCCGTGGTCAGAGGCCCAGGGGCCGGGGGCTGCACGACCGCGTCCTGGAATCGCTCGGCCCCGCGATCACCGCGGGCGACTACCCGCCCGGCACGGTGCTCCGCACGGACGAACTGGAGCGGCGCTACGACGTCTCCCGCACGGTCGTCCGGGAGGCGGTGCGGGTCCTGGAGTCCATGCACCTGGTCGAGTCCCGTCGCCGGGTCGGGGTGACGGTGCGCCCCACCGAGGAGTGGGACGTCTTCGACCCCCAGGTCATCCGCTGGCGCCTGGCCGGTCCCGACCGCCCCCGCCAGCTGCGCTCCCTGACCGCCCTGCGCTCCGCCATCGAACCGGCCGCGGCCGCGCTGGCCGCCGAGCACGCCACCCCCGAGCAGTGCGCCGAACTCACCGAGCACGCGCTCAACATGGTCGCCACCTCACGCGGCCAGCAGCTGCCCGCGTACCTGGTCCACGACGTGGCCTTCCACCGCGTGATCCTGCGCGCGTCGGGCAACGAGATGTTCGCCCGCCTCGGCGACGTCGTCGCCGAGGTCCTGACCGGCCGCACCCAGCACCGCGTCATGTTCAGCGACCCCGACCCGGAGGCGGTCACCCTCCACGTCCGCGTGGCCGAAGCGGTCCGCGCGGGCGACGCGGAGGCGGCGGAGCGCTACACGCGGGAGATCACCGTGGGGGCCCTGCGGGAGCTGGACATCCTGGCCCCGTGAGGCGGCCCCGGCTGACGGCCCCGAGCCCGCCGGCCGGCCGCGGCCCGCTCCGGCTGTCGGCCGGGCGCGGGCCGGTCTCGATCCACTTCCAGGCGCTGTTCGGGACGGAAGACGTCCGGGAACAGGGTCACCCTGCTCCCTCCGAACGGGATGTCTGAACCGTGTGCGGGCGGGCTCACGGTGTGCCGGGGAGGGACACCTGGGGCCAGTGTTCGTACCACCGCTGGTCGGCCTCGAGCTGGGCCGCCAGCGAGATCAGCACGGGCTCGCTGCCCGCCGGGCCGAGGAGCTGGGCACCCAGCGGCAGGGTGCGCTCGGGATCGGCGAACCCGGCGGGCACGCTCATCGCGGGCCAGCCCAGGACGTTCCACGGCCAGGCGTACGGGCAGGCCGCGATCATCGCGCGGTCGGTCTGCCAGCTGGAGAGGTGGGCCATGGCCCCGATCCGCGGCGGCGGCGTGGCCGTCGTCGGGGAGAGGACCACATCGAACCGCTCGAAGATCGCCCCGACCCGGCGCTGCAGCGCCTCCTCGTGCGCCCGCGCCCACCGCAGCGCGGCGCCGCACAGCAGGCGGCCGTTGCGGGCGGCCGAACGGGTGCGGACGTCCAGCAGGAGCGGGTCGGGGACCCGGCCGGACCATTCCATGAGCCCGGCCGTGGCGCGCGGCAGAAAGGAGAGCCCCACCAGCCCATAGCGCGGCTCGGCCGCCACGACCTCATGGCCGAGGGCCGCCAGCCGCTCGGCGAGCCGGACGACCGAGTCCCGCACGACCGGGTCCAGCCGCTTCGGCGTCCCCGTGAAGGCCGTCTTGAACGAGAGGGCGATCCGCAGCCGCCCCGGGTCGCGTTCCACGGCGGACAGCACGTCAACCGGCTCCGGGCAGTGCAGGTCCCCCTCGCAGTTGCCGCTCGCGACGTGCAGCAGCAGCGCCGCGTCGGCGACCGTACGGGCCAGCGGCCCGATGCAGGTGATGCCGTTGAAGGACTCGACGTCCGGCCAGGTGGAGATCCGGCCGCGCTGTGGCTTGATGCCGACGAGGTGGGTCCAGGCGGCGGGGATACGGATCGAGCCCGCGCCGTCGGAGCCGAGCGCGGCGGGGACCAGACCGGCGGCGACGGCGGCCGCGGCGCCGCCGGAGGAGCCGCCGGGAGTGTGCTCCGGGTTCCAGGGGTTACGGGTGTCGCCGAAGGCGGGCCCCTCGGTGAACGGCCACTGGCCGAGTTCGGGGGTGTTGGTCTTGCCGACGATCACGGCCCCGGCCGCCCTCAGCCGCCGGACCGCCTCGCCGTCCGCCACCTTGACCGGGAAGTCTCCGCAGCAGCCGAAGGCGGTGGGTTCACCCGCCACGTCCGTGTCGTCCTTGACCGCGATCGGCACCCCGAGCAGCGGCAGCCGCTCCCCCGCCGCCAGCCGCCGGTCGGCCTCGGCGGCCTCGCGCAGGGCGGCCTCGGCCCGGACCCGGCGGAAGGCGTTCAGGGTGGGCTGGGTCTCGGCGATACGCTCGAGCGCCCGCTCGACCAGCGCACGGGAGGTCACCTCGCCGCCGGCCAGGGCGCGGGCCCGCTCGCCGAGACCCGTGGGAATGACGCTGGTCACCGTGGACCTCCTCGGGTGAGTTCGGCCACTTCCCCTTTACCCCAGGCGGCTTCTCCTCGCACCCTGGGCAACGGTGATGACCCGTTTCCTCGACTTTCACCATTTTCACCACGTTCATCACGATCATCGCTGAGCACAGAGGACACCCGCATGACCGACGCCGCGGCGCGCCGCACCCGCCTCCGCTCCCGCACCGGAGGCCCCTCCGACGACTGGGACCGTCTGATGGAGCACCTGCTCGGCTGGGCGCTCGTCGTCGTCCTCGCGATGCTCACCACCCGGCTCGGGATCCTCTAGCGAGCCTTCGAACCGCTCCCCCGGGCAGCGGCCCGGCGGCCGTCCAGCGGAACGACAGCCACCCAGCGGACCGGCGACCCGCCCAGCGGAACGACAGCCGTCCGCTGCTAGAACAGCGTCTGCTGCCCCGGCGTCGGCGGCTCCTCCTCCCCGAACAGCTTCGGCGGGGTGGTGAGCAGCGGCGCCATCCGGCGCGAGCCGGGGCAGGAGATCAGCTCATAGCCGGAGCGCCGCCCCG
>NZ_BBOX01000034.1 GCF_001553455.1 Streptomyces hygroscopicus subsp. hygroscopicus
GGGGTTGGGTGAGCAGCGGCGCCATCCGGGTCGCGAGCCCGGGGCAGGAGATCAGCTCATAGCCGGAGCGCCGCCCCGGCGGGTCGTGGCGGGCGAAGCGCCCGCCGACGACCGCGATCTGACGGGTGCAGACCGGGCAGGTGCGGCGGGGTGACGACGACATGGCTCCAGTGTCACCCAAACCCCTGACAACGGCCCGGATACGGCCCCGTCCGCCCGGCTGCCGACGGCTCTCTCAGAACGGCCGCCAACGGCTCCCTCAGAACGCGTCCACCGGCTGGTATGTCCCCCACACCTCCCGCAGCGCGTCACAGACCTCGCCGAGCGTGGCCCGCGCCGCGAGCGCGTCCTTCATCGGGTACAGGACATTGGCCGTGCCCGCCGTGCCCGGCTCGCTCCCGGCGGCCTTCCGCAGGGCCGACAGCGCCGCGCTCACCGCCGACCGGTCGCGCCCGGCGCGCAGCCGGGCCAGCCGGTCGCGCTGCCGCGCCTCGATCTCCGGGTCCACCCGCAGCGGTTCGTACGGCGCCTCCTCCTCCAGCTGGAAGCGGTTGACGCCGACCACCACCCGCGTCCCCGCGTCCGTCTCGTGGGCGATCCGGTAGGCGTTGCGCTCGATCTCCTCCTTCTGGAAGTTCCGCTCGATGGCGGCCACCGCGCCGCCCAGGTCCTCGACCCGCCGCAGCAGGCCGACGGCCGCCTCCTCGACGGCGTCGGTGAGCGACTCGACGGCATAGGAACCCGCGAAGGGGTCCACGGTCGCCGTCACATCGGTCTCGTGCGCCAGCACCTGCTGGGTGCGCAGCGCCAGCCGGGCCGAGGTCTCGGTGGGGAGGGCGATGGCCTCGTCGAAGGCGTTGGTGTGCAGGGACTGGGTGCCGCCGAGCACGGCGGCCAGGCCCTGGACCGCGACGCGCACGAGGTTCACCTCGGGCTGCTGGGCGGTGAGCTGGACCCCCGCGGTCTGGGTGTGGAACCGCAGCATCTGGGACCTCGGATCGCGGGCGCCGAACTCCTCCCGCATCACCCGCGCCCAGATCCGGCGCGCGGCACGGAACTTGGCGACCTCCTCCAGCAGCGTGGTGCGGGAGACGAAGAAGAAGGAGAGCCGGGGCGCGAAGTCGTCGATGTCCATGCCCGCCGCGATGGCCGTACGGACGTACTCGATGCCGTCGGCGAGGGTGAAGGCGATCTCCTGCGCGGGCGAGGCCCCGGCCTCGGCCATGTGGTAGCCGGAGATCGAGACGGTGTTCCACTTCGGCAGCTCGGCCCGGCAGTACTGGAAGGTGTCCGCGACCAGCCGCAGCGAGGGGCCGGGCGGAAAGATGTAGGTGCCGCGGGCGATGTACTCCTTGAGGATGTCGTTCTGGATGGTGCCGGTCAGCCGGCTCCCGGCCACGCCCTGCTCCTCGGCGACGAGCTGGTGGAGGAGCAGCAGCAGGGCCGCGGGCGCGTTGATGGTCATCGAGGTCGAGACCCGGTCCAGCGGGATGCCCGCCAGCAGCACCCGCATGTCCTCGATCGAGTCGATGGCCACGCCGACCCTGCCGACCTCGCCGTGCGCGAGGGGGGCGTCGGAGTCGTAGCCCATCTGGGTCGGCAGGTCGAAGGCCACCGACAGTCCGGTGGTGCCGTGCTCGATCAGCTGCCGGTAGCGGGCGTTGGACTCGGCGGCGGTGCCGAACCCCGCGTACTGGCGCATCGTCCAGGGGCGGCCGGTGTACATCGTCGGATAGACCCCGCGGGTGAAGGGGTACTCCCCCGGCTCGCCCAGCCGCCCGGCCGGATCCCAGCCGCTGAGCGCCCCGGGCCCGTACACCGGGTCGATGGGGAATCCCGACTCGGACTCACGCGCCATGGGTTCACCCCTCTGTGATGGCTGATGTGATGGCTGATACCGGGTCCTCTTCCGCTAGGGGGCCTCCTACACAGCATGCGTCGAGGTTCGCCCCGTGGCAGCCTCGGGAAGCATTCAGGGCAGAAGATCAGTGGAGTGGGGGGTTCAGATGCACCGGACAGCGGTGGTCGGCACGGCGCTGGCCACGGCCACGGCGGCGGCACTGGTCGCGGGGTGCCGGGCAGGGGAAGCGACCGTGGACGGCCGGGGGCAGGACGGGCCCCGGGCCCTGGCCAGTACGAGCGCACCCGCGCGGGAGACGCCCCGGCCGCATCGCACGTTCACCCACAAGCCCACGGCCAAGCCCAAGGCCACGCCCAAGGCCAAGGCCGTGGTGCACCCGCCGCGCGCCGCGACGCCGGCCGCCCCGCGGCGCACCGCGCCGAGGGTGGCCCCACCCGTCGTCCCCTTCGGCACCAGCGGGGACCGGGTGCGCGAGCTCCAGGCGCGGCTGCGCGCACTCGGCCTCTTCCAGCGCAACCCCACCGGCTACTTCGGCACCATCACCCAGGCGTCGGTCAGCGCCTACCAGCGGGGCCACGGTCTGACGGCCACCGGTTCGGTGGACCAGCGCACCTGGACCTCACTGCGCTCGGCGACCAGGACGCCCACCCGCGACGAGCTGTATCCGCCGACCACCCTTCCGCTGGCCAAGCCGGATCCGCGGTGCAAGACCGGCCGGGTGCTGTGCATCAGCAAGAGCAGCCGCACCCTGGCCTGGATGGTCAACGGCCGGGTGGTGTCGGCGATGGACGTGCGCTTCGGCTCGGAGTACACCCCGACCCGGGAGGGGCTGTTCCAGGTCAACTTCAAGAGCCGGGACCACGTATCGACGATCTATGACACCCCGATGCCGTACGCGATGTTCTTCAGCGGTGGTCAGGCGGTGCACTATTCGGCGGACTTCGCCGCCCGCGGCTACAGCGGCGCCTCGCACGGCTGTGTGAACGTCCGGGACAAGAAGAAGATCGCCGCGCTCTTCGACCAGGTGAAGGCGGGCGACAAGGTCGTGGTCTACAAGTAGCGCGGCCGGGGGCGCCTCCCCAGCGGTAGCGGGGCAGGCCGAAGCGCCCGAACGGGCACAAGGCGAAGCCGAGCGGAGAAGAGGAGCGGGAGCGGCGCGGGCAGAGCCGGGGGAACGTGCTCTGCCCGCGCCGGATGCGCGGAGCCGTCGGTACGGGGGGAACCTCGGCTCCCGCGCGGCCGATGACCAGTCGGCCCGTTTCTTACAGCGTCACCGCCCGCAAAAACGTCACACCTGAGTGCCGGAGCCTCAGCCGGCACTCGTTTCCGCGACGGTGGCCGGGTCACCCGAGGCAGGTGAACCCGTGGGCGCCGTGGGGTCCGTCGACGTCACGGAGTCGCCCGGCGTCGATGGCGTGGTGTCGCCCGGCGTACCGGTGGTGTCGTCGGCCGGAGGGGGCGGGGGCAGGGGGTCGGAGCCGCCGCCCCCGCCGTCATTTCCCGTATCGCCGCCGCCGTCCGCACCCGTGTCGCCGCCGCTGTTCCCGTTGCCGCCGTTCCCGTTCCCGTTCCCGTTGCCGCCGTTGCCGTTGCCGTTCGAACCGTTGTCGGTGCGCGGGGTGCCCGTACCGTCCGCGCCGAGGACCCGGCCGCAGTAGCCGTTGATCGCGGACATGCCGCCGGCCGCCCTGGCCAGCTTCTTCAGCGACTTCTTGTCGAGCTCCGCGCCCCCGCCCGACTCCGATGCCAGGTACTGGCGGCAGACGTCGAGCGCCCATGCCGGAACGCCCGGGATTCCCTTCGAGGAGCCGCCCGACGAGGGGTTGTCCGCCCTGCCGTGCTCGCCCTGGCCCGCGCCCGTGTCGTCGTCCGGGGCACCGGAGGAGGCGCTTCCGCCCTGATCGCCGCTCGCGCCCACGTCGCTGGCATCGTTGTCGCCCGAACCGCTGGGGGCGGGCGACGTCGACACACCGTCCTCCGAGATCTCCGGCCGGACCGACTCCCCGCCGGGGCCGGTCTCCGGCATGCTGGCCGAGGGGCCCGGCGTGTCATCGCCCTGGCCGAACGGCGTCGGCAGCACCCCCGCCGCCGCCGCGACCGCGAAACCGCTCAGCGCACACCCGGCCACCGCCGCGACCATGCCCGCGCGCAGCGGGCGGCGCAGCCGCGGCTGCCGCCGGCCCGGCCACCGGCCCCGATGGGGCCGCCGGGCGGCGTCCATCCCGGCCACGGCGTCCGCCTGGGCCTCGGCACGGGCGGCGCGGAAGGCGGCCACGGCCGCGTCCTCACCCGGAAGCGGGGACGCGCCGGAGGGGGCCGCCGGGCGGGCCGCGCCGACGACGGCGCTGAGCACGGCCGCCAACCGTTCCGCTTCGGCATATGACTGGCCGTCCCGGCCGCCCGGGGCTCCGGGCTGCCCCTCGACCGGTTCGCCGCGAAGCAACCGCTCCGCGGCACTGTCATCCAGCCAGCTGTAGCGGTGGTCTTCGGCCATCACATGTCCTTCTGCGTTGGCGCGCGTGAATCCGTCACACCAGCAGACTTCGCCACACTCGGCTTGGTTGCGCCGCCGCCCTGTGACTCACGCTGCCCCGGGACCCCGTCGAGCGCCGGATCGCCCCCGGTCACCGGCCCGATCAGATCGGCGAGCCGCCGCAGACCCCGGTGGGCCGCGGTGCGCACCGCACCCGGCCGTTTGCCCAGCACCGCGGCCGCGCTCTTGGCGTCGAGGCCGACGACCACCCGCAGCACCACCGCCTCGGCCTGGTCCTGCGGCAGCTGGGCGATCAGCCCGAGCGCCCGGCCGGTGCCGAGGGCCTCCATCGCCTCACCGGCCGTGTCCGCGTCGGACGCGCGGAACTCCAGCTCCGACTCATCGCCGCCGATCACCGGGCGGCGCCCGCGCATCCGTATGTGATCCAGTGCGCGGTTCCGGGCTATCCGGGCCGCCCAGCCGCGGAAGCGGTCGGCGTCCCCGCTGAACCGGTGCAGGTCGCGGGCGATCTGCAACCAGGCTTCGGAGGTGATGTCCTCCGCGTCCCCCTCACCGACCAGCGTGCGCACATAGCCGAGGAGACGAGGGTGCACGGACCGGTACACGGTCCGGAATGCGGTCTCGTCCCCGCTCTGCGCCGCGCTCACCGCGGCGGTCAGTTCCGCGTCGTCCCCCTGCACGCTCTCTTCCTGCCCCACTCGGAGAATCCGTGGTCCGGTCGATCCCGGCGTACCGCGGGCTAGCCCTGCCCGTAGGGCGGCGGCTGCTGCCCGGGCCGGCCGGGTGGCGGGGTCGGCGGGGTCGGCGGCATCTGGGGAGCACCGTACGGCGCGGACCCGGGTGCCGGGGCACCGTACGGCGCGGCCCCGGGGGACGGGACGCCGTACGGGTTCGGCGCGGGCATGCCGTACGGGGCCGGGCCGGCCAGCTGCGGCGGCAGCGAGGCGCGCCGCTCCTGCATCGCGGTGATCTGCCGGACCAGCAGCAGCGCGAGGACCGCCGCGGCGATGAGGACGACAGTGGCGAACACCTCCACCGCGAGGATGTCGCGCAGTTCCCCCAGGTTGCTCTTGGCTTCGGCGTAGCTCATCAGGTGGTCATCGGTCTTCGCCCGCAGGGCGTTGTAGCGGATCGTTCCGATGGCGTTGGCGACGGCGGCGACGATCCAGGTCACCCACCACGCGTTGAGCAGTCCCCGGCGGACCTCGTGCGGCCCGCTCGGGGAGCTGGCGCGCCAGATGTCGTTGGCGATCTGCTTGGGGAACCAGAGGTTGACGACGGGGGTGAACCACGCACCGGCCGCCCAACCGCTGCCGAAACGGTGCCGACCGGGCGCGAAGACCTCGGCGTTCAGCCGCAGCCGCCGGAACCAGATCGCCCAGACGACGGCGATCGCGACCATGATGAAGAAGTAGAGGACCGCCCCCGTCGTGTAGACGTCGTCCGCGTCCTCCAGGTCCTTGAGGGTCCGGTCGGTCGCCCAGCCGCTGTCGACCATGTCCGCGATGACGCCGTACTGGTCGCCCCGGCCCACCAGGACGAAGATCAGCGCCGGCAGCGCCACACCGAACAGCACGATGAGCGTGGTGGAAAGTCCGCGCCGCAGATCGACCCCGCCGGCCGGCATGCCCATCGGCGGGGCGGCCGGGTAGCCGCCGGGCGTCTGCGGCGTCTGGAGCGGGGCCGACGGCTGCTGGAGCTGCTGCTGGTAGGTTCCGCATGCGGCACAGCGACCGTCGGGGCCGACGGCGACAGCGCGGCAGTTCCCACACGGATACATGGTCTTGGAGTCCCCCTGGGAACGTGGCCCGCTCCAGGCCACGCGAGAAAATGAGCCTCTGCCCGCGCCCAGAGCGCGGACCTGCACGTTACGGGCATCCGACCGGTCAAGTCCAGAGCGGAACCGGCCCCGGGGCGCGGGGTGACGTCCCCGGTTTTCGCGCAAGGGGAGGTGTGACGCAATCGAGGCGTGCGACGCTGTAAGAAGTACGAGCCCTTCACGGGCTCTCCCTGGACGACGGTCGGGGCCTCTCCTGTGGGGGGTGGCGGCCCCGACCGTCCTTCTTCCTCCCGCGCCGCCCGGTCTCCGCTTCCGCCTCGCCCCCTTGCGTTTTCCCTGGTCAGGTGCGGTGCGAGCGGTTGTCAGACCCCGAGCCGCTCGGCGAGCCGGGTGAACTCCGACCAGCTCAGCGGCGGCTTCCCGGGATCCCACACCCGCTGGGCCAGCGCCGCGAGCGGCAGCCGGATGCCCTGGGCGACCTGCGCCGGGGTCTGGGCCTCGGGGTGGTCACCCCAGATCGCGAAACGGGCACCGAGCACCCGGTTCGGCCCGGTCAGGCTCTTGTCGGCGATGGGTGTGGAGCCGCGCAGGACCGCCGGGGACCACTCCTCGTAGATGCGCTCACCGGTCGGATAGGTGAAACCGCTGGGCTCGCCGAGCACGTAGTAGAGGTACGCGTCGTTGAGGTTGACCACCTTCCGGCCCTCCCGCAGATACTCCAGCGGCTGCCGGGCGGTCTCCTTCAGCCGTCCCGTCCAGTACTCGACCTCGATGTTCTTGTCGGGGTTGACGACGACGCCGGTGAAGAAGCCGTCGTTCCACGCCTTGGGCTGCTTGCCCAGCTGCCGCGCGAGCCGTGCCCGGTCGTTCAGCCAGCCGGTGACCAGGTCCTGCACCCGGGCGCTGGGGCCGTACTTCCGCTTCGCGGCGGCCGCCAGCCCCGGGAACGACGCCTGCGGATCCTTGACGGTGAGCGCGAGGTACTCATCGGCGCCCAGGTGCCACCACTTGCCGGGGAAGAGCGGGGCGTACTCGCGCATCAGCTGATCGACGATGCGGGCCGCGGCCGGCTTGGAGATGTCCACGGACCCCTGGAACGTGGTGCCGCCGGCGTTGCGCAGCTGGAGCTGCGGATGCGCCTTGATGACCGCGCCGAGGTGGCCCGGCGAGTCGATCTCGGGGATGACGGTGATGTGCAGCCGCTGTCCGAGCGCGACGATCTGCCGGACCTGGGCCTTGGTGAGGTGCTGGGGCGAGACGATCTCGGGGTGGGAGCTGCTCTGGATGCGGAAGCCCTGGTCGTCCGAGAAGTGCAGGGCCAGTTGGTTGAGCTTGAGATCGGCCATCTGACGCATCCGCGCCTCGATCCACCCGGCCGTGAAGAACTTGCGCGCGATGTCCAGGTTGAGGCCGCGCTGTGGGCGGCCGGGCCGGTCGTGGATCACGCCCTCGGGGAGCCGTCCGCCGGAGCGCAGGGCCTGTTTCACGGTGCGGGTGCCGTAGAAGACGCCCGCGTCGGCCGGACCGGTGATCCGCGCCCGGCCGTCGCCGACCGTCAGCGTGTACGCCTCACGGCCGCCGCTCTGCCCCCGGGCGAGGACGAGGGAGAGGTCACCGCGGCGGGCGGGGCCGGAGGCGGTACGGAGCCCCAGCTCCGCTGCGATCATGCGGGCCTCGTCACCGAGCGGGCCCCGCGGGTCGGCCACCACCCGGCTGCCGCTGCCGGGCCGCCAGCCGGGGCCCGAGGCCGGGGTGAAGTCGCGGACGGACGGGATGGTGCGGGGCGGTGCGGAGGCCGCGCCCCGGGGCGGGACGGCCGAGGGGGACCGGCCCGGGGAGGTGGTCGCGGATGTGGCGGTCGCGGTGTGCGCCGAGGGGCGGGCGCCGGACGGGTGCCGGCCGGTCTCCGTCTGACAGCCGAGGGATGTCAGGACGAGGGTGACGGCGGCGCCGGCGGCGAGACCGCGGACGCGGGCCGCCTTGGTCGCTCTGAGCGGCAGTCCCATGGCTGTGTCCCTCCTCTGCGCCTCCCCGTTTCGGGAGCGGTCCGGCGCCGTCCGGCGCCGTCAGGCGCTCGCGGGGTGGTTCTTCTCGCCGCGGTCGCACGCCTTGGGCGTATGCCCGCCACGTGCCCCTGCCGAGCCTTTCCCGGC
Organism: Streptomyces hygroscopicus subsp. hygroscopicus; assembly: GCF_001553455.1. Classification (GTDB taxonomy): domain Bacteria; phylum Actinomycetota; class Actinomycetes; order Streptomycetales; family Streptomycetaceae; genus Streptomyces; species Streptomyces hygroscopicus. The sequence goes on from NZ_BBOX01000034.1 coordinate 8,289, forward strand.
GAACGCGTCCCGGCGAACGCGTCCCGGCGAACGCGTCCCGGCGAACGCGTCCCGGTGAGCCTTCCCGGCGACCGCGCCCGGGTGAACCTTGCCCGGACTACGTGTCCCGGGTGAACCTTGCCCGGCCCACCGCACCCCGGGTGAACCCTGGGCCCACGGGTCCCGGTGAACCTTGCCCGGCTCACGTGTTCCGTGGGCCTTCCCGTGACCGCGCCCCGGTGGCCGTTTCCCACGCGCATCGGTGACGGCGTTCCAGCGCATTTTCCGGCGAAAAACACACTCGTCCCGAATGCCGTCCATCACATGCAGCAAAACGTCCCCGTTCGGGTGATATCGCATCCCCTCCGCCACACCCGCCCCGGTAAGTCGTTAACGTGTACCGCCCACACGCCCCGCCACGTCTCCCGCGCCCCTCCCGGGCGTCCCTTCCCCGCGTGTCCCCCGCGTGTCCGAGGAGTCCACGCTGTCCAGGTCCAGGTTCCGCGCCACAGCCTCCCGCCTCGACCGGTTCAACCACGCCCCCGCCGGCGCGGCCGAGGCCGCGCTGCTCTCCTGTTGCGGCAGCCGCCGCTGGGCCCGGCTGATCGCGGCCCACCGCCCGTACCCCGATCTGGAGGCGCTGCTGGCCGCCGGGGACGAGGCCAGCTACGACCTCACCCCCGCCGATCTGGACGAGGCGCTCGCGGACGAGTCGGTCGTCGGCCATGAGCTGCCGCCCGCGGACAGTCTGGGGGCGCTCGCCGCCCACACCGCGCTCCAGGCCGCCCACGACGCCTATGAGCATCGTTTCGGTCACGTTTTCGTCATCTGCCTGGATGACCTGCGGCCCGAGGAACGGCTCGACCGGCTGCTCAGCGGAATCCGGGACCGGCTGGGCAACGAGCGGGAGGCGGAGCGGGACAACACCGCCGAGGAGCTGCGGCGCATCGCCCGCGGTCGGCTCGTCCGGCTGGCCTCGAGCCAGCCCTGTTTGCCGCGAATGCCGGGGTTCCGCATCGCATAGAGCGCCCGTACGCGTCCGATCGATCACACCTGAGCCCCCCGGGCGGCCGCACCGACACCGCGTCGGTACCATGGCCAGGGCCGGTGGACCGTACCCGGCCGGGCCCGACCGACCGCGAAGCCGGCAGGCCCCAATCCCGCTTCCGGAGGGTTTTTCCGTGCCGGCTGGAACGCTGTATCGCGGCCGGGAAGGCATGTGGTCCTGGGTGGCTCATCGAGTCACCGGCGTCCTCATCTTCTTCTTCCTGTTCGTACATGTGCTGGACACGTCGCTGGTCCGCGTCTCGCCCGAGGCGTACGACAAGGTCGTCGCGACGTACAAGAATCCCGTCGTAAACCTGATGGAGTACGGCCTGGTGGCCGCCATCCTGTTTCACGCCCTCAACGGCCTCCGCGTCATCGCCGTGGACTTCTGGTCCAAGGGGCCGAAGTACCAGCGCCAGATGCTCTGGGCCGTCGTCGGTATCTGGGTCGTGCTGATGGCCGGTGCCTTCTACCCGGTCCTCCAGCACACGCTGCGCGAACTGTTCGGGAGCTGACGCACATGTCCGCCGAGACCACCACCCCCGCGAGCGACTCGGTCACCGGGTACGACGTGGATCATCCGGCCCCGGTCATCGAGCCGCCGCGGGCCCGTACCCGCAAGACGCCCAGGTCGACCCGTACGAACTTCGAGATGTACGGCTGGCTCTTCATGCGCCTGTCCGGCGTCCTGCTGGTCGTCCTGGTCCTGGGCCACCTGCTGATCCAGCTGGTCCTGGACGGCGGCGTCACCAAGATCGGCTTCGCCTTCGTGGCCGGCCGCTGGGCCTCGCCGTTCTGGCAGACATGGGATCTGATCATGCTCTGGCTCGCCACGCTGCACGGCGCGAACGGCCTGCGCACGATCATCAACGACTACGCGGAGCGGGACAACACCCGCCTGTGGCTGAAGGCGCTGCTCTACACGGCGGCAGGATTCACCATCGTGCTCGGCACTCTGGTGATCTTCACCTTCGACCCGAACATCCGCTAGGCCCCGGGGCTGAGGTATCCACTCATGAAGATCCACAAGTACGACACCGTCATCGTCGGCGCCGGCGGGGCCGGAATGCGCGCGGCCATCGAGTCGACCAAGCGCAGCCGCACCGCGGTGCTCACCAAGCTCTACCCGACCCGCTCCCACACCGGCGCCGCGCAGGGCGGTATGGCCGCCGCGCTCGCCAACGTCGAGGAGGACAACTGGGAGTGGCACACCTTCGACACGATCAAGGGCGGTGACTACCTGGTCGACCAGGACGCCGCCGAGATCCTGGCGAAGGAGGCCATCGACTCGGTCCTCGACCTGGAGAAGATGGGCCTGCCGTTCAACCGGACCCCGGACGGCACGATCGACCAGCGCCGCTTCGGCGGCCACAGCCGTAACCACGGCGAGGCCCCGGTCCGCCGGTCCTGCTACGCCTCGGACCGCACCGGCCACATGATCCTCCAGACGCTGTACCAGAACTGCGTCAAGGAGGGTGTGGAGTTCTTCAACGAGTTCTACGTCCTGGACCTGCTGCTCACCGAGGTCGACGGGGTCAAGCGCACCGCCGGTGTGGTGGCCTACGAGCTGGCCACCGGTGAGCTGCACGTCTTCCAGGCGAAGGCGGTCGTCTTCGCCTCGGGCGGCTGCGGCAAGTTCTTCAAGGTGACCTCCAACGCGCACACCCTCACCGGTGACGGCCAGGCGGTCGCCTACCGGCGCGGGCTGCCGCTGGAGGACATGGAGTTCTTCCAGTTCCACCCGACCGGCATCTGGCGCATGGGCATCCTGCTGACGGAGGGCGCCCGCGGTGAGGGCGGCATCCTCCGCAACAAGGACGGCGAGCGCTTCATGGAGAAGTACGCGCCGGTCATGAAGGACCTGGCCTCCCGGGACGTGGTCTCCCGTTCCATCTACACGGAGATCCGCGAGGGCCGCGGCTGCGGGCCCGAGGGCGACCACGTCTACCTCGACCTGACCCACCTCCCGCCGGAGCAGCTGGACGCCAAGCTGCCCGACATCACCGAGTTCGCGCGGACGTACCTGGGCATCGAGCCGTACACGGACCCGATCCCGATCCAGCCGACCGCGCACTACACGATGGGCGGCATCCCGACCAACGTGCAGGGCGAGGTGCTGTCGGACAACGACACCGTCGTCCCGGGCCTGTACGCGGCCGGCGAGGTCGCCTGCGTCTCGGTGCACGGCGCCAACCGCCTGGGCACCAACTCGCTGCTCGACATCAACGTCTTCGGCCGCCGGGCGGGCATCGCCGCCGCGGAGTACGCCGCCAAGGCCGACTTCGTCGAGCTTCCGGAGGACCCGGCCGGGTTCGTCCGCGCCCAGGTGGAGAACCTGCGTGACGCCACCGGCACCGAGCGGGTCACCGAGGTCCGCAAGGCGCTGCAGGAGACCATGGACAAGAACGTCATGGTCTTCCGCACCGAGCAGACGCTCAAGGAGGCCGTCGAGGAGATCGGCCACCTGCGCGAGCGCTACAAGAACGTCAGCGTCCAGGACAAGGGCAAGCGGTTCAACACCGATCTGCTGGAGGCCATCGAGCTGGGCAACCTGCTCGACCTGGCCGAGGTCATGGCCGTCTCGGCGCTGGCCCGCAAGGAGTCGCGCGGCGGCCACTACCGCGAGGACTACCCGAACCGCGACGACGTCAACTTCATGCGGCACACCATGGCGTACCGAGAGGTGGGCGCGGACGGCTCCGAGTCCATCCGCCTCGACTACAAGCCGGTCGTGCAGACCCGCTACCAGCCGATGGAGCGTAAGTACTGATGAGCACCCCCACGCTTGAGAAGTCCGACCAGGCGCCCGAGGCGGCCGACGCCACCGCCTCGCACCTGATCACCGTCACCTTCCGGATCCGGCGCTTCAACCCGGAGGTCTCGGACCAGGCGGTCTGGGAGGACTTCCAGATCGACATCGATCCGAAGGAGCGCGTCCTCGACGGTCTCCACAAGATCAAGTGGGACCTGGACGGCACCCTGACTTTCCGCCGCTCCTGCGCCCACGGCATCTGCGGGTCCGACGCCATGCGGATCAACGGCCGCAACCGGCTGGCCTGCAAGACGCTGATCAAGGACATCAGCCCGGAGAAGCCCATCACGGTCGAGCCGATCAAGGGGCTCACGGTCCTCAAGGACCTGGTCGTGGACATGGAGCCGTTCTTCCAGGCGTACCGCGATGTGATGCCCTTCCTGATCACGACGGGCAATGAGCCGACGCGCGAGCGGCTGCAGTCCGCCGAGGACCGCGAGCGGTTCGACGACACCACCAAGTGCATCCTGTGCGCCGCGTGCACCTCGTCGTGCCCGGTGTTCTGGAACGACGGCCAGTACTTCGGCCCGGCGGCGATCGTCAACGCGCACCGCTTCATCTTCGACTCCCGTGACGAGGGCGGTGAGCAGCGGCTGGAGATCCTGAACGACAAGGACGGCGTCTGGCGCTGCCGCACCACCTTCAACTGCACCGAGGCGTGCCCGCGGGGCATCGAGGTCACCAAGGCCATCCAGGAGGTCAAGCGCGCGCTGATCACGCGCCGCTTCTGAGCCGAGCCACGGAGCCTGGGCACGAGGGCCCCGCTTCCCGGACATCCGGGCAGCGGGGCCCTCGTCGTGGGGCTTCGCCCTCGTCGTGGGGCACGCACGGCTCGGCATGGCTCGGCACGGCTCGGAACGGCTCCTTGCGCAGCTCGGCACGGCTGGGCGCGGCACGGCTCGGCACGGCTCTGCTGCACCTCAGCACCGGTTCTACACACGAGCTATACATGCCGTGTATACACATGGCGTATAGTCATGTGTCATGGCCACTGCGTACGTTCTGCCGATCAAGACGGCCGCCGCTCTCTTCCCGCTGCTGGCACTGGTGTTGCTGCTGCCGACGGCTGTCGTCCTCTACCGCCGTCACGGCGTGATGTCCCCAGGGCGGACGCTGTCGCTCTACGGCTTCCTCTACTACCTGCTCACCGCCTACTGCATGACGATCGTGCCGCTGCCGAAGCAGACCGCCGACATGTGCAAGCGGTTCGCGCTGGTGGCCCATCCGCAGTTGACCCCGGGCAACACGTTCGGCGACATCTGGAAGGAGGCGCACCACAAGATCGGGCTCAACCCGCTCGTCCTCCACAACCCCGCCGTCGCCGGAACCGTCTTCAACCTGCTGCTGCTTCTGCCGCTCGGCGTCTTCCTGCGCTACCACTTCGGGCGTTCGCTGCGCGCCACCGCCGGGATCGGCCTCGCGGTCTCGCTGTCCTTCGAGCTGACGCAGTGGACCGGGATATGGGGCCTCTACGACTGCCCGTACCGCCTCTTCGACGTGGACGACCTGATCGTCAACACCTCGGGGGCATTGATCGGCTGGCTGCTGGCCGGACCGGTCGCACGGATGCTGCCCACGCTGGAGGCGCTGGACGGACGGGCGCTGGCGGCGCGCCCGGTGCCGTTCGGACGGCGGCTGACGGCGCTCGTTGTCGATCTGGCCGGATGTGTCGTCGTGTCGGTATTCGCCACCGTCGTGATGACCGCGCAAGGCGGAACGGCCCCGGCATGGCTGCCCGTCGCGATCTTCGTGGCGTGGTTCGTCCTGCTGCCGCTGGCGAGCGGCGCTACGCCCGGAAAGCGGCTGTTGCTGCTGCGGCTGGAAGCGGAGGACGGCGGCCCGCTCGTGGCCTGGCGGCTGATCCTGCGGGCGCTGCTGCTCGCGGTGTGGGTGATGCCGTTCCTGTCGGGATTGTTCCTGGCCACGCTGACCCTGCTCAACGAGCCGTGGCGCTACCAGCAGATCGCCACCATCCGCGAATCAGGCGCGCAGGGCATGGAGTCGGTCCTCTACACCCTCGGCAACGTCGAGCTGCTGGCGGTGATGGCCGGGCTCGCGCTGACGGCCACCTGCGCGTGGAAGACCCTGCGCCACCCGCACCGGCTCGCCCCGCACGACCGCGTCTCGGGGATCCGCAACGCCACGCTGCCGCACGCCCGTGCCGTACGAGCCGCTGGCGTACCGGCCACGGGCGGACCGGCCGCCGACGTACCGGCCGCTGGCGTACCGGCCGCTGGCGGCCAGGCCACCGACCGGTCCGCTCCGGTCGCGGGGGAGCCGGGGGAGCCGGAGGAGCCGGTCGCGGGGGAGCGGGCGGCGGGCGGCCCGTCAGCGGGCGCCCCGGAGCCGGTGAGGCGGGACGCGGAGGCGCGGGCACGGTTCTGAGGGCCAGTCCGAGGGCCGGGGATGCGCGGGCACTCACGCGCGGGGCTGAGACCGGACAGGCGGGCACTCAGGCGCGGGGCTGAGACCGGACAGGCGGGCACTCAGGCGCGGGTCGAGGCGAGCTCCACCACGGTGACGTCCGGCGGCGCCCCGACCCGTACCGGCGGTCCCCAGGCGCCCGCACCACGGGTCACATAGAGCTGGGTGTCGCCGTACCGCTCGAGACCGGCGGCGGTGGGGTTGGCGAGCTCCGCCACGTAGGTGCCGGGCCACAGCTGACCGCCGTGGGTGTGGCCGGACAGCTGGAGGTCGACGCCCGCCTTCACCGCTTCGTGGATCATCACCGGCTGGTGGGCGAGCAGCACGGAGGCGCGCGAGGGGTCGCGGTCGCCGAGCGCCTTGCCGTAGTCGGGGCCGTGGCCCTCGTCCTCGCCCGAGATGTCGTTCACCCCGGCGAGATCGAAGCCCGCCAGCTCGGTGCGCTCGTTCTCCAGGGGCCGCAACCCCAGCTCGCGCACGTGGTCCACCCACTGGTCCGCGCCGGAGTAGTACTCGTGGTTGCCGGTGACGAAGTAGCTGCCGTGGCGGGCCCTCAGCCCGCGCAACGGCTCGGCGGCCGGGCCGAGGTCCGCCACACTGCCGTCCACCAGGTCGCCGACGACGGCGACGAGATCGGGGCTGGTGCGGTTGATCGTCTCCACGATCCGCTGGGTATGGGCGCGGCCCAGGATCGGCCCGAGGTGGATGTCACTGACGACGGCGATCCGGAAGCCGTGCGCCCGGCGCGGCAGCTTGGCGAGCGGTACGGTGATCCGCTTCAGCCGCGGCCCGCGCAGTACGGAGTACGTCCCGTAACCGACCGTTCCGGCGGCCACGGCGGTGGCCCCGGCGGCCACGGTCCGCGCGATGAAGAGCCGCCGGGAGTGCCCGCGCGCAGGCTCCGCGGGGCCCGCGAGAGCCACCGAGCCACCGGCCGACTCCGCAGCCGACCCCATGGCCGACCCCGCAGCCGACCCCACGGGGCTGCCGCCCGGGACCCCGCC